>JBILMF010000081.1:0-13242 GCA_044375655.1 Steroidobacteraceae bacterium | reverse complement strand
CTGGGCTTGGCGTTGCACTCCAAGGTCGTCGGTTCAACTCCGGCCGGGGGCGCCACTACCTCCTGCGCCTGGGCTGCGCCCGTGCCAAATCCCGGCCGTTCGATCGGGTAGAATGCGCGCGCTTTCACGGTCTTCGGGGGTTTCTGTACAAATGGGCGCCACGCGCAGCGAGCAGCTTGCTTCCACCCCTCTCTATGGCAGCAACGCTGACTATGTCGAGTCGCTTTACGAGCAGTTTCTGAGTGACCCGAGCGCCGTATCGCCGGCGTGGCGGGAGTACTTCTCGAGGATGCCGCGGCCAACGGCTCCCGAGCCATCCCACCGCGCGATCCAGGACGCGATCGCGGCGCGCGCCCAGGTGGCGCGGCAGGTAGGTGGGGCGGTTGCAGCGGCACTGGACGGGGACGCGAGCGCCAAGCAGGGTGCGGTGTCACGTCTCGTGCAAATCTATGCGAACCGGGGCCACCTAGTTGCCAAACTCGATCCGCTTGGGCTGATGCGCCGCGAGCGGCCGCGGGTGCTCGACCTCGCATACTTCGGCCTTACCGAAGCGGATCTCGACACCCATTTCTTCACCGGCAGCCGGGTCGACAAGGTACCGGCGCGCGCGACGCTGCGCGAAATCATCGCGACGCTCGAGCATGTCTACTGCAGCGCGGTGGGTGCGGAGTTCGCCCACGTCTCGAACACCGAGGAGCGACTGTGGCTGCAGGATGAATTCCAGTCGGGTCGCATGCACCACCGCTTCACCGTGGAGGAGCGCAAGAACATTCTTTGGCAGCTGACCGCCGCGGAGGGTCTCGAACGCTACCTGCACACGAGGTACGTCGGTCAAAAGCGGTTTTCTCTGGAGGGCGGCGACTCGCTGATTCCGCTGCTCGATGATCTCGTGCAGACCGCGGGCGGCATGGGCGTCGAGGAGTTCGTCATCGGCATGGCGCATCGCGGCCGCCTCAACGTCCTGGTCAATGTGCTCGGCAAGGCACCCTCGGTGCTCTTCAGCGAGTTCGAGGGCAAGTACGACATTTCGCAGATCAAGGGCTCGGGCGACGTCAAGTATCACAAGGGCTTCTCCGCCGATCTGCGCACGCCCGGTGGCAACGTCCACGTCGGTCTCGCTTTCAATCCCTCCCACCTCGAGGTGGTGAACCCCGTGGTCGAGGGGTCGGTCCGCGCGCGTCAGGAGCGGCGCAGCGACGCGCTCGGCGAGCGCGTCGTGCCCTGCCTGATCCACGGCGACTCGGCTTTTGGCGGCCAGGGCGTGGTGATGGAGACCATGCAGCTTTCGCAGGCGCGTGGCTACAGCACTGGTGGGACCGTGCATATCGTGGTCAACAACCAAGTGGGCTTCACCACGTCCCATCCGCAGGACATGCGCTCGACCATGTACTGCTCCGACGTCGCGAAGATGCTCGAGGCGCCGATCTTCCACGTCAACGGCGACGATCCGGAAGCCGTCGTTTTCGTCGCGCGGCTTGCGATGCAGTACCGGCAGCGTTTCCACAAGGACGTGGTCATCGATCTCGTCTGCTACCGCCGGCTCGGTCACAACGAAGCCGACGAGCCGGCTGCCACCCAGCCGGTGATGTACCAGGTGATCCGCAAGCATCCGACCACTCGCAAGCTCTATGCCGACCGGCTGGTCGCCGACGGCGTGCTCACCCAGTTCGAGGCGGACGGACTGGTCGAGCAGTACCGGGCCGGACTCGACGAAGGGCGGCCGCAGGCCAAGGCTTCGCTGGGCATGATCGGCAACAAGTACACCGTCGACTGGAGCGCCTACATGCGCAACATCGACTGGGCTGCGCCAGTGCGTTCGGGCGTCGAGATGCAGCGCCTGCGTGCCCTCGGTGCACGCCTCGTGGCGGTGCCGCCCGGCCATGCGCTGCATCCGCGCGTTCAGCAGGTGATCGCCAATCGGGCGAAGATGGTGGCTGGCGAACTGCCGCTCGACTGGGGCTGCGCCGAGTCGCTCGCTTATGCCGCGCTGCTCGAGGACGGCTACGCGGTGCGCATCTCGGGACAGGACTCGGGACGCGGCACCTTCTTCCACCGGCACGCCGTACTGCACGACCAGCAGACTGGCAACACATACGTCCCGCTCGAAAATGTGACCGAGCGCCAACCGCGCTTCACGGTCATCGATTCGGTGCTCTCGGAAGAAGCGGTGCTTGCCTTCGAGTACGGCTACTCCCAGACCGACCCCGGCGTCCTCGTGGTCTGGGAGGCGCAGTTCGGCGACTTCGCCAACGGCGCGCAGGTCATCATCGACCAGTTCATCAGCTCCGGCGAGTCCAAGTGGGGGCGTTATTGCGGGCTCACCCTGTTCCTGCCGCATGGCTATGAGGGTCAGGGTCCGGAGCACTCCTCGGCGCGCCTCGAGCGCTTCCTGCAGCTTTGCGCCGAGGCCAACATGTCGGTCTGCGTACCATCGACCCCGGCGCAGATGTTCCACATGCTGCGGCGACAGATGCTGCGCGAGTTCCGCAAGCCGCTCGTGGTGATGACGCCGAAGAGCCTGCTGCGCCACGAGATGTCCGTGTCGTCGCTGGCCGACCTCGAGAAGGGATCCTTCCAGAACATCATCGACGAGATCGATACGCTGGAGCGCAGCAAGGTGCGCCGAATCGTGTTCTCCAGCGGCAAGGTCTACTTCGACCTGCTCAAGGCTCGCCGGGCCGCCGCCCAGGATGATGTCGCGCTGGTGCGGCTGGAGCAGATCTATCCGTTCCCTGCCGAGGAATACGCGGCCATCATCGAGCGCTATCCGCAGGCACGCGAGATAGTCTGGTGTCAGGAGGAGCCGCAGAACCAGGGTGCGTGGTACCAGATCCGCCACCGGCTGGAGCGGCCTCTGGGCGGCAAACGCGTCCTGCTGTACGCGGGGCGTCCGCCTGCGGCGGCCCCGGCGACCGGTATCGGCAAGGTGCACGACACCGAGCAGGCCAGTCTCGTGCGGGCGGCGCTCACCTCGGCAGCCCGCGAGGACGATACCCGTATCACCAAGCGTCTTTCCGGTGAGTCACCGGAACCCGCGCGTACCGCCGCCGGCGGTCGTCGCAAGCGTTGATCAGGAAACATCCCGACCATGACCATGGAAATCCGCGTTCCCCAGCTTCCCGAATCCGTTGCCGACGCCACGCTGGTGGCGTGGCGCAAGCAGCCGGGTGAAACCGTCAGTCGTGACGAGAACCTCGCCGACCTCGAGACCGACAAGGTGGTGCTCGAGGTTCCCGCACCCGCCGCGGGTGTCATCAAGGAATTGCGCGTCCAGCAGGGCGCCACGGTGAAGAGCGGCGAACTGCTCGCGATACTCGAGCCGGGCACTGCGCCGGCCGCGGTGCCGCCGACCGCTGCGGCGACTGCGGGCGCAGCGGCCGGTGCGGCAGCAGCGGCCCCCGCAGCCAAACCCGGCGGGGCGGGCAAGCTCGGTCCGGCGGCGCGACGCGCTGCCGAGGAGGCGGGGGTGGATCCGGCAACTGTCAGCGGCTCTGGCCGTGACGGGGTGGTCACCAAGGGCGACGTGCTGGCGCATGCCGCGAAGCAGTCGGCGCCCGCTCCGGTTCCTGCCTCCGTTGCGGCTCCGGCAGCGGCGCCGGCTTCGCGGGTTGTGGGGCCTGCGCCGGCCGGACCCCGCGCCGAGCAGCGGGTGCCGATGACCCGGCTGCGCCAGCGGATCGCCGAGCGTCTGGTGCAGGCGCAGCACAATGCCGCGTTGCTCACCACCTTCAACGAAGTAGACCTCACCGCCGTCAATGAATTGCGGGCCCGCCACAAGGACCGTTTCGAGAAGCAGCACGGCGTGAAGCTCGGTTTCATGTCCTTCTTCGTCAAGGCGAGCATCGAGGCGCTGCGCAAGTTCCCCGTGATGAATGCCGCGGTCGACGGCAGCGACATCATCTATCACGAGTACTACGACATCGGCGTCGCGGTATCGACCGATCGCGGTCTGGTGGTGCCGGTGCTGCGCAACGCCGAGAACATGGGCTTCGCCGAGATCGAGAGGCAGATCGTCGATTACGGCGCGCGCGCGCGCGCCGGCGGTCTTGCCCTCGAGGAGCTGCAGGGCGGCACCTTCACGATCACCAACGGCGGCGTGTTCGGCTCGCTGCTTTCGACACCTATCGTGAACGCGCCGCAGAGCGCCATCCTCGGCATGCACAAGACCCAGGATCGTCCGATGGCGATCAATGGCCAGGTGGTGGTGCGGCCGATGATGTATCTCGCGGTCAGCTACGACCATCGGATCATCGATGGCCGCGAGGCCGTTCAGTTCCTGGTGGCTATCAAGGATTGCCTCGAGGATCCCGGCCGCATGCTGCTCGGACTTTGATCGCGCCGCCCGCGGCGGTGGAGAACTCCCATGAGTGATTACGACGTCATCGTCATCGGCGGCGGTCCCGCCGGTTATCCGGCGGCCATCCGTGCTGGTCAGAACGGCCTGAAGGCCGCCTGCATCGACGAGTGGAAGAACTACGACGGCAGCACGGCCTTCGGTGGCACGTGTCTCAATGCCGGTTGCATACCCTCCAAGGCCCTGCTCGAGTCCTCGGAACTTTTCCACCGGGCGCAGGCGGAGTTCGCAGCGCACGGCATCAGGACAGGCACGGTGGCGATGGACATCGCCGCCATGCAGAAGCGCAAGGCCGGCATCGTCAGGAACATGACCGGCGGCATCGCGCAGCTGCTGAAGTCTGCAGGTGTTACCGCGCTGCAGGGGCACGGCAAGCTGCTCGCGGACCGGAAGGTCGAGTTCACGGCGCACGACGGCAGCGTGCAGGTGCTGACAGCGCGCCATGTAGTGCTCGCCAGCGGCTCGCAGCCCATGCCGCTGCGCAGCGCGCCGTTCGACGGCCGGCATATCGTTGACAGCTGGGGAGCACTCGAATTCGACAGCGTGCCGAAACGGCTCGGCGTGATCGGGGCAGGTGTCATCGGCCTTGAACTCGGCAGCGTTTGGAAGCGGCTTGGCGCCGAGGTCGTGATCCTCGAGGCGATGCCGGCGTTTTTGCCGATGGCCGACCAGCAGCTGGCCAAGGAGGCGCTCAAGCACTTCAGGAAGCAGGGGCTGGACCTGCGGCTCGGTGCCAAGGTGACCGCGGCTGCGGTCAAGGACGACGCGGTGCAGGTCACCTACACCGACAGCGCAGGGACGGCGCAGACCCTGACGGTCGATCGGCTGATCGTCTGCATCGGACGCAAGCCCTACACGGGCAACCTGCTCGGCGAGGGCACCGGTGTCGAGATCGACGAGCGCGGCTACATCAAGGTCGATGACCATTGCCGCACCGCCGCGGCTGACGTCTGGGCGGTAGGCGACTGCGTGCGTGGCCCGATGCTGGCCCACAAGGGCAAGGAAGAGGGCGTTGCGGTGGCTGACCGGATCGCCGGGCGCTATGCGCACGTCAATTACGCAGCCATCCCGTCGGTAATCTACACCGCGCCGGAGATCGCCTGGGTGGGCGCGACCGAGGAACAGGTCAGGGCGAGCGGGCGGGCCTGCAAGGTGGGCAGCTTCCCGTTTCTCGCCAGCGGTCGGGCGCGTGCCATGGAAGCGGGACAGGGCTTCGCGAAGCTGATCGCCGCTGCGGACGACGACCAGATCCTCGGCGTGCACATCATCGGACCGATGGCGGGCGAACTCATTGCCGAGGCCGTGCTGGCGATGGAGTACTCGGCGAGTGCCGAAGACCTGCAGCGCACGATCCACGCGCACCCGACGCTGTCGGAGGCCCTGCACGAGGCGGCGCTCGCCGCCGACAAGCGCGCCATCGACATGCCGAACCGCTGATCGCTGGCGCCTGCCGCCACAACACGTATCTCAACTCCGCCATTCGGCGCGCAGGCAGCGCTCCGGATGCTTGCTCCGCATGCGCTGCAGATTGCTGCAGGTGGCCGCGTGAATTGTCACGCCTCGCCCGAGTGCGACGTAGCCCGCTATCGGCTCCGCGGCGGCGGGCGCGCAGCACCTCGCCAGCGTCATCGGCAGGCCGCCTACACCCTCGATGTGCACCGCCGCTGGGCCCTTGCCGGCCGTGTCGGGCAGCCGGCCACTACGGCGCCGCGCTGCGGCCGCGTCAGCCGCAGGTGCGGCGGGAGGCGCGTCGGTCATGACGGCACGCGGGCGCGGGGCCGTCAGGCGCCCTACGGCCTGTTGCAGTTGGGCCACCGACACCTCGCCCTCGCCAAGCCAGCGGTAGAGCTGGGCCGCATCGCCGGCCCGCAGTTCGCTGGCGACGGCCGGAACCTGCTCGAGTCCGACCCCGAGACGCGCCAGCTCGCGCTCGAGGACGACCCGCCCGGCCGCTTCGTTCTCCGAGGCATCGACGCGGCGGAACCAGGCGCGCAGCTTGGCGCGGCTGCGCGGCGCGGCGAGGTAGCCCTCGAGGATCAGCCAGTCGCGGCTCGGTGACTCCTGCTTGCCGCTGATGATCTCCACCACCTCGCCGTTGCGCAGCGGTTGGGTGAGCTGTGTGATCCGGCCGTTGACCTTGGCGCCTCGGCAACGGTGGCCGAGCGTCGTATGCACCTGATAGGCGAAATCCAGCGGGGTGGCACCGCGCGGCAGATCGATGACCTCGCCGCGTGGCGTCAATGCATAGACGCGATCGGCGAACAGGTCGTTGCGCACCTGCTCGATGAAGTCCGGGCCCTCGCGCGGCGCGTCGCCCGGTACGGGCGCAAGCAACTGACGCAGGCGGTCGATCTTGCGCGCGTAGCCGGCATCACGGGCGATGCCTTCCTTGTAGCGCCAGTGGGCGGCGACGCCGAGCTCCGCATATTCGTGCATCTCACGCGTGCGGATCTGAATCTCCACCGGTTTGCCGCCGGGTCCCAGTACCGCGGTGTGGATCGAGCGGTAGGCATTGTCTTTCGGGGTGGCGATGTAGTCGTCGAACTCGCCCGGCAGATTGGTCCAGCGTCCGTGCACCACGCCGAGCGCTGCGTAGCAGTCAGCGATCGATTCGCAGACGAGACGCAGCGCGCGAACGTCGAAGAGTTGCTCGAAGGACAGGCGCTTCTCGCGCATCTTGCGATGAATGCTGTAGATGTGTTTCGGTCGACCCTGGACTTCCGCGGTGATGCCGGCCTCCTGCAGCAGTCGCCCGAGCTCGGTTCGCAGTTCTGCGATGTAGCGCTCGCGGTCGCTGCGTCGCTCGGCGAGCGCTGCCGCGATCGCCTTGTACTCGGCTGGTTCTAGGTAGCGGAAGGCGAGGTCTTCCAGCTCCCACTTGACCTGCCAGACGCCGAGCCGGTTGGCGAGCGGACCAAACACCGCACGCGTTTCGGCGGCCAGCCGGCGCTGCACCGCCTCCGGCAATACGCGGGCAGCGCGCAGCCGCGCAAGCTGCATCCCTAGGCGCGCCACCACGAGACGCGGGTCGGCGGCGAGCGCGAGCAGCATCTTGCGCAAGCCCTCGAGCTGCGCATCGGCGAGCCGCGCGGTGTCCTGCCACTGCGGGTTACCGCCGAACTCGCCGAGCCGGGACAGCTCCCGCGCGGCTTCCCACGCCTGTGGTGCGACGTCCGGTGGGGGTTGCTGCGGCAGCTCCCCCGCGAGCGCCTCGTGCAGCAGGGCGCCGATCGCCAGCGTCGCCTCGGCGGTCAGGCTGCCGACTAGTCGCGCGGCCGGCAACGCCGCATCGAGTGCGGCCGGAGCGACACCGGCCACGACGAGTTGCGCGTGCGCGAGATCGATGGCGCGCTGGATTTCGACCGGGATCTGCTCGGCAACCTGCACGCTCGACGTACCCTCTTTGCCTGCCTCGAGGCGGGGATTCCGGCTATCATACGCGGGCCATTTTTCGGCAGATTTCCGGGGTCGCGAGCGCATGCCGCGTTATCGGTCCAAGTCCTGGCGAAACTATCGGCCGGGGGCGACGCCGGTGGACGGGCCGACGCCGTCGGACGGGCTGGCACCGCCGGACGGGTTGGCACCCGCGGGCCGGACGGCTCCGCTGATGGCGGCCACGGACTGCCGGATCCTCGGGATCGACCCCGGTTCGCGGCGGCTCGGCTTCGGTGTCATCGATGTGCGCGGACCCGACGCCCGATGCGTGGCGCATGGCCGGATCGAGGTAGAAGGTCTGCCGATGGTTGCGCGGCTCGTCCGGCTGCACGCTGGCGTGCGCGAACTCGTCGAAGTGCATCGTCCGCAGGAGATCGCCGTCGAGAAAGTGTTCGTCAACCGCAACGTCGACAGCGCTCTGAAGCTCGGGCAGGCGCGCGGGGCCGCACTGGCGGCGCTCGGGGGTCTCGAAATCGCCGAGTACGCGCCGCGCGCGATCAAGCTCGCGACCGTGGGCTTCGGCGGCGCGGACAAACTGCAGGTGGCGCACATGATGCGTGCCGTGCTCGAGGTCGAGGGGCGGCTCACTGCGGATGCGGCCGACGCTCTGGCGGTTGCCCTGTGCCATGCGCAGCACCGGCGTCTCGCCGGGCTGCTTGCGGGGCGCGACGGCGGCGCGCAGGCCGCAGGAGCCGCAGGATGATCGGCTCGCTGCGGGGTCGCATCGCGGTCAAGTCGCCGCCGCGGCTCCTCCTCGAGGTGGGAGGGGTGGGCTACGAGATGGAGGCGCCGATGTCCACCTTCTACGGTCTGCCGGCGGTTGGCGAGGAGGCGCGCCTGCTGACCCATCTCGTGGTGCGCGAGGACGCGCACATCCTCTACGCCTTCGCCACCGCGGCCGAGCGGCAACTGTTCCGCAACCTGCTGAAGGTCTCGGGCGTCGGACCAAAGATTGCGCTCGCCATACTCTCCGGCACCACGGTAGAGGGGTTCGCTGCGTGCGTGACCGGCAACGACGCGTCGGCACTGACGCGCATTCCCGGCGTCGGTCGCAAGACTGCGGAGCGTCTGGTCGTCGAGATGCGCGATCGGTTGGCGGCGGATGGTGGGTCGGCGGCGGTCGCGGCACCCGAGGCGCCGGGAGCGGGCGCCGAAGGCGAGGCCTATGCGGCACTGGTCGCGCTTGGCTACAAGCCTGCCGAGGCCACTCGGCTCATCAAGGCGGCGACGGCCGGCGAGGCGCGCGCGGCGAGCACCGAGGATCTCATCCGCCGCGCGCTGCAGGGAGCGCTGCGATGAACGAACGCCTGGTTAGCGCCGAGGGCGGCCGGGAAGATGAGGCAATCGACAGAGCCATCCGCCCCAAGCGCCTCGCCGATTACGTCGGCCAGCGTCCCGTCAAGGAGCAGCTCGAGATATTCGTCGGCGCGGCGCGGGCGCGTGCCGAGGCTTTGGATCACGTGCTGATCTTCGGTCCGCCGGGACTTGGCAAGACGACGCTGGCCAACATTCTCGCCGCGGAGCTCGGGGTCAGCCTGCGCCAGACCTCCGGGCCCGTGCTCGAGCGCCCGGGTGATCTGGCCGCCATCCTGACCAATCTGCAGCCGCGGGACGTGCTCTTCGTAGACGAGATTCATCGGCTGTCACCGATCGTGGAGGAAGTTCTCTATCCAGCCATGGAGGATTACCAGCTTGACATCATGATCGGCGAGGGTCCCGCAGCGCGTTCCATCAAGCTCTCGCTGCCGCCGTTCACGCTGGTCGGCGCGACCACGCGCGCCGGCCTGCTGACCTCGCCGCTGCGCGACCGCTTCGGCATCGTGCAGCGCCTCGAGTTCTACGATGTGGCCGACCTGACCCACATCGTGCAGCGTTCCGCCGGCATCCTCGGAGTGCCGCTTGCCGAGGAGGGTGCGCAGCGCATCGCCGAGCGCTCGCGCGGCACGCCGCGGATCGCCAACCGTTTGCTGCGCCGCGCCCGCGACTTCGCCGAGGTAAAGGGCGACGGCACGATCACCGCCGGCATCGCGATCGCCGCTCTCGATCTGCTCGAGGTCGACCCGGTGGGCTTCGACACGCTGGACCGCAAGCTGCTCACCACGATCATCGAGCGCTTCGATGGCGGACCCGTCGGCATCGACAGCCTGGCCGCCGCGATCGGCGAGGAGCGCGGCACGCTCGAGGACGTGATCGAGCCCTTCCTGATCCAACAGGGCTTCCTCATGCGCACGGCGCGCGGCCGCGTCGCCACGCGCACGGCGTATCTGCATTTCGGTCTTGCGCCGCCGCAGCGACAGGCCGGTGCGCTGCCGCTGTTCGAGGAGGGCACGTGAGCGCATTTCATTGGCCGGTAAGGATCTTCTGGGAGGACACCGATGCCGGTGGCGTCGTGTACTACGCCAACTACCTGCGCTACCTCGAACGCTGTCGCAGCGAATGGCTGCGCAGCCGCGGCGTGTCGCAGCAGACTCTTGCCACCGAGCGCGGCGTACAGTTCATGGTGCTGCACGTGGATATCGCTTACAAGGCGCCGGCGCGGCTCGACGACCTGCTCGACGTGACCTGCACGATGCAGCCCGAGGGCCGCACCACCGCCGTCTTCGAGCAGCAGGTGTGGCGCGAGGCCGGTGGTGGCATGCCCCGGGAACTCCTCGTCGAGGCGCGGGTCCGTGTCGTGTGCGTTGATGCCCGGACCCTGCGACCGAGGCGCATGGGAGAGTACCTGCAGTGAACGACCTGTCCATCCTGCGCCTGATCGCGGAAGCCACGATCGTCGTGCAGTTCGTGATGCTGATGCTGGTGATGGCGTCCTTCTACTCATGGAGCATCGTGTTCAGGAAACGCAGTGTCCTCGGACGGGCCAAGGACGAGTTGGTGCGTTTCGAGCGCGACTTCTGGTCCGGCGGCGACCTCGCCATGCTCTACAAGAACATCGAGGCGCGCGGCAGGCCCGCAGGCATCGACAACATCTTCCAGGCGGGTTTCCGCGAGTTCGCCCGCTTGCGCCAGCAGGACGTGGGCGCCTCGGAGGTGCTGCTCGAGGGTGCGCGCCGGGCGATGAAGGCGCAAAAGATCAAGGAAATCGAAGATCTCGAGAAGGGACTGACCAACCTGGCCACGATCGGCTCCACCAGTCCCTATGTGGGCCTGTTCGGCACGGTTTGGGGAATCATGCACGCCTTCGTCGGGCTGGGGTCCGTGCAGCAGGCCACGCTTGCCACGGTGGCGCCCGGCATTGCCGAGGCGTTGGTGGCGACAGCTATTGGTCTTTTCGCCGCCATTCCCGCGGTGGTCGCCTACAACCGTTTCGCCGACCAGGTCTGGCGGCTCGAGGCGCGTTACGACGCGTTCATGGAGGAGTTCTCCATGATCCTGCAGCGGCATGCAACCCGCGCGGCGGGCTGAGGCGCGGCCGTGACTCCCGGGGGGCGCAGCCGGCGACCGATGAGCGAGATCAACGTCGTTCCATACATCGACGTGATGCTGGTGCTGCTCATCATTTTCATGGTCACCGCCCCGCTGCTCACGCAGGGCGTCAAGGTCGAGCTGCCGGACGCCGCCGCCGAGGCGCTCGACCCCGCCGATCTGCAGAACCGGCCGCCGCTCGTGCTGTCGGTCGATCGTCAAGGACGCCTCTACCTCAATCAGGGCGAGCGTCCGGACGAACCACTCGCCGATTCGATGGTGGAGGCTCGGGTGGCCGCCGTGTTGCGCAGCGCTCCGGGGCTCCCGGTGTTCGTCAAGGGCGACCACGAAGTGCCCTATGGCCGCGTGGTCGAGGCGATGGTGCTGCTGCAGGGAGCGGGTGCGCGGAAGGTAGGCTTCCTCACTGACCCGGTCAGTGTGGGGGTCCAGCGTTGAGCGCCGCATGTCCGGCGTGATCGAGCGCTGGCGGCCTTACCTGCTGTCGATCAGTCTGCACGCGGGGCTGATCGCTATCATCGTGGTGGTCGGCATGGACGGATGGCGGACGCCGCCGCCGCCATCGGTACTGGCGATCGAAGCGGTGGCGATCGACTCTGCCGAGTTGGCGCGACTCGAGCGTGCGGCGCGCCGGTCGCCGGCCGCGAGACCGGTGGAGGCGGAGCCGCGGGCGGCACCCGAACCGAGCGTGGTGCCCGAGCCGCAGGCTGCGCCGTCGCAGGCGCAGCCCGAGCCGAGCGTGGCTGCTGAGGATCGGCGCAGGGCCGAGGAAGCCCAGCGTGTCGAGCGGGAGCGTCGGGCCGAGACGCAGCGCCTTGCAGAGCGCGAGCGGCGGGCGGAGGCCGAGCGGCGCGCCGAACGCGAGCGCCGTGCCGAGGCGGAACGTCGCGCGCAGCAGCAGCGCGTCGAGGAGCAGCGTCGTGAGGAGGACGCGCGTATCCGCGCCGAGCGTGAGGCCGCCCTGCAGCGCGAACTCGCCGCTGAGGTCTCCGCGGCCCAGGCCGCCGAGGCGCAGCGCGCCGCCGCCGCGCGGGCGGCGTCGCTGTCGGCACAGTGGGCAGCGGCCATTCAGGGCCGGGTGCAGCGCGCATGGATCCGTCCTTCATCGGCAGTGCCGGGACTGGACTGCCGCGTCACCGTCACGCAGGCTCCGGGCGGCAGTGTGCTCCGTGCGGAGGTGCGCAGCTGCAACGGTGACGATGCCGTGCGCCAGTCGATCGAGGCGGCCGTGTTCCGCGCCTCGCCGTTGCCGCCGCCCCCGGAGCCGCAGATGTTCGAACGCATCATCGAACTGAGGTTCAGACCCAATGACTGATCGCAGTACACCGTTCGCCAATCCGCTGCGGCGCCTGCTGGCGCTGCTGACCGTACTCGGGCTCGCGGCCCAACCGGTCGCGCAGGCGCAGCTGCAGGTCGACATTACCTCGGGCGTCACGGCACCGATCCCCATCGCGATCGAGGATTTTGTCGCCGATCCGCGTGCCTCGGCCGAGGTCGTGCGCGCCGATCTCGCACGCAGCGGCCGGTTCCTCGTCGGCCCGCGCAACGGCGCCGACTATCTGCTCACAGGTCGAGCCAGCGTCGGGGCCGACGGCACCAGCACGCTTGATTTCGAACTGTTGAATCTGCTCACGGGCCAACGGGTGCTGGTCGAACGCGTCACTGCCGCGCCGGCAGCCTGGCGCAATGCGGCGCATCGCATCAGCGATCGCGTGTATCAGCGGATCATCGGGTCGCGCAGCGCATTCGCGACACGGATCGCGTATGTATCGGTCGATGGCCAGCCGCCTGCGCTGCGTTACCAGTTGATCGTCGCCGATGCCGATGGCGCAAACGCCCGCGTCATCCTGCAGTCGCGCTTGCCGCTGATGTCTCCGGCATGGTCGCCGGACGGCGAGTGGCTGGCCTACGTCTCGTTCGAGTCGCGAACCGCGGCGGTCTACCTGCAGCGCGTGCGCACCGCCGAGCGGCGACGGGTCTCGGGCCGCGCCGGCGTCAACAACGCGCCGGCATGGTCGCCGGACGGAAAG
>JBILMF010000080.1:0-13278 GCA_044375655.1 Steroidobacteraceae bacterium | reverse complement strand
CGCCGGCAAGGCGCAGAAGATCCGTTTCTGCAATCGACTCTTCGAGTGGCTCGGCAGCCATTGACGCCGTCGCCGCACCCATGACCGGCGGCATCCCGATGGCGTTCATGCTGTTTGCGCTGCACGCCCTGCGCGGCTGACAGCCCCAACCCCCTGCGCTGAGGTAGCCTCGCATGCTCTCCCAACTCGGCCCCGCGGTTCGTGGACTGTTGATCGCCAACCTGCTGGTGTTCGGCCTGCAACTGCTATGGCCGCAGCTGCTGGAACCGTTTGCCCTGTGGCCCGTCGGCTCCGCCTTCCAGCCCTGGCAGCTCGTCAGCTACGCCTTCCTGCACGGCGGATTTGCCCACCTTGCCTTCAACATGCTCGGTCTCGTCAGCTTCGGCAGCCAGCTGGAGGAGTACTGGGGCAGCAGACGCCTGCTGGTCTTCTATTTCGCCAGCGTCGTGTCCGCAGCTCTCACGCAGCTCGCCGTCACGGCATCGCTCGGCGAGCTCGCGCCAACCGTCGGCGCCTCAGGCGGCGTCTACGGCCTGCTGCTCGGTTTCGCGATGATGTTCCCGCGGCAACGCGTGGTGCCGCTGATCCCGCCCATCCCCATGCCGGTCTGGCTGTTCGCGACGCTGTTTGCGGGGCTCGAGCTGTATCTCGGGGTGACCGGGACGGCCTCCGGCATCGCTCACTTCGCGCACCTCGGCGGCATGATTGGCGGCTGGATCATGATCCGTCGCTGGCGCCACCTCGCGCGGCCCAGATATTGATCTGCTGCCAGCGCGCGCTGCGCCACCGGTAGTACATGCTGCTGCCGAGCAGTACAGCGTAGGTCATCAGCGCGAGCCAGCCGCCTAGCGCGCCCATCCCTAACTGCGGCAGTCCGCCCACCCAGGCTTGCCGGCTGTCGAATACCAGCGTGTGTGCGAGCGGCACCAACAACAGCCATGAGAGCACGATGGCGAGCGCGGCCGGCACGGCCGTATCGCCGGCGGCGCGCAGCGCGAACCCCGAGCCGAAGTAAAGACCGTCGAACATCTGGTAGCAGGCTGCCGGTAGCAGCAGCAGCAGTGCCAGGGACACCACCTCGATCGCTGCCGCGTCCCGGGCGCCGACGAACAGCGGCAGCATCCAGGGACCGGTGACGAGCAGCAGCAGCGCCACGGCGAGCATCAGGCCGGAGCAGCAGCGCGCGATGAAAGTGCCGAGACGCATCGCCCACTGGCGGTCACCGGCGCCGATCGCCTGCCCGACGACCGTAGTGCCGGCCGACGCCAGTCCGAGCGCCGGCATGTAGGCCAGCGACGTGAGCATGATCACGACTTGCGTAGCCGCCGCTCCGACCTTGCCTACTTGCGCCACCATGAGCTGCATCAATGCGACACCAAGGACATCGGCGCCGTACATCACGCCAACCGGCATCCCGACAGCGAGTTGCCGTCGGATCATGACCATGCGCGGCCGCCAAGTGAGCCGGGTGCGGTAGCGGCGGGAGATATCGCCGAACAGCAGCAACACCAGTCCGACCAGCAAGCCGAGGAGTTGTGCGAAATTGGTTCCCCAGGCAGCACCCGCCATCCCCCAGCCGAGCTCGAACATGAAAAACTGGTTGGCCGGAATGTTGGCAAGAGTGGTGACCACGGCAACCACCAGCGTCAGTCGCGGCGCCCCGATACCGTTGAAGAAGCTGACGATCCCCCAGCTCATGGCACCGAGCACGGCTCCGGCGAGACGCGGCTCCCAGTAGTCGACAGCCAGTTCGTGGATCAGCGGATCAAGGCGGAACACCCCGAGTAGCGGTCCGCCTACCGCGGCCGCACCGAGAAACAGCGGCAGCACGATGAGCGACGCCCAGAAGGCGTTCCACAGACATTGCGAGGCGCGACTGCGACGGCCGGCACCGTCGGCCTGAGAGACGAACGACTGGGTCGCGAGACCTACGCCGCCGAGCACGAAGATCGCGCAGGTCATGAGCCAGTAGATCGCCGACATCGCAGCGATTGCGTCGGTGGACAGCCGGCCGATGAACCACAGGTCCGTGAGGTTGAGCAGCGCCTGGATCGCGTTGGTGACCATCAGCGGCGCCGCGATCGCCAGCAGCGCCCGCAGATCGATGCGCAGACGGCCAGCGCCGTCGCGCAGCGCGACGGGCAAATGCGGATCGCGCACGGTCACGACTCTTCGACCTTCGAATCCCGGCGGACGCCAGTTTCCTCTCGGCCGAAGACCGTACCCAGCCACAGCGCCACGCCCAGCATCAGCACACTCACGCCGGCAAGCGTCCAGGCGACGCCGGCGAGGCCGAGTCCCGCGACCAGCGGATAGGCCAGTTGGCTGACGCTGTCGCCGCCGCGCTGCAAGAGCGTGTCGATCAGGCTCTTGCTCTTGAACTTGCTCTCCGGGTTCAGCACCGTAAAGAGCATCTCGCGGGTCGGCTTGAAAAGCCCGTAGTCGATCGCACGCCGCAACACCTGTGTGATGAGCAGCACCATGCCGACCGGCACCAGGGCAAGCCACACCAGCGTGCCGAGCAGCAGCAGCGGCACCAGCCCGAGGGCAAGCTTCACGCCACCACGCGATGCAACCCAGCCGACCACCAGCCCCTGTAGCACCAGCGACAGCACGCTTACGGCAAGATCGATACGTGCGAACAGCGCGGCGCGCTCGGTGAGCGTCGCATATGCGGCCTCCACGTACTCGGCCTGTTCCTGATACATGAAACCGCCGAGGACCTGACCGCCAACGATCAGGCCGGCGATGGCAAGAAGGTACGGGGACTTGGCGAGGCGCCGCAGGTCGTCGATCGCACGTCCGCCTACCGGCAGCGCAAGTCGCGCACGCGCGGCCTGCGCTGCGGCCTTGCCCGCGTCCCCGCCGGCCGCCGGATCAAGATCCGCCGCGACCGTCTCGCTGTCAGCCTCGAGAATCTGCGCTCGGCGCCCGAGCAAGGTGGCGAGCAGCAGCACGCCGCAGGCGACCCAGATGGTCAGGCTGGAGCCCAGCCGTTCGACGAACAGCGCGTTGAAGGCGGGACCTGCAATGGCTCCCGCGCTGCCACCCGCAGCGATGTAACCGAACAGGCGCTTGGCGGAAGCCGAACGCCACGCATCGACCATGACGCTCCAGAACACCGACACCAGGAACAGGTTGAGCGAGGTGACGGCGACGAAGTAAACAGCGGGCAACAGACGACTGGCTGGATCGAAATGCATGCCGAGCGCGAGCAGCGAGAACAACGCTGCCACGGCCGTGTAGACCGCGGGGAAGAGCCAGCGCCGCGGCACCCGCGCGACGATGAACCAATAGACGGGCAAGATCAGCATCATCACGAAGAAAGTGATGAAGAACAGGTTGGCGATCTGATCGCGGCCCACCTGCAGCGCGAACGCCTCGCGCAGACTGCGCAGCATGTAGTAGCCGCCGAGCAGCAGGAAATAGGCTCCCGCCGCAGCCAGCAAGGCACGACCCTCGCCCGGCGCCACCAGCCAGTGCAGACGCCGGCTGGTCTGCGCCGCAACCGGCCCGCTCACGGAGTGAGCCTGTCGATCACCACGGACTTCTTGAAGTCGCGACCTACTATGTAGCGGGTGCTGCCGATGGGATCACCGCTCTTCGGCGTCGCGCTGCCGTCGGCCGATACTTTCGCCGATACCTCGACCGTGTCGTTGGGCGCAAAGGACACTCCCGGTACCATACTGTCGGCAGCCGTGAGTTCGACCGAAACCGGGAAGGCGGCCGGCAGCCGCTTGACTGCAAGTGGCGGACCGGGCCGATCTGGGGCGCGCACGAAAACGAACAGCGTCGAGCCCGGCGGCACCCGGTCCGCCAGCGAGGGTTTGATGGACACGGCGACGATGACGCGCGGCTGCTCACCGCCCACGGCGCTCGGCGGCTGCGGATCTGCAGCGGTACCGCTGCGCAGCCGTTCGATCTGCTGCTGCAGGATACCGCGCACGTTATCCGGCGGATCCTGCGCGAGCAACCTCTCGAAGCGCTCGATCGCCAGCGGGAACTCGCCGCGCCGCTGCGCCGCGATGGCCGCGAAGAAGAGCGCGTTCTCCGACTGGGGCTCGAGCGCGAGCGCCTGCTCGAAGAGGCGTCCCGTACGCTCATCGACGGCACCGCCTGCCTGCATCACCAGCGCTTCCGCAATACCGAGGATCGCCTCGGCGTTGCGCCCGCCCTCGAGCCGGTCGGCGCGCTGGTAGGCGCGGACGGCGAGCGGGTACTGACCGAGGGTTGCATGCGAGCGCCCGAGCAGCAGCCAGCCCTGCACGTCGTTTGGCTCACGCTCGAGACGGCGCGCGAGACGGCTCACCATCGTGGCTGGATTGTCAGCGGCCGACACCTCTTCGGGCCAGGTCCACTGGCTCGTGTAGGCATAGATGCCGGCCGCGCCGCCGGCAAGAAGCAGCGCGGTCACCGCGGCCGTGCGCCGCCCCGCACCGTCACCCCACAGCGGTCGCAGCAGCCAAAGCAGGCACACCGCGGTGAGTACTGCCGCGATGAACATGAAGACCAGTGCCGCCGTCGACATCATCGGGACACTCCGTCACGCGCATCCGTCTCTTCGGGCTGTGAGTCATCCACCGGAGCAAGCGCGGCGCGGCGGCGGATGATGCGCAGAGCAACGCCGAGCCCGAGCAGCAGCAACAGCACCGGCGTCACCCACAGCCAGGCGGTGCGCGCTGAGAACTCGGGGCGAAAGAGAATGAAGGCGCCGTAGCGCTCGCGCATGTGGTCACGGATCTCGGCGTCCGTCTTGCCGGCCTCGAGAAGTTCGCGCACCTCGCGGCGCAGGTCACCGGCAAGCCCCACCGGCGAGTCGGCGATCGACTGGTTCTGGCACTGCATGCAGCGCAGTTCGTGCGACAAGTTGCGGTAGCGCTCCTGCAGCGCCGAGTCGGAGAGTTCGACGGGATCGATGGCAAGCGCCGGCTGCGGCGATATGGCGCCGGCGAACACAGCCGCCACCAGGCAGGCGGCGAAGCGGCGCGCCCGCAGGCTCACGAACCGCTCCCCGACGCATCGGCCGTGGCTGGCCGCGGCAGACGGGTGAGGAACTGCTGGCTCCACACCGCAGGTGTAAGCGGACCTACATGCCGATGGACTACCGTGCCATCGGCGTCAACGAGGAAGGTCTCCGGGGCACCATAGACCCCCCAGTCGATGGCGACCTGACCGTCACGGTCGACCGCGACCACATCGTAGGGGTTGCCAAGCTGCGCGAGCCAGTCGAGCGCGGCGCCGTCCTCGTCCTTCCAGTTGAGGCCAACGACAGGCACCACCTCGCTGCGCGCGATCTCGAGCAGCATGTCATGTTCGTTCCGGCACTCGGGGCACCAAGTGCCCCAGACGTTCAGCACATACCAGCGCCCGCGCAGCGAGGCGATGTCGAACGTCTCGGCACTCCCCAGCACGGGCAGCGAGAACTGCGGCGCGGGCTTGCCGATCAGCGCCGAGGGGATGATGGACTTCTCGGGGGCACGCTGCACGCCGACGAACAGCACGGCAACCAGCAGCGCGAACACCCCCGCAGGCAACAGGAAGCGGTTCATGTGCCACTCCCCTCGCTGCGGTTTCGATAGCGCCGGTCCGTAGCCGCAATCACGCCGCCGAGCGCCATCAGGAACGCGGCGAGCCAGACATAGTTGATGAGCGGGCGCACCTGGGCGCGGACGCTCCAGCGGCCGGCGCCCAAGTCCTCGCCGAGCGCCGCGAAGATGTCGCGTCCCGCCTGCATGTCGATGCCGGCCTCGGTCATCACCTGCTGCTGCACCCAGTAGTTGCGTTTCTCCGGATGCAGCAGGCCGATCTCGCGGCCGTTCTCGAGGACGAGGATCTCGCCGCGCAGCGCGTCGTAGTTGGGACCCTCCACATTCTGCAGGTTCAGCAGCCGGTACTCGAACTCGCCAACGCGTGCCGACTCGCCGACCGCCAGCGCCAGATCGCGCTCGCGGGTGTAGGACTCGACCGCCGTGATCGAAATGACGAAAAGTCCGAGCGAGGCATGCGCCATCGCCATGCCGACGACACCGCGGCTGAGCGAGAGGCCGCGCCGCCAGCGATCGATCGGGTCGACCAATGCCGAAAACAACAGCCACAGCCCGAGGCCGAAGCCGATGGGCGTGAGCAGCTTGCCGCCCTCGTAAACGCCGAGCACCAGCACCAGCGCGCACAGCACGCCGGCGACCAGCGTGAGCAGGATTGCGGCGCGCCGCTCGCCCAACCTGCCCTTCTTCCAGCCCGAGTGGATACCGACGGCAGCCAGCGCCACCAGCGGCAGCATGGGCAGGAGGAACACGGGGTCGAAATACTGGCGACCCACCGACAGCGTGCCGAGGCCGAGGGTGTCGGAGATCAATGGCGCAAGCGTTCCGGCCAGCACGGCACCCGCGGCTACGACCAACAGGATGTTGTTAAACAGCAGGAAGGATTCGCGGGCGGTGAACTCGAAGCCCGCGGCGCTGCGCAGCAGCGGTGCGCGCCAGGCGTAGAGCGTGAGCGCGCCGCCTACGATGACAACGAGGAATGCAAGAATGAACATGCCGCGGGTGGGATCGGCAGCAAACGAGTGCACAGATACCAACACTCCCGAGCGCACCAGAAAGGTGCCGAGCAGCGAGAGCGAGAAGGCAAGGATCGCGAGCAGCAGCGTCCAGCTCTTGAAAAGGCCACGCTTCTCGGTGACGGCAAGCGAGTGGATGAGTGCTGTACCCACCAGCCAGGGCATGAAGGACGCGTTCTCGACGGGGTCCCAGAACCAGTAACCGCCCCAGCCGAGTTCGTAATAGGCCCACCAGCTGCCGAGCGCGATGCCTACCGACAGGAAGGCCCAGGCGACGGTGGTCCACGGCCGCGTCCAGCGTGCCCAGGTCTGGTCGAGCCGCCCCTCGAGCATCGCGGCACACGCAAAGGCGAAGGCCACGGCGAAACCGACGTAGCCCGCGTAGAGCATGGGCGGGTGCGCGGCGAGAGCCGGGTCCTGCAGCAACGGATTGAGATCGCGGCCGTCCGGCGCCGCCGGATCGAGACGCATGAACGGGTTCGAGGTGAAGAGCGTGAAGGCGAAGAACCCGAGACTGACGATGCCAAGCACGCCGAGCACGCGCGCGGCGAAAGCCTGCGGCAGGCTGCGCGACAACCGGGCGACAGCGAGCGTCCAGCAGGCGAGGATCCACACCCAGAGCAGCAGCGAACCCTCGTGCGCGCCCCAGACAGCAGCGACCCTGTAGCCCACGGGCAGCGCGGAATTGGAATTGGCGGCCACGTACTCGACGGAAAAGTCGTTCTGCACGAACGCCGTCACCAGCACCGCGAGCGACAGGCTGGTGGTGAGGAACTGCACGGTGACCGCAGGGCGTACCGTCGCCATCCAGCCCTGCAGATTGCGGGCCGGACCGACAATGCCGAACACCGCCTGATGCAGCGAGGCGAGCAGCGCAAGGATGAGGGCGTAATGGCCGATTTCAGCGAGCATGGCCGGTCAGGTCCGCGGCACGCTGCGGATGTCGGGGTTCACCGGCATGACGCCGCCATGCTTTTCCTTGATGGCGCGCGCCACCTCGGGGGGCATGTAGTTTTCGTCGTGCTTGGCGAGGATCTCATCGGCGACGAACACGCCCTTGGCGTTGAGTCGCCCGTGGGCTACGACGCCCTGATTTTCCCGAAAGAGGTCCGGGACCACGCCGGAGTACACCACGCGTACATCGTGTTTGAAGTCGGTGACCATGAAGCTCATGTCGAGGCTGCCGGCGGCACGCTCGACCGTGCCGGGGCGGACCATGCCGCCGAGACGGAAGCGCTTCTCTACGGGCGCGTCTCCGGCTGCCACTTGCGAGGGATCAAAGAAGAACATCACGTTCTCGCGGAAGGCACTGAGCGCGAGCGCCCCGGCGATCGACACACCGGCAAGGATACCGACCACCAGCGTGATGCGGCGTTGGCGTGGAGTCATGTGGATTGTTCCTCGTCCTGCATGGCCAGCCGACGGCGGGCCTCCTCAAGTGCCGCCGCATGCGCGTGGCGGGCGGCGACCACGTTGGCGACGATGGCAAGCAGCGTCACCGCGTAGGCGGGCCAGAGAAACTGCGCATAGCCGCCCATGGCCAGAAATTCGCTCACCGCACCACCTCCCGGATCCAGCTTGCGGTGCGCTCGCGCCGCAGGATCTCGGCGCGCAGGCGTACCAGCATGACGGCGGCGAAGTACAGCGTGAATCCCAGCAGCATCAGCAGCAGCGGCGCCAGCATGTCGAAGGGCATCGAGGGCCGCTCCATCTTCATGACTGATGGAGCTTGATGGATGGAGTTCCACCATTCGACCGAGTAACGGATGATCGGGATGTTGATGACGCCGACGATGGCCAGCACCGCGCTCGCCCGGTCCGCACGGCCGAGATCGTCGATTCCCGACCGCAATCCCATGTAGCCGAGGTATAGCAGTAGCAGGATCAGTTGCGCGGTGAGGCGCGGATCCCAGACCCAGTAGGTGCCCCACATCGGCTTGCCCCAGAGCATGCCGGTGGCAAGCGAGACTGCAGTGAACCAGGCGCCGATGCCGGCGCAGCTCGCGGCCACCGCGTGCGCCACCTTCATGCGCCAGATCAGGCCGACGGCCGCGGCGCTAGCCATGACGCCGTAGATCATCACCGACAGCCATGCCGACGGCGCATGCACGTAGATCATGCGGAAGCCCTCCCCCTGCTGGTAGTCGGGCGGTGCCAGGACCAGTCCGCCGTAGAGAGCGGCGAGGATCAGGAGGCCCGCCGGCCACGCAAACCACGGGGTGAGCCGGCCGGCGATCCGATAGACGTGCGGCGGCGAGCCGAGCTTGTGAAACCAGGTCCAGTTCATTCGTCGAGGTCACTCCAGACCGATGCGCATCGCGGCTGCCGTAGCGAGCGGTGCCAGCGTGAGCGCGAGCACCGCGAGCGCGCCGAGCAGGTATAGCGGTCCTGTCAGACTTTCGCCGGCGATGGCGAGTTCCGTTGCGCGGGCACCGAACACCAGCACCGGCACCGCCAGCGGCAAGGTCAGCAGCGAGAGCAGCACCCCGCCGCGGCGCACCGGCAAAGTCAGGGCGGCACCGACCGCACCGAGCAGGCTCAGCGTGATTGTGCCCAGCGCCAAGGCCGACAGTATGCCGGGCATCGCTGACACAGGCACCCCCAGCGCGCTGCCTAGCAGCGGCGCCATCAGGGTGAGCGGCAGGCCGGTGAGCAACCAGAAAGCCAGCGTTTTCGCGGCCACCAGCGCAACCAGCGGCTGGCCGCAGAGCGCGAGTTGTTCGAGCGTGCCGTCCGCCGCATCGTCACGGAACAGCGATTCGAGCGCGAGCATCGAGGCGAGCAGCGCGCCGACCCAGAGGACGCCCGGGGCAATCGCCCGCAGTTTGCCGAGCTCCGGCGTGTAGCCGAGCGGAAACAGCAGGATCACCACCGCGAAGAACGCCAGGGGCTGGACCACCTGCCCGGGGCGCCGCACGGCAAGCCGCAGGTCACGCAGCAGCACCGCCAAGGCGGCCGCGGGCACCGCAGTCGACGACGGCTGCGGCCCGGCAGCAACCGGCACGGCACCGCCCGCCTCCACGCTCATGCCGCCCCCCGCGCGAAGCTACCGAGCGCTAGCGACCGGCAACGGTCGGCTGCGAGGCCGAGGTCCTGATGGGTGGCGGCGATGACGCAGCCCTCGTCAGCAAGCCGCTCCTCGATGAGGGAATGCACCAGCTGCTGCCCCGCGGCGTCGAGGTTGGTGGTGGGCTCATCGAGTAGCCAGAGCTTCGCACCCGAGAGGTAGAGGCCGGCGAGCGCGATGCGGCGCCGCTGGCCCGCGGAAAGACTGCGGACGGGCCGGTCGGCGAAGCCTGCGGCGTCGACCCGCCGGAACGCCGCCTGCAGTTGTCGGTCGCTCACCGGTCGCCGTATCCCCACCGCGAACCGGATGTTTTCGCGTCCGCTGAGGTCGGCCTTGAGCGGCGCCTCGTGGCCGAGATAAGCGAGTGAATGCAGATAGTCCGAGTCGCGAACCCCGACCTGCCGGCCCTGCCAGTGGATCTCGATGCTCTCGGCCTGCAACAGGCCAGCCAGCGCCCGCAGCAAGCTGGTCTTGCCGCTGCCGTTGGCGCCCGTCACCTGCAGACAACAGCCGCTGGATACGACCAGCGACAGCCCCTTGAGCAGGTGTCGATCACCGCGAAACACATGAAGGTTTTCAACAGACAGGTCAGGCATTTGTCGCCTTCTTCTCGACGGAATCGCACACCTTGCGCTACCGCCCTTCCCTGTCTTCGGTCGACGCGCCGCAAGCCTAGCACAGGCACCTCGCGTCCCGGCGGACGCCTCGCCTACACTTGCTCGCGGCAGCCCCGGTGGCGAAACCCGGTAGACGCAGCAGACTTAAAATCTGCTGGCCGCAAGGCCGTGCCGGTTCAAATCCGGCCCGGGGCACCACACCAGTCGACCCAAGGAATTGCCAATCCAAGGATTTATGGGCCTGCCCTGCACCGACCCGCGGTACGTCCCGCACCTGTTCCGCCGGCTGCTTTGCGGACTCGCCGCCGCCCTGCTGCTCGCCGGCTGTGCCGCACGCACCGTGGAGCCCGCCTCGGTAGCCGACCCCGAAAGCAGGCGTCAGCTGGACAGCGGGGCGATCGTCGGCTTCGCCAACCCTGCGGGTGGTCACACCTGGCTCGGCATCCCCTTTGCCGCGCCGCCTGTTGGCGAGTTGCGCTGGCGGGCGCCGCGGCCGGTGACGCCATGGAGCGGCCAGCGGACTGCGCTGGCCCTCGGCAGCCCTTGCATTCAGCTCGGATCGCGGATGGGCGGGGTCGGCCAAGAGGGCTCGCGGCAGGGCAGCGAGGACTGCCTGTTCCTCAACGTTTACGCGCCACGCCTCCCGCCGGGCGAGCTCGCGGCCCGTCTGCCCGTCATGGTCTGGATCCACGGTGGCGGCAACACCATCGGGCACGCCGGGTTCTGGGACGGTCAGGTGTTGGCGCAGCGCGAGCGGGTGCTGGTGGTGATGATCAACTACCGGCTCGGACCCTTCGGCTGGTTCGTGCCGCCCGCCAACCTGCGGCTCGATGCGGGGGGCGGCGACCCCGATCTATCGGGCAACTACGGCAACCTCGACATCCTCGAGGCCCTGCGCTGGGTACGACGCAACGCCGCCGCTTTCGGCGGTGATCCCACCCGCGTGACGGTGTTCGGTGAATCAGCCGGCGGCACCAACGCGCTGGCGCTGCTGCTGATGCCCGCGGCCGAGGGCCTCTTCCAGCGCATGATCGTGCAGAGCACGGGTTTCGGCTTTGCGCGCACGCCGCAGCCGGACTCTCCAGTCGGGACTCACGCGCTGCTACGGACGCTGCTGCAGACCAGCGGTCGCGCGCCGGATACCGCAGCCGCGGCTGCGCTCGCGGCGGGCATGGACGCTGCGGCGCAAGCTTCCTTCCTGCGCAGTCTCGACCCGTGGACGATCTATGCGGCCTATGGCGACAGACCCTGGGGACGCGTACCCACCGTCTTTCAGGACGGCGAGGTGATCCGCAGCGGCGACTGGCACGCCTTGTTCGCCGACCCGACGGCCCATCATGACGTGCCGATGATCCTCGGCAGCAACCGCGACGAGACAAAGATCTTCATGGCGTTCGAGCCGCAATGGACGCGCCGCGCCTTCGGACTGCCCTACGCGCTGCGCGACCCGGAGGCCTATGATCGCGAGGCGCGGTTCCGGTCGTTGAAATGGAAAGCGGATGCCGTCGACTCGCTCGCGGAGCCGCTCGCCCGCAACGGCGCGCCGGCCTGGGCGTACCGCTGGGACTGGGACGAACAGGGCGAGGCTTTCGGCCTGCTCGACCTGTCGCGCATCCTCGGCGCGGCGCATGGCCTTGAGATCCCCTTCGTGTTCGGCTTCTTCGACGTCGGCCCGCTGAGTGGGCTGCTGTTCCACGATGACAACTCGGCCGGGCGGCTCGCCCTCAGCGAGCGGATGATGGCCTACTGGGCTGCGTTCGCCCGCGACGGCGATCCCGGCCGGGGCAGCGACGGTCTCGGCGTGGAGTGGCTGCCTTGGCAGAGCGATGCTGCGGTGCCGCGGATGATCGTGTTCGACACCCCTGCCGGCGGCGGCATACGCATGGAACCGACGGCCGTGTCGCGGCCGCAGCTGCTCGCCATGCTCGAGCAGGAACCGCTGTCGGCGGCGCAGCGCTGTCAGCTCTTTCGCAGCATGTTCCGTGAGCGCGTGGACGCGTGGGCGGATGCCGCCTGGACGCGGTTCAATGGCGGCCGGTGCACGGGCCCGCGAGCGCAGTAAGGGAAAGACCCGCTCCTCGATACCTCCGTCTGCGCGCGAGTGCAGCGCGACCGGCGCTGCCCGCCTTTGCGCATTTTGCCCCTGCCGCCGCGACGGCCGCAGGTCAGGATCACGCAAACGGCGCCTCCGCAGTTAGAATCCCGGGATGAAAACCACTCACCTCGTCCTCGCCGGCCTGCTGGTCACCACGCTGCTACCCACCCACAGCGCGGCTGCCGCCGATCTCGCCGCGAAAACCACGCCCGGACAGGCGGACCAGCGGTTCGCGCAGCTCGATTCGCTGCTGCCGACGCCCGGCGTGACCCGTACCGCCTCCGGAGCGCCGGGGGCGCAGTACTGGCAGCAGCGCGCCGACTATCACATCAAGGTCCGGCTCGACGAACAGCGTCGGCGGCTGACGGCTACGCAGCGCATCACCTACATGAACCGTTCGCCGGATACGCTCAGCTACATCTGGCTGCAGCTCGACCAGAACATCTTCAAGGACGGCTCGTTGTCCCGCCGCTCCGAGGTGGCCGCCAACTCAGGCACCCGCCGCGACAGCATCGGCAGCGGCGACAGCCTGAGCTTCGCGGCGCTGCGCCGGCATCAGGCATTCGCCGACCGGGAGTACGGCTACGAGATCGGCACGGTGCGTGACGCCGGCGGTCGCGCACTGCGCACCACGGTCAACGACACCATGATGCGCATCGACCTGCCGACGCCGCTGCGTCCGGGCACGAGCATCGAGATCAGCTTCGATTGGCAGTCCAACATCGTCGACGAGGCGGCCATCGGTGCCCGCGGCGGCTACGAGCACTTTCCCGACAGCGACACCTACCAGTTCTTCCTCGCGCAGTGGTTCCCCCGGCTGGTCGCCTACACCGACTACACGGGCTGGCAGCACAAGCAGTTCCTCGGCCGCGGCGAGTTCACGCTCGAGTTCGGCGATTACGAGGTCGAGCTCACCGTGCCTGCCGATCACATCGTGGCG
>JBILMF010000079.1:0-13451 GCA_044375655.1 Steroidobacteraceae bacterium | reverse complement strand
TGTGCCAGCGGACGCGGGTTGCGCACCACGAACGTGGCAACCACCTCTTTCTCGTTGGCGGAAGGCGCCTTGAGCGCGCTCTCCCTCGCCGGCGCCGTGGCCGCTTCCTTGCCCGTCGTCATCGAGGGGGAGTCGGCGGGTTTGGCGGGTGCGACGGACTTGGCCGCGGCACCGCCTGCCGAACCGGCCTCGGACTTGGTTGCGACCGACTTGCTCGCCGGCGGCTTGCTTGCGGCCTGCTTGACGGATGGTTTGGCGGTATTGCTCACGGGTTTCTTTGCGATGACCTTTGCAGCGTGTTTGGCGCCAGCCTTGACCGCCGGCTTCGCCGGCGCCCTGGCTGCGGGTGGCCGGGAGGGTTTGACGGATTTACTGGCGGGTTTCTTTGCCGGCATCAGGCGCTCCTTTCAGCTTTGAAGGCGCTCTGCGGGACGCGCGAGGATACCGGCAAAAAACCCCGCAGGGAAGTGCACGGGGTGTCAGGGCAGAGTGACTGTCGGCTCCGGAGCCCAGCCCGCCTTGCGCCGGGTTGCCACGACCGTTGTGTAGATGCCGCCGCGGACATTGAACCGGGCAGTGAGCTTGAGGTAGCGCGGGGCCGTCACGGCGGCGAGTGCGTCGGTGATCTCGTTGGTGACGGCTTCGTGGAACGCGCCGCGTTCGCGGAAAGACCAGATGTAGGACTTCAGCGACTTGAGTTCGACGCAGCGCTCATCAGGCACGTACTCGAGTTCCAGCGTGGCGAAATCCGGCTGTCCGGTTTTCGGGCAGAGGCAGGTGAACTCGGGTATGGACATGCGGATGGTGTAATCCATCTGCGGTTGCGGGTTCGGGAAGGTGTCAAGCTGGGTGCTGGGTTGCGAGGGCATGATGCTTGCCGGAGAGGGCGGGGAAACCGCAATTAATCTACACTAACCGCCCTGCCGGCGCGCGCGTGCCGGGGAGATTTTTCACACGATGCGTTTGACCAAGATCAAGCTGGCAGGCTTCAAGTCCTTCGTCGATCCGACCAGCGTAACCTTCCCGAGCAACTTGACCGGAGTTGTCGGCCCGAACGGCTGCGGCAAGTCCAATGTCATCGACGCTGTGCGCTGGGTGATGGGCGAGTTGTCAGCCAAACACCTGCGCGGCGACTCGATGGCGGATGTCGTTTTCAACGGCTCGAGCGCCCGCAAGCCGGTGGGCAAGGCTTCGGTCGAACTCATCTTCGACAACGCGGATGGCAAGATCGGCGGCGCCTACGCGGCTTTCAGCGAGGTGTCCCTGCGCCGCGAAGTGACCCGCGACGGCTCCAGCGCATATTTCATCAACGGCGCGCGGTGCCGTCGCAAGGACATCACCCAGCTGTTTCTCGGCACCGGCCTCGGCTCCCGCAGCTACGCAATCATCGAGCAAGGGATGATCTCGCGCGTCATCGAGGCGAAGGCCGACGACATGCGCGCCTTCATCGAAGAGGCAGCGGGCATCTCGCGGTACAAGGAACGCAGGCGCGAGACCGAGAGCCGCATCGCCGACACCCGCGAGAATCTAGAGCGCCTGCAGGATCTGCGGGACGAGATCGACAAGCAGATTCGGCACCTGAATCGACAAGCGACCGCCGCACGGCGCTATCAGGAACTCAAGGAGCGCGAGCGCCGGCTGACCGCAGAGTTGCTCGCTCTGCGCCTGCGCGATCTGGACAGCGGAGCCGAGGCGCAGGACTCCACCGTACGCGAGAAAGAACTTGCAATGCAGGCGGCGCTTGCCGACCTGCGCTCCGCCGAGGCGGCCATCGAGACCCAGCGTGCGTTCCATACCGAGCAAAACGATTCGGTGTCGCAGGTGCAGGCCCGCTACTACGCGGTCGGCGCAGACATCTCACGCACGGAACAGCAGATCCAGTTCGCCCGCGAGACGCGTGAGGCGAAGCGTCGCGATCTCGGACAGTCCCGCGCTGCACTCGAAGCCCTCGCGATCCAGATCGAGCGCGACGAGCAGGAGTTGGTGGCGATCCGCGAAGAACTCGCGCGCATCGCCCCGGAGATCGAGCTCGCACAGCAAGCGGAGCGGGCCGCGGCGGGCCGCCTCGAGACGGCTGAACAGGATCAGGCCGCGTGGCAACGCCAGTGGGAGTCCTTCAACCAGGAACTCGGCACCGCAAACCAGACGGTACAGGTCGAGCGCGCCCGCATGGAGCAGCTCGAGAACCAGTTGCGTCGGTTGCGCGCGCAGCGCGATCGCCTCGATGTCGAACGCGATTCGCTGCTGCAGCAGCAGCTTCAGGGACAGCTTTTCGATCTCGGTACGCGCGAATCGCAGGCGCGCAGCGCCGCCGACAGTCTCGGCGCGCGCCTGACTGCGGCGCTTGCCGAGGTGCAACGGGTGCGCGCTGCACAGCTCGGACTCGAGCAGCGACTGGAGGGCGCCCGCGGACAGCGTGAGCGCGTACGGGCAGAGACCATGTCGGTCGAGGCCTTGCAGCGCGCCGCCCTCGGTCAGGCGGACGCACGGGCTGACGAGTGGCTGCGCAGCTCCGGACTGGCGACGCGCCAGCGCGTGGCCGAGTCGCTGATCGTGGAACCGGGGTATGAGCGCGCCGTCGAGACCGTGCTCGGCGACTATCTCGAGGCCATCTGCGTCGACGATCTGGACGCGCTCCTCGAGACGATCGGGCGCGCGGCAGGTGGCCAGCTCGCCGTGTTCGAGTCTGGGCCGTCGTCCGCAGCCGGCGGCAACGCAGACACCCTCGCGTCGCGGGTGCAGGGGCCGCCAGCCGCGCTTGAGCTGCTCGGTACCGTACGCGTAGTCGACACCCTGGCCGATGCGCTACGTGGCCGTCGCAGTCTCGGGGCCGGCGAATCGGTCATCACCCGCGATGGCGAGTGGGTGGGCCGCGGCTGGCTCCGTGTTGCGCGTAGCGGCGACCCGCACGCCGGCGTCATCGAACGCGAGCAGCGGCTGAAGACTCTGCGGCAGAACAGCGACGCCGCGGATCGTGGAGTTCGCGACCTCGAGGGCGAACTGGCGCAGGCACGCACGGCGCTCGGCACCGCCGAGGCAGCGCGCGATTCGATCCAGAGTCTCATCCAGCAAGCCCATCGGGAACATGCCGACTTGCTGGGACAGCTGGAGGCGTCGCGCGCGCGGCAGCAGGAGTCCGTCTTGCGGCAGCAGCGGCTGGAAGAAGAATCCGCGGTCGTCCAGCGGGATATCGCAGGCGCCGAGGAGTCGTTGGCGAGGGCGCGTGCCGAGCTCGAGCGCGGGTTGGTCCGGGTCGCGGAGCTCGATGCACGTCGACCGGAGCTAGAGGCGGCGCGCGAGTTGGCGCGCGACCAGCTTGCGCAGGCTCGCAGCGCCGCGCAGTCGGCGCAGCTTGCGGCACGCGACCTCATGGTTCGAGCGGAGGGGCGGCGGACCGCGGCGGACTCCATGCAGACCGGGCTCGGTCGGGCAGCGGAACAGCGGACGCGCCTCGTGGCACGGATTGGCGAACTGGACGGCGAGCTCTCCGGGGGTGAAGCGCCAATCCTCGAGCTCGAGGGCGTGCTCGAGGGCTTGCTGTCCCGGCGGCTCGAGATCGAAGCCGACCTTGCGCAGGCGCGCCGCATGCTTGAGGCAGCCGATACCGAGTTGCGAGCGCTCGATGAGCGGCGTCAACTTGCCGAGAGACGCGTCAACGAGACCCGCGAGGCCATGGACGCGGCGCGGCTCGTTGCGCAGGAAACGCGGGTGCGTCGCGAGTCGATCGCCGAGCAGTTCGCCGCCACGCAATTCGATCTGGCTGCGGTGCTTGCCGAACTTGACCCGGCAGCCAGTGTGCCCGACTGGGAGGGTCAGCTCGCCGGAACCCGGGCGGACATCGACCGGCTAGGACAGGTGAACCTTGCCGCCATCGATGAGCTGCGGGAGAACAGTGAACGCAAGGAGTATCTCGATCGTCAGCACGGCGATCTGACCTCCGCGCTGGAGACACTGGACGAGGCCATGCGCAAGATCGATCGGGAGACGCGCACCCGTTTCGACGATACCTTCAACCGAATCAATGCTGGCCTGCAGGAAAAGTTCCCGCGGCTTTTTGGCGGCGGGCATGCTTACCTGGAGCTTGCCGGGGACGATCCGCTGAACGGTGGCGTGTCGATCATGGCGCGGCCTCCGGGCAAGCGGAACGTCACCATCTCGCAGCTCTCGGGTGGCGAGAAAGCCCTGACAGCGGTGGCGCTGGTGTTCTCGATTTTCGACCTGAACCCGGCGCCTTTCTGCCTGCTGGACGAGGTCGACGCGCCGCTTGACGAAAGCAACGTCGGACGGTTCTGCGACATCGTGCGCGAGATGGCCAACCGCGTGCAGTTCATCTTCATCACGCACAACAAGGTAACCATGGAACTCGCGTCGCAACTCCTTGGGGTGACGATGAACGAGCCCGGGGTGTCCCGGTTGGTTGCAGTCGACGTCGACGAGGCGGTACGCCTCGCAGCGAGCTGACACCATGCAGGAAGTGATGGCGGCGATAACCGGTGACCTGCGTATCGCGCTGCTTCTCGTTGGCGGCGTTTTGCTGCTCGCGTTGGTGGGCTGGGAGATCTTGCAGCGACGACGTGCCTCGCGCGCAGACGCCGCGCATCTGCGCGGGCCGCTCGGCAAAGGGCGCGACGCATCGTCGGACGAGCTGGCGCGTACCGATCCTTTGCTCGGCACGGACGAGAGGTCGCTGGCCGCCGAGGCCGGCATCGCAGTATCCCGCTCCGGCGACGAGTCGACAGGCGATTTTCGTCGGGAGCCTACCGTCACGATTCCCGACGCGCCGCTGCGTGACCGGCTCACGACGCCTCCGCTCGTCGATCTCGACGCGGCGCTGAACGCGAGTCAGGGGGCTGGCCGCAGCATCCCGCTGATGCAGCCGCTCGAGGCTGATACTCCTCAGGTCGCTCCCACCGCACCGGCAGCGCGTGTGCCCGGGTCGGACGGCGCGAGCGCGGGCGACGACATCCGGTCCCCGGAGCCGCCGAAGCTTGCCTTGCCGGAGGAGGGCGAGCGGGTCATCGTTGCCCTGCGCGTGGTGGCCCGCGGCGGTGAGCGCTTCAGTGGCGCAAGCCTGCGCCAGGCCCTGCTCGGCGAGGGCTTCGTGCACGGCGAGATGGATATCTTCCACCGCGTCGCCGCCGATGGGCGTGTGCTGTTGAGCGCTGCCAGCCTCACCAAGCCGGGTCGTTTCGACCTTGCCACTATGGACTCGAGTCGCTTCCTCGGGCTGAACCTTTTCGCCGTGATGCCCGGCCCGCTTTCCGGTCGCGATACAGTCGACAAACTGCTGCTCGCGGGCCACACGCTGGCGCAGCGCTTGCGCGGCGATCTGCTCGACTCGCGGGGTGAGGCGCTGACCGAGGCGCGGCTCGCGGAGATGCGGCTCGAGGCCTCCCGCCGGGCGCCCTGAGCGATGACGGCCCGTAGCGCGCCGGACGAGCACACGCGCCGCCGGGTCGCAGAGCTGCGGCGCGCGATCGAGCACCACAACTACCGCTACTACATCCTCGATGACCCCGAGATCCCCGATGCCGAGTGGGATCGCCTGCTGCAGGAACTGCAGACACTCGAGGCAGCGCACCCCGAACTCGTCACCGCGGACTCGCCCACCCAGCGCGTGGGCGCGACGCCGACGGACGAGTTCGCCGAGGTACGGCATCGAGTGCCGATGCTGTCCCTCGACAACGCGTTTTCCGCCGAGGACCTGCTGGCCTTCGATCGCCGGGTACGCGAGCGACTCGGCGGCGACTTGCCGATCGACTACTCCGCAGAGCCAAAGCTCGACGGGCTCGCGATTTCGGTGACTTGGGAGAACGGGGTCTTCGTACGTGCTGCGACCCGCGGCGACGGTGCGGTCGGCGAAGATGTCACCGCAAACGTACGCACCATCCGCTCGCTGCCGCTGCGTCTGCACGGATCGGCACCAGCGCTGCTCGAGGCGCGCGGCGAGGTCTTCATGCCGCTCGCAGGCTTCGAGAAACTGAACACACTGGCAGCCGGGCGCGGCGAGAAGCTCTTCGTGAATCCCCGCAACGCGGCAGCGGGTAGTCTGCGACAGCTCGATCCGCGGGTCACGGCGCAGCGCCCCCTCGAGGTCTTTTTCTATGGCGCTGGCGCCGTTGAGGGAATGGTCTTACCGGACTCGCACACCTCCACTCTGCAACTGCTGCGCGGACTCGGCCTGCGGGTGTGCGCCGAGACGCGGCGCGTACGGGGCGTGGAGGGCTGTCTCGAGTACTACGCGGCGATGGCGGGCCGTCGCGCGGCCTTGCCGTACCAGATCGATGGCGTGGTGTTCAAGGTGGACGACGTCGCAGCGCAACGCACGCTCGGGTTCGTGGCGCGCGCGCCGCGCTGGGCTATCGCGCACAAGTTTCCCGCGGAGGAGGCGCTGACGGTGTTGCGCGATGTCGAGTTTCAGGTGGGCCGCACCGGTGCGCTCACACCCGTCGCGCGGCTCGAGCCGGTTTTCGTCGGTGGCGTCACCGTGAGCAACGCCACGCTGCACAACATGGACGAGATCAGCCGCAAGGACGTGCATATCGGCGATACCGTCGTGGTCCGTCGCGCGGGAGACGTGATACCCGAGGTTGCGCGCGTGGTCCTCGAGAGGCGGCCGCCGGGCGCGCGTGGTGTTCAGCTGCCCGCATGCTGCCCGGTCTGCGCCTCCCCGGTCGAGCGCGACGCGGATGCCGCGGTCGCCCGCTGTACTGGCGGGTATCGTTGCCGCGCGCAACGCAAGGAACGGTTGCGACATTTCGCCTCGCGACGCGCCATGGATATCGAGGGTGTCGGCGAGAAGCTGGTCGAGCAGTTGGTGGACGCCGGCCTCGTCGAGTCACCGGCCGATCTTTACGGTCTGTCCTCCGCAACCCTCGCCGCGCTCGACCGCATGGGTCCGAAGTCGGCGGACAACGTCATCGCGGCTATTGAACGCTCGAAGACGACCACGCTCGCGCGCTTTCTGTTCGCGCTCGGCATACCCGACGTGGGCGAGGCGACGGCATCGGCTCTGGCCCTGCATTTCGGGGCGCTCGACCCGCTGCTGGAGGCTGACGCGGCTGCCGTGCAGCAGGTCAGCGATGTCGGACCGATTATCGCCGCGCACGTGGTCGATTTTTTTGGCGATGCGGCGAACCGCGAAGTGGTTGCGAGACTGCGCGCTGCTGGCATCCATTGGCCTGACGCGGCCCGGCCGCCTGCTGTGGAGCAGACACTGGCCGGGATGACCTTCGTCCTTACGGGAACGCTGGAGTCGATGTCACGCGAGGAAGCCGAGGCGGCGCTGCGGGCCCTCGGCGCAAAGGCTAGCGGCAGCGTTTCAAAGAAAACTGACTACCTGGTCGCCGGCCGAGATGCGGGCTCGAAGCTGCGCAAGGCGCAGGAGCTCGGAGTGCCTGTTCTGGACGAGGAGGGGCTCGCGCGCGTCCTGCGCGAGCGCCGCCCGCCGCAGGACTGACGCGCCGCCGATTACGGTCAGAGCTTCTTCTCCACCTTCGCGGCCTTGGTGAGCTCGTCGCTGTAGGCGCGGAACTTCTTGGCGAGCACGGCTTGGTTGAGCTGCTGCTTGACCTCCTCGAAGGGGGGCAACTGCATCTCCCGGACGTCATCGAGGCGGATCACGTGCCAGCCGAACTGCGTCTGCACGGGTTTGGCAATCGTCTCGCCCTTTTTTAGCGCCATGACCGCGTCCGCGAACGGCTTGACCATGCTGGAGGGGTTGAACCAGCCGAGGTCGCCGCCCCGGTCGCGTGAGGCGTCCAGCGAGTCCTTCGCGAGCGCCTCGAACTTCTCGCCCTTGCGCAGGCGCTCGAGCACCTGGGTGGCGGCAATCTCGGTGGGCAGAAGAATGTGACGGGCGCGGTACTCGTTGCGCCCCATCTGGGCGATCTGCGCGTCGTACTCGGCCTTCAGCTCCTGGTCGGTGGGCGTCTTGCCCTCGAGATACTTGGTGGCGAGGGCCTGTTGCAGGATGTTGAGGCGGGTGAGTTCGAGCTCCGCAGCGAGGTCGGGCTGCTTGTGCAGACCGTCCTTCTCGGCCTGGGCAGCGAGCACGCGCAGGTTGATCAGGGAGTCGAGGGCGCGGGTCTTCTGCTCCGCGTCGAGTTCCGTGACGGCGCGTCCGGCGACCTGCTTCACGAAGGCGTCGAACTCGCCCTGCGTGATGGCCTTGCCGTTGATGGTGGCGACCGGCTTCTTCGCCGCTTCGGCGGCGGGATCCGCAGCGCCGTCCTTGGCTTGGCAGCCGGCGAGCATCAGGCCGACGGTGGTCACGGCGAACAGGCGCGTCATTTTCATGGAGGTCTCTCGGTGCTGTCGATGGTCGGAAGCCGCGGATTATGACGGCAAGCGGGCATCGATGGACAGAGCATGCACGCCGCGTTGCAGCAAATCGCCGAGCGCCGCGTAGACCAGGCGATGGCGCGCAAGCGGCGGCAGGCCCAAGAACCGGGCCGAGCGGACGATGACGTGGAAATGTCCGCCCTCGCGTGCGCCGGCGTGCCCGACATGGAGAACGCTGTCGTCGCGGATCTCGAGCAGGTCGGGTTGCAGCGCCTGCTGCAGCCGCTCGCGGATTTCGGCGGCCCGATCGGCGCTCATGACGGCGGCGCCGCTGCGGAGTCGAGGGCGCTGCGGCGGCTGAGCCAGACGGTCTGTGCGATCACGAAGAGCAGGGTGAGTCCGGTGATGCCGTACACCTTGAAATTGACCCAGGTGGATTGCGGGTAGTTCCCGGCCACCCAAAGGTTGGCGAGGCCCAGCACGGCGTAGAACACGCTCCAGACCAGGGTGACCAGCACCCAGTCGGCCTGCCGGACGCCGCCGAAGGACTCGGCTGACGCTGCAGTCATCAGCCGCTCGATCAGCGGCCGGCGTACCGCAACGCTCGCCAGACAGGCGACGGCGAGCGCCCAGGAGAACACGGTCGGCTTCCAGATGATGAACCGCTCGTCGCGCAGCCACAGGGTCGCACCACCGAGCACGAACACCAGTACGGCGCTGACCAGGTGCAGTGGCGGAATCCGGCCGACGCGCAGGCGGTCGTAGGCCAGCAACGCCAGCATGGCCGGCAGGAGCGTGGCGGTTGCCGCGTAGAGTCCGCCGATCTTGTACGCAACAAAAAAGACGACCAGCGGCAGGAATTCGATCAGGGGCTGCATGCAGCCGATATGATAAGCGGGTGCAGCGATTCCGGCTCCATCCGCAGACTCCGCAGTTGCGGCTCATCCGGCAGGCAGCCGATCTCGTGCGTGGCGGCGGCGTGATCGCCTATCCCACGGATTCCTGCTACGCACTCGGTTGTCACATCGGCGACAAGGACGCCCTTGAGCGCATTCGCCGCATCCGTGAGGCGGATCGGCACCACCATTTCACTCTGGTCTGCCGCGATCTCACCGAAATCGCCCGCTACGCCAAGGTCGATACCTGGCAGTTCCGACTGCTGAAGGCGTGCACGCCCGGGCCCTACACGTTCCTGCTCGAGGCGACGCGAGAAACCCCACGCCGGCTGCAGCACGAGAAGCGCCGAACGATCGGCATCCGGGTGCCCGACCACCAGGTCGCGCAGCTGCTGCTCGGAGAACTCGGCGAACCGCTGATGAGTTCGACGCTGCTGATGCCCGGGGACGGCCTGCCACTCAACGACGGCGACGAAATCGAGGCGCGGCTCGGCCGCGATCTCGACGGGCTGCTCGATGGGGGGTCGTGCGGAATCGAACCTACCACCGTCGTTGATCTGGCGGCCCGACCGCCCGCCGTGATCCGTCGAGGCCGTGGCAGCCTCGAGCCTTTCGCGCTTTGAGGTACGGCGGCCGACGGCCCCGACGCCAACGGCTATAATCGCCCCCCGGACGCTATCCAAGGCGGCGGACGTCCGTCTGTAGCGCAGAATAAATTTAATCAAAACAATTTCTTATGAGATTTACTTCGAGCGACAGGTGTGATTGTGGGAGCTAACCCCCCGGCTGACCGGGTGCTCTCCGGGATGCGGCCTACCGGTCAACTGCACCTCGGCAACTATCACGGCGCCCTGCGCAACTGGGTTGACCTGCAGTATCAGTATCCCTGCTTCTTTTTCGTCGCCGACTGGCATGCCTTGACAACGGGGTACGAGGATACGAGCCGGCTGCCCGAGTTCGTTCATGAGATGGTCATCGACTGGCTGGCGGCGGGGATCAACCCCGGCGTGGCGACCATTTTCGTCCAGTCGCAGGTCCCCGAGCATGCGGAGTTGCACCTGCTGCTTTCGATGATCACCCCGCTTTCCTGGCTCGAGCGGGTGCCGACCTACAAGGACCAGCAGGCCGAGTTGCAGGAGAAGGACCTCGCCACCTACGGGTTTCTGGGCTACCCCTTGCTGCAGTCCGCCGACATCCTCCTGTATCGGCCCCGGTACGTTCCCGTGGGCGAGGATCAGGTCGCGCATGTCGAGATCACGCGCGAAATCGCCCGGCGTTTCAACCACCTCTTCGGCCGGGAGGCCGGTTTCGAGCAGAAGGCCGAGAAAGCGATCGCCGAACTCGGCGGGCGGCACAGCAAGCTGTATCGCGAGTTGCGCCGCAAGTTCCAGGAGGCGGGCGACGTGGCGTCGCTCGAGCAGGCGCGTGCGCTCGTGCAGGGCAACACGCGCATTACCGTCGCGGACCGTGAGCGGCTCCTCGGTTATCTGGAGGGCTCGGGTGTGGCCATCCTCCCGGAGCCGCAGGCATTGCTCACCCCGACGCCGAAGCTTCCCGGCATCGATGGACGCAAGATGTCGAAGTCCTACGGCAATACGCTCGGCCTTCGCGAGGACCCCGACTCCGTCGCCCGCAAGCTCAAGACCATGCAGACCGACCCGGCCCGGGTGCGACGCAGCGACCCCGGTGATCCGGAAAAATGTCCCGTCTGGTCATTGCACGGCGTCTACTCGGACGAGTCCACGCGGCAGTGGGCCGCAAGCGGGTGTCGCAGCGCGGGTATCGGCTGTCTAGACTGCAAGAAGCCGCTGGTCGACAAGATCGTCGCCGAGACCATGGCGATGCGGCAGCGTGCCGCCGAATACGAGAACAACCCCGATCTCGTGCGCGCCGTACTGACCGAAGGCAGCGAAAAGGCCCGCGAGGCGGCACGCGAAACACTGGATGACGTGCGTCGCGCGATGCATTTGCGGGGAGCCTGAGGCCATGGCGAAACCCGAATTGCGCCTTGTGCCGAAGCCGTCAGACCCGCCGCTCGAGGCAACGATCCCCACCCAGGTCGAGATGCCGTTCGCGGTTGTTCAGGGAGAACCCGTCACCCAGCTACCGCGCGACCTCTACATCCCCCCGCAGGCGCTGGAGGTTTTCCTCGAGGCCTTCGAGGGACCGCTGGATCTGCTGCTGTACCTGATCCGTCGCCAGAACCTCGACATTCTCGACATCCCGCTCGCCGACATCACGCGGCAATACATGAATTACATCGAGCTGATGCAGGAACTGCAGCTCGAGCTGGCCGGCGAATACATGCTGATGGCGGCAACGCTGGCGGAAATCAAGTCACGCATGCTGCTGCCGCGCTCCGGCGAGCAGTTACCCGAGGAAGCCGATCCGCGTGCCGACCTCGTGCGGCGCCTCCAGGAGTACGAGCGCTACAAACAGGCCGCCGAGAGCATGGACCGGCTGCCGCGCGACGAGCGCGACACTTGGGCGGCGACGGCGGCGGCTGACCTGCGCCGTCCGGCCTCGACGCTGCCGACCGTCACCCTCCAGGAGATGATCGTCGCCTTCCGCGACGTGGTGGTGCGTGCGGCGATGTTCCAGCACCACCACGTGCAGCGCGAGCGTCTGTCGGTGCGCGCGCGCATGACCGACGTGCTGGCTGCGGTGGAAGGCGGGCTCTTCGTCGAGTTCGCCCGCCTCTTCAAACCCGAGGAGGGACGGATGGGGGTCACGGTCACCTTCATCGCGATCCTCGAACTCGTTCGCGAGGGTTTGCTCGAGCTCGTGCAAACAGAGTCCTACGGCCCGTTGCACGTGCGCGCCGCACAAGGACCTCGACTGCGGCTCGTCGACGATGGGGCGACGAACCCGTCGGCAGAGCCGTCCGTCGAGCCAGCAGCTGATCCAGCCGCTGATCCAGCCGCTGATCCAGCCGGTGAGCCCCTCGCCACCGACGCCACCAAAACCAGGGATGCCGATGACTGAACAGCACACACGCAATGTCGTGGAGGCAGCGTTGCTGGCCGCGGGTAAGCCGATGTCGATCGCCGAGCTCGGACAGCTATTCGATGAGGACGGACGCCCAGACAAGGCAGCGATAAGCGCCGCGCTCGAGGAGCTCGCGGCCGGGTACGCGGACCGGGCGATCGAGCTCAAGGAAACCGCGAGCGGCTGGCGTATTCAGGTGCGCGTCGGCTATGCCCGCGAGATCGGCAGGCTCTGGCCGGAGAGGCCGCAGCGCTACTCGCGGGCGCTGCTCGAGACGCTTGCGCTCATCGCCTACCGACAACCGATCACCCGCGCCGAAATTGAATCGGTGCGTGGCGTTGCGGTCAATCCGAACATCGTGAAGACGCTCATGGAGCGCGAGTGGATCCGGGTGGTCGGCCACCGCGACGTCCCGGGCCATCCCGAACTCCTCGGAACCACAAAGGCCTTCCTTGACCACTTCGGACTGCGGTCCATCGAGGAGTTGCCACCGCTTGCCGAATTGAAGGCAATGGCGGACCTCAATCCGCAGCTCGACCTCCCGGTCAGCGAGGAGCCGGTGGTGGATGTCACGCCTGCGCCTGAGCCCACGCCTGAGCCTGCGCCCGTGATCGAGGCTGAGTCGGTGGCGGATGCCGAAGCAGGCCGCTAAGTCCCGCGGGCCGCGCCCCTCGAGGCCCCGCCCGGCGGAAACCCAGACGGACAGTGCCGGCGCCATGGGCCGAGCGCGGAGCGCGAGCCGGGCCGTTACCGCGGGCGGGGCCGAGACGGCGGGCCGGGCCGTTACCGCGGGCAGGGCGGACACGCCGGCTGCGGGTGAGCGCATCCAGAAAGTGCTCGCGCAGGCCGGGCTGGCGTCCCGCCGTGAGGCGGAGGAGTGGATCCGTGCCGGTCGGGTTACCGTCAACGGCGCGCCGGCGACCGTCGGTGCGCGGGTGAGCGGGCGCGATGATCTGCGCGTCGACGGACGGGTGGTGCGTCGCAGCCGCGATCCGTCGCGGCTGGGGGCGGGAAGTACGGTGTTCCTGTGTCACCGATCGACAGGCGAGGATCTGGCCGAGGGTCTGTTGAGCCGGCTGCCGCGGCGCGCCGGCCGACGCTTCCTGGCGGTTTCACCCATGCCGCGGGTCGACGGAGGTCTCGAACTTGTCACCACCGACGGCGCGCTAGCCGAGCGTCTGCAGCGCCGTGTCCGGCAGTGGCCCGTGCAGTTCCTGGTGCGGGTTCGCGGTGCCCTGGATGGCACGCAGATCGAGAGCCTGCAGCGCGGCGAACTGGACGATG
>JBILMF010000078.1:0-13479 GCA_044375655.1 Steroidobacteraceae bacterium | reverse complement strand
TACCGAGAATCTTCTCGCCGCGCACGCAGGGCGGCAGGAAACGCTGCTTCTGTTCCTCGGTGCCGAGCGCCCCGATGTACGGGGCGACGAGCCGCGAGTGGAGCGTCAGGAACAGTCCGAGCTCGCCATGGCGGATGCACTCCTCCAGCAGCACCTGCTCGTAGCGGAAGTCCTCGATGCCGGCGCCGCCGTAGCGCTCATCCGCCCACATCAGCAGCAGCCCCGCGGCGCCCGCCTTGCGGAAGGCCTCGGGGTCGCACCAGCCCTGTTCACGCCAGCGTTCCGCATGCGGCGCGACCTCGTTCTGGAAGAAGCGGCGGCAAGTGTCACGGAAGGTGTCGTGCTCGGGGGCGAAGATCTGGCGGGGCAGCATCATGGTTGAAGTCTCCGGATAGGTGGGCGACGGCGGGCCTGCACCCGCGCGTCGGTCAACGGCGTGGTGTGGCAGCAAGCGCCTTCGCGGCGGCAGCGGCGATCGCCGTGCCGCTCAGCGTCGGCAGCCCGAGGCCGCCGTCGATCGTGAAGGTCTGGCCCGTCACATAGTCACCAAGCGGTCCTGCCAGCAGCACCGCCGCGTCGGCGACCTCGGACAACGTCAGCAAACGCGGCACGGGTTGATGGCCGACGAGACTGTCCGTGCCTGCGACCTCGCAGAAGATGGCGGCGCCGCGTGTACCCTCGACGAGACCCGGCGAGATCGCGTTCACGCGACAGCCGTCGGCACCGCCCCACTCCACCGCGAGCGTGCGCACCAGGTGCTCGATGCCGGCCTTGGCAGCACAGGCATGGGCCTGCATCGCGATCGGCACGGTCGCCTGCGGCGCGGAAATGGCGATCAGCCGCGCACCGCGGCGCAAGTGCGGCTTGCAGGCACGGAAGGCGTGGTAAGTCCCCTTCAGATCGATGTCGACGACGGCCGCGAAAGCGTTCGCCGACAGCTGCTCGGCAGCACCAAGGAAATTGCCTGCCGCTCCGGCGATCACGATGGAATAGGGTCCGCAGGCTGCGGCTCCCGCATCTGCAGCCTCCTGCAGCGCCGCAAGCTCGCGGACATCTGCGGAGTAGGCGTGGACACGCTCCGGCCACTCCCGCTCCAGTGCCGCCCGCGCCCGCTCGAGACGCGCGCGATCGCGCGCCACCAGCACCATGCGCGCACCCAGCTCGAGGAAGCGGCGAGCGATGGCCAGGTTGATGCCGGAGCTACCCCCCGTGATGAAGGCGACATCGCCGTCGAGCAGTGCGGCGCGGAAGCAGCTGCTGCCGGCGGCCGCCTCGGGACCCGAGGTCATCGACGCGCCGCCTTCGCCTTCGGCGCACTGCCGCTGCCCACCATGCGCTCGACCATCTCCACCGCATGCAGCGTGACCTCCGCCTGCGACCAGCGGCCAGGCGAGCGGTACCAACTGGCGATCCAGGTGAGCAGGCCGCCGATCGACACCGCCGTGAGCAAGGGGTCGCGTACCGCGAAGTCACCGGACCGGTTGCCGCTCTCGAGCAGCCGTGCGAGGCGTACGCCCCACTCGCGGCGCAAACCCATCAGCGTGCGCGCATCGGCCGGCTCCAGGTTCTTCTGCTCGCGCTCGTAGACGACGATGTACTTCTGGTTCTCGATGACGATGCGGGTCACGCCCTCGGCGATCATCCGCAGCTTCTCGCGCGGCGGCAGCGCGGTCGCCAGCGCAGCGTCGAGGGTCTGCAGCGAGCCGCGGATCCCGACCTCGCAGATCGCGCGCAGGATCTCGCTTTTGTTGCGGTAGTAGGAGTAGATGAAGGGTTTGGTGACCTGCAGGCCGGCGGCGATCGCCTCGAGGGTGGTCGCCTCGTAGCCGTCGGAGTACAGCAGGTCGCGAGTCTGCTCGAGGATGCGGCGACGCTTGAACTCGTGGACCTCGCTCTTGAGCTGGCGCTGCGGGGTCGCGCGCGCCGCCCCCGGCTTGCGCCTCATGCGCCGATCCGGTCGCGCCGGATGACGATGCCGGCCTGTTCCCGGTCCCAGGTGTCCGCCGTCACGCCCTCCTTTCTGAGCTCGACCTTCATGACCTTGGAGGAGGGCGTCTTCGGCAGCTCGGGCAGCACGCGCACGTAGCGCGGGATCATGAAATAGGCGAGGCGATCACGCAGGAACTCGATGAGCTCCGCCGGCTCGATGGTGCAGCCCGGCGACGGGGCGACCACCGCCAGCACCTCGTCCTCGCCGTAGGAGCTCGGTACCGCAACGGCGGCGGCCTCGCGCACTTTCGGATGGGCGACCAGCTCGGCCTCCACCTCGAACGAGGAGATGTTCTCCCCGCGGCGACGGATCGCGTCCTTGATGCGGTCGACGAAGAAATAGTTGCCCTCGGCGTCGCGCCGGAACGCATCGCCGGTATGGAACCAGCCGTTGCGCCATGCACGGGCGGTAGCCTCCGGCGCCTTGTGGTAGCCGCTGTTCATCGCCCAGGGGCGGTCGGTGCGGATGATCATCTCGCCGACCGCGCCGATCGCAACCTCGCAGTCGTTCTCGTCGACCAGCCGTACCTCGACTCCGGGTCGGACCTTGCCGCAGGTGCCGCGTACCCGCGGGTTGGGCTCGGAGACGATCGGCGAGGAAATCTCCGTCATGTTGAAGATCGTGTAGACGTCCACGCCGAAGCGGCGGTGGAACTCCTCGGCACCCTCGGCGAGCGGCACGATGAAGCACTTCTTCACGCCGTGCCGACGGTCGTCCTCGCCGGGAGGCGCCTTGAGCAGGAACGTGGCCATCACGCCGAGCAGGAACACCACGCTGGCCTGCGTCTCGCGGACCAGCGGCCAGAAGCGGTCGGTGGAAAAGCGCTCCGGCAGCACGATGGAGCCGCCGCGCACCAGCATGGCAAAGCACAGTCCCATGCCGCCGATATGAAACATCGGCATGTTGACGAGGAAGCGGTCGTCGCCGGTGACGAAGTACCAGGCCTCCGGGCCCGGGTTGGTGTACATGTGCAGGTAGGAGGACAGCACGCCCTTCGACGGGCCGGTGGTACCGGAGGTGTAGATGATCGACTGCGTGTCCCAGGGCTCGATCGGCCGTGCCGGCGGCTCGGGCTCGCCGGCAGTAGCCGCAAGCTCAGCGAAGTCGAGCAGCGGCAGCTGCGGACCGTCCCACTGGCCACCGCCCACCACCACGACGCGTTCGATGCCGGCGAGCCGCGCGCTCTTGAGCCGCGGCAGCAGGTCGACATGGACCACTGCCAGTTTCGCGTCCGAGTTCTCGATGACATGGTCGAGCACACTGCCGCGGTACGCGGTGTTGATCGGTACATAGACCGCGCCGAGCCAGTTGATCGCGTAATACGTGAGCAGCATCTCGGGCGTGCTCGGCTGCCAGGCGAGGACGTGGTCCCCCTGCCGCACGCCAGCGCGCTGCAGACCGGCCGCCAGCGCGACCACCCGTCGTCGCAGCTCCGCGTAGGTCCATTCGCGGCCGTCGTCGAAGATTGCGTAGACCTGCGCACCGCGCTCGGCGGCCCAGCGGTCGATCAGGTAGCGGACCACGCAGACCTCGCGTGGCGGCACGCGCGGATCGGCATGGCTGCGGGATGCGGCTGCGGCGACACCGGGTACGGCGCCGGGCACCGGTGCGGGAACGGAGGCGTGGTTTTCGCTCATGGCATGGGCTCCGCGGGGTCTGCGGACCGGCCGGTGCTTACCCGGCGTCCGTCTATCTGTACAGCGGTAAGCGTTTGTACACGATCGGTAGCATGGCTACAATCGGGGTCCGCAGGCTCGCGAGGAGACGACATGTACCAGTCGACGATCGGGCTCACGCCCATGCAGCGGGTATACAGCGGCCGGCCCGCCGCAGCCGCCCTGGCCGAAGAGGCCGAGCGTCTTGGCGCAAGGCGGGTGTTCCTGGTCTGCAGCCGCACTCTGCGCACACAGACCGATGAGATCGCAAAGGTCGAGCGTGCCCTCGGTGACAAGCTCGTCGGCATCTTCGACGGGGTGCGCCCGCACGGTCCGCGCGAGGACGTCTGCGCCGCCATGGCCGTGGCCGAGCCGCTCGCCCCGGATCTGCTGGTATCGCTCGGCGGCGGCTCCGTCACCGACGCCACCAAGATCCTCGCGCTGGCGCTCAAACACGGGCTGCGCACGCCCGACTCGATGGAGCCGTACCACATGGTCGTCCATCCGGACCGCACCGTGACGCTCCCCGTCTTCGAGGGACCGGACGTGCCGGTGGTGCTCATCCCGACCACCCTCTCAGGCGGCGAGTTCAACGCCCTCTCGGGTGCCACCGACAAGAAAATCAACGTCAAGCAAGGCTACGTGCATCCCGGAATGACCGCGCGCGCGGTGATCCTCGATCCGGCGCTCACGGTGCATACCCCCGAGTGGATCTGGTTCTCGACCGGTGTACGCTCCCTCGACCACTGCTTCGAGACGCTGGGCTCGCTCGACGGCAACGACTACTGGGACGGCATGGCGATGAACGGCCTGCGGCTGCTGTCGGCGGGTCTCACCGCCGTCAAGGCCGATCCGCGTGACCTGACGGCGCGGCAGCAGTGCCAGATGGGCGCGTGGTGCTCCATGGTGGCCATCGTCGCCGGGTTGCCCATGGGAATCAGCCACGCGATCGGGCATGCCCTCGGCGGCTCTTTCGACGTCCCGCACGGCTACACGTCCTGCGTGATGGCGCCGTTCGCCCTCGAGTACAACCTCGAAGCGAACGCCCACCGCCAGCGGCTGATCAGCGTCGCTCTCGGCCAGCCGGCACGCCCGGCGCACGAACTCGCCGACGAGCTGATCCGCTCCCTCGGCATGCCGCGCAGCCTGACGGCCGTCGGCCTCAAGGAAACGGATCTGCAGGCGCTCGCGGGCTACACCTTCCAGGACATCTGGTGCGGCACCAACCCGCGGCCGGTGCCGGACGCCGATGCGCTGATCGGCCTGCTGCGGCGGGCGCTCTGACGACCGCCACCACGGCCTCGCCGGTCGCTGGTCGCAGAGCCGTCGTGCGCAGCATCGACGTCGAGGCGCTCGCGGCACGCGTACTTGCCGGCGAGCGCGCGGCGCTCGCCCGCGCGCTCACCCTGCTCGAGCGCGACCGCGAAGTCGCCCTGCAGCTCGATGCGGCCTTCGGACGCAGTGGCCGATACGCCTGCACCGTCGGCATCACGGGCGCGCCGGGCGCAGGCAAATCGACACTGGTGAGCGCGCTGCTCGCCGAGGCGACGGCCCGCGACCAGCGGCTCGCCGTACTCGCGCTCGACCCCGTCTCGCCGCTCACCCGCGGTGCCATCCTCGGCGATCGGCTGCGCATGGAGTCCGCCGCCGCGGACGAGCGCGTCTTCGTACGCTCCATGACCGCCGACGCGCGCGCCGGCGGCCTTTCCGCTGTCACGCCGCTCGCGGTGCGCGCGCTGGAAGCGGCTGGCTGGCCAGGCGTCCTCATCGAGACCGTCGGCGTAGGCCAATCGGAACTCGACGTCGTCGAAGCGGCCACCACCACGCTGGTGGTGCTGAATCCGGGCTGGGGTGACGAGGTGCAGGCGGTCAAGGCGGGCCTGATGGAAGTCGCCGACGTGTTCGTGATCAACAAGGCCGACCGCGAGGGCGTCGAGGAACTGCAGCACGATCTTGAGCGGCTGGTCGCCGCATGGCCGGCCCGCCGCTGGCGACCGCCTATCGTGCGCACGGTGGCGCACCAGCGGCTCGGCGCCGCCGAGACCTGGGCAGCGATCGGCGCCCACCGCGCGTGGCTGGAGCAACGGGGCGAGCTCGCGGCGCGCCGTCGGCGTTTCCTTGAACTCGGCCTGCGCGCGCTCGCGCGCGAACGCTTCGACGCCGCCCTGCAGGAAGTCCTCGGCTCGGCAGCCGGCGAGTCACTGCTGCAGCGGCTCGCGTCCGGGGAGATTTCGCTGCCCGCAGGCAGCATTGAACTGGCGGCGCGGGCTGCTCAACCTGCAGCGGGCTGACCGGTCAGGCGACGGGCGGCGGCGACGATATCTTCGAGCGACGAGCCGGGGGGAAAGGTCTCGACGCCGAGCGCGGCGAGACGACGGCAGTTTGCCGGCGCGATTGCACCGCCTGCAAACACCGGCAAGCCAGGGCGCGCGGCGCGCAGGTCGCCGACCACGCGCTCCACCACCTGCACACTGCCACCGACATTCAGCCCGACGAGGTCCACGTCCTCGTCGAGCGCCGCGCGCACGATGTCCGGGGCCGTGAGCATGCCTCCCATGATGACGTGGAAGCCGCCGTCGCGCAGCGCTCGCGCCACCACCGACAGGCCGCGCCAATGGCCGTCGAGCGCCGTCTTGACCAGCAGGATACGGCCGGACGCGCTCATGTGCCCACCACCTCGGGGGTACGCCAGTCGCCCCACACGGAGCGGAACACCCCGCCGATTTCCCCCAGGGTGACCTCTGCATCCAGCGCGTCCATCATCGCCGGCATGACGTTGCCGTCGCCGCGGCAGGTGCGTTCGAGTTCGCGCAGCGCGCGCGTGGCGCCCGTTGCGTGCCGCTCGCGGCGTACTGCATCCAGCCGCGCACGTGCGACCTCGTAGGCATCGCCAACCCCGGGAAAGCCATCGACGGCGAACGGCGTGGCGTCGTCGCGGAATTCGTTGACGCCGACGACCAGCCGCTGCCCGTCTTCTTCGGCCTGCATGTCGGCGATCTGGTTGTCGCGTGCCCGCGCGTGCAGCCAGCCGGAGTCGAGGGTGGCGAGGAAGCCGCCCTGCGCCGCGATCTCGGCGGCGAACTCCCAGCCGCGCCGCTCGAGTTCCGCCGTCAGCGACTCCACGTAGTAGCTGCCGCCGAGCGGGTCGGCGACGTTGGCGAGGTTGCACTCGTGCTGCAGGATCTGCTGGATGCGCACCGACATCTGGTGGGCATGTTCGCTCGGGATCGAGATCGCCTCGTCGTAGCCGGAAACACCGAGCGACTGCGTGCCGCCGAGCACGGCCGAAAGCGCCATCAAGGTGCCGCGCACGATATTGTTGAAGGGCTGCTGGTAGGTCATCATCGACCCGGCGGTGACGATGTGGATGCGCATCCGCAGCGCGCGCTCGTCGGTGATTCCGTAGCGCGTGGTCAGCAGGTGGTGCCACATCTTGCGCGCCGCGCGCAGCTTCGCCGCGTCCTCGAAGATTTCCATCGTGGTGCGGAAATTGACGCCACCGACGCGATAGGCCGCGGCGGTCAGGTCGAGGTTGCCGCGCCTCTTCACCTCGTCGAGATACTCGATGGCATTGGCCATGACGGCGCCGAGCTCCTGCCAGGCGTTCAGGCCGGAGTCGCCGCCGTTGTAGCCGGCGATCGACACCGGCACCCACTTCGGCAAGTGCGTGCCGCAGAACTCGATGATGTCGGCATTGAGGCGCAGACCGGCCTGCGTCGGGATCTGCTGCTTGGTGACGCAGCCAAGGTAGGTGAGGAAGAAGTCGCTCTGTCCGGTGCCGCCGAGGCGCGAGAGATCGATGCCGCGGCGCTTCGCCACCGTCCAGTAGGCCGCGAGAGCGAATGGGCCATGCTGCACCACCGCGCCGCCGGCGTGCCCGTAAGTGCTCTCGATGGGGATGCCATCGAGGCAAATCGCCGTGTCGCGCACGCTCTGCATCACGGCGCCCGTGAGCCCGACGTCCTCCCGCCGAGCTTCCACCTCGGGGTGGTCGACGTTGTACAGATGGTCGGCGGTGTTGCGGTCGTGCTCCATGAGGAAGCCGGTCTCGCCGTGCTTGAGCAGGAACTTGATCCGCTCGTTCTCGTCTTCGGGCTTGCCGAATCCGGAGAGCTGGAAGATGCGCCAGGGCTTGGTGCGGTAGCCCTGGGGAAAGCAGCCGCGATGGAAAGGAGCCTCGCCGGGCAGCGTGCCGACCACCGCGCGGTGTCCGGCCGGGACGTCGTCCGGGCCATAGGCGGACTTGAGCGGAATTCCCGACCGCGTGGCCGGGCTGGCGGGTGGACGGGGTGGGGTGCTCATGGTGCGGGCCGGACCGTGCGACGATTTGGTCTGTAGGATACTATCGGTAATAATTTCATACCAGCAGGATTCGCGCGCAGCCTGCTGGTAGCGCACGAGGGGGAGCGGAAGATGGACACGGAGTGGCTGGCGAGGACGTTCTCGCTCCGCGGCAAGGTGGTGCTGGTCACCGGCGGTGCGGGAGGCATCGGCCGCATGCTCGCCTCCGCCTGCCTGCGCGCCGGCGCGCGGGTGTATGTGACCGGCCGCAAGCCCGATGCGCTGGAACGCGCCTGCATCGAGCTCGGCGCCGAGGGCGACGTGCGACCAATCGTCGGCGACCTCGCCGACAGCGACGGCGTGCGCGCCATCGCCGCGGCCTGCATGGCCGCCGAGCCGCGGCTGCATGTGCTGATCAACAACGCCGGCCAGACCTGGGGTGCGCCGCTTGAGGGCTTCCCCACAGCCGCCTGGGATCCGGTGTTGACCGTCAATGTGCGTTCGCCTTTCGAACTCGTGCAGCGGCTGCTGCCGGCGCTGGAGGCAGCTGGCAGCGCCGAGGATCCGGCGCGCATCATCAACATCGGCTCGGTCTACGCGACGGCCAGCGAGGTCATGAACGCCTACTCGTACACGGCGAGCAAGGCGGCGATCCACCAGCTGACACGGGTGCTCGCGCGCGAGCTGGCGCCGCGGCACGTACTCGTCAACGCCATCGCTCCCGGCCTGTTTCCATCGAAGATGACGGCGTTCGCGCTGCGCGACGAAGCCCTGCGCTCAAAGCTGCTGGAGGGGATACCGCTGCGCCGACCGGGCCTGCCAGAGGAGATCGGCGGCCTCGCGGTGTTCCTGGCGTCGCGCGCCGGCGGCTACCTGACGGGTACCGTGATCCCCATCGACGGTGGCATGCAGGTCAATCATTGAGCGATCATCGACCGCCGAGAGCCTTATGCACGACTTCGAGACCCTGCTGCTGGAGCGACGAACGTCGGTGGACGTGCTCACGCTGAACCGGCCCTCGTCGCTCAACGCCATGACGCCCGTCATGATCGCCGAGCTGACGGACTACTTCCGCGCACTCGAATCGACGCCCGCGGTGCGCGTGGTGTTGCTGCGCGGTGCGGGCAGGGCTTTCTGCGCGGGTCTCGACCTGCACGACATGGCGGCGCGTCTGCCAACGCTCGATCAGGCGGCGATCTACGCCGAACAGCGCACACTCAGCCGCATGATCCTCGCCATGCGCCGCTGCCCGCAGCCCATCGTCTGCCTGCTGCACGGTGCCGCTGCGGGCGGTGGACTCGCGCTGGCGCTCGCCGCCGACATCCGCCTGTGCACGCCGGAGGCGCGTATGTCCGCCGCCTTCATCCGCGTCGGTCTGAGCGGCTGCGACGTCGGCACCAGCTGGCTGCTGCCGCGTATGGTCGGCGCCTCGGTGGCCGCCGAGATGATGATGACCGGACGTGCTCTCGACGCCGAGCGCGCCGCGCGCCTTGGTTTCGTTTCCGAGATCTGCCCGGCGGAGGAGCTGGCAGCGCGTGCCGAGCGGCTGGTGGACGAGTTGCTGGCGGCAAGCACGCAGGGACTTGCACTCACCAAACACGGGATCACCGTGAACCTCGGCGCTGCCAGCCTCGAGGCCGCGGTGGAACTCGAGGACCGTCAGCAGGCCATGCTGGCAGGCTCGGCGGAGTTCCGCGCCCGCGTGGCCGCCTTCGTGGCGCAGCGCGCCAAACCATGAGGCGCACCCCGATGCGCAACCGCGGCGGCTCCGCCTGCGGCGTCCTCGGCAAGCTTGCGGCGGTGCTGCTTGCCGCCATCCTCGGCGGCCAGCCAGCTCCCGCGGGCGCCGCGCCGGAGGCGCTGCCGCGGCTCGCGATCGACCCCGCCGGCGTCTCCGTATCGGGCATTTCCTCGGGTGGCTACATGGCCACGCAGTTCCACCTCGCCCACTCTTCGCTGGTCAGCGGAGCGGGTATCTTCGCGGCGGGTCCGTGGTTCTGCGCCCGCGGTGCGCTGCAGCGTGCTCTGGAAGAGTGCACCGAGAATGCGGATAGCCGGCCGCCCACCGCGGAGCTGGTCGCGGAGGCGCGTCGGCAGGCGGCGGCGCGGCAGATCGACGACCTGCGCGGCCTCGCCGATGATCGCGTCTGGCTGTTCCGCGGTACCCGCGACCAGCGCATCGCCAGACCTGTGGCCGACTCGCTCGCCGACTTCTACGCGGCGTTCGTCCCCGCCGAGCGGATCGCGCGTATCGGCACGGTGCCTGCCGGACACGGCGTGCCCACGCTGCGCAGCGGTGTCCCCTGCGGCAGTTCGGATCCGCCCTTCCTGAACGCCTGCAACTACGATGCGGCCGGAGCGCTGCTCGCGCACCTCTACGGGCCGCTGGCGAAGCCCGCGTCGACAACGACCGCACTGCGCTCCTTCGACCAGCGGTTGTACGACGTCGACGACGGACTGGCCGAACGCGGCTGGCTGCACGTGCCTGCAGTCTGCGCGCGCGGCGAGCGCTGCCGCCTACACATCGTCTTCCATGGTTGCCGTCAGGGAGAGGAGTTCGTCGGCAGGGCCTTCGTGGAGGATGCCGGCTACAACCGCTGGGCCGAGGCCAACCGGATCGTCGTGCTGTATCCGCAGGCCCGCCGCAGCCTGCTGCTGCCGCTGAACCCGCAGGGCTGCTGGGATTGGTGGGGTTACAGCGGCAAGGACTACGCCACCCGCGACGGCCAGCAGCTGCAGGCCGTGCGCGCGATGATCCGCGCGCTGGGCGGGCTCTGACGCCCCGCGGATCGCGCCCCCGCACCGATCTGCCGGCGCGGACGGATCCTGCCCGCGGGAAAATAGTACTAACGTAGCGGCGCCTCGCGCCCCGCCCCGCGCTAGCGTAGCGCTGAGGGCAATGCGATGCAGACCCGCAGCATACTGATCACCGGCGCCGGCAGCGGCGTGGGCGCCGCGCTGGCGGCGCAGTTCGCTGCCGCCGGCCATACGATCCGCGTCACCGATGTCGACGCGGCGGCGGCGGCGCGCGTCGCCGACGCCATCGTCGCGGCGGGATACCGGGCGACGTCCTCGGCTCTCGACGTCACCCGCAGCGCAGCCGTGGACAGCGCGGTCGCAGCCGCCGGGCCGATCGACGTACTGGTCAACAACGCCGGCCTGCAGCAGGTCGCGCCGCTCGAGGATTTCCCGCCGGAGAAATGGCAGCTGCTGGTGGATGTGATGCTGGTGGGGCCCGCGCTGCTGACACGCGCGGTACTGCCCGGCATGCGGGCGCGCGGCTTCGGACGGATCATCAACATCGGCTCCATCCACTCGCTGGTGGCATCGCCCTACAAGAGCGCTTACGTCGCTGCCAAGCACGGACTGCTCGGGCTTGCGAAGACCATCGCCCTCGAAACCGGCGACGCCGACATCACCATCAACACGATCTGTCCCTCCTATGTGCGCACGCCGCTCGTGGACCGGCAGATCGCCGACCAGGCGCGCACCCATGGGCTCCCGGAGCATGAGGTGATCCGGCAAATCATGCTCAAGCCGATGCCGAAGCGGGTCTTCGTCACCGTCGAGGAGATCGCCGCACTCGCCGGATATTTGATGAGCGACGCGGCACGCAACGTCACCGCGCAGGCCATCGCGATCGACGGCGGATGGACCTCCGCGTGACGCTCCCCGCACCCGCACCGCTGATCCCCGACCTGCTGCGTCTGCACGGACGCTGGCGGGCACGCAAGCCGGCGGCCAGCTGCGGTGCCGAGACGCTGTCGTGGGCCGAGTTCGACCGCCGCACCGAGCAGGTCGCCAACGGCATCGCCAGTCTCGGACTCGGACGCGGCGACTTCGTCGGCGTGGTGATGACCAACGGCCTCGATATGCTCGAGGCGCTGTTCGGCATCCTCAAATCCGGCGCCTGTGCGGTGCCGCTGAACGTCACGGTTGCCGACGAGGCGCTCGAGTCGATGCTGCGCGACTGTGGCGCCCGCGCCGTCGTGGCCTCGGAGGCGCACCGCGCGAGGCTCGATGCGATGCGGCCGCGGTTGCCGGCCTGGCTGCCGCTTGGCGGCATCGTCTCCGGAGAACGCAGCCCGGCGCAGGCGCTCGCCCCCGGCTGGCAGCCGTACCGGCTCTGGCGGGATGCGCAGCCCGCGGCACCGCGGCACGGCAGCGGGCCGGCAGCGCAGGATCCCTGCAACCTGATCTACAGTTCAGGCACTACCGCACAGCCCAAAGGCATCCTGCACGACCACCGGCGACGGCTCGAGTGGGCCTACGACGTCGGTCTGGCGCTGCGCTACCAGTCGAATACGGTCGCCCTGCTGTCTCTCGGGCTGTACTCGAATATCAGCTGGGTGGGCATGCTCTGCACGTTCCTCGCCGGCGGCCATGTTGTGGTGATGGAAAGGTTCGACGCCGCAGCATGGTTGGCGCACGTCGAGCGCTGGTCGGCCACCCATACCGCCATGGTCCCCGTGCAGTACCAGCGACTCGTCGAGCACGCCGAGCGCGCCCGCTACGACACCAGCTCGATGCGCTCCATGATGAGCTGTGGCTCGCCGCTGCCGCCGCAGCTCAAGCAGGCCCTGCTCGCCGCGTTCGGTTGCGAACTCGTGGAACTCTATGGCCTCACCGAGGGCATCATCACCACGCTCGATCCCGAGGACATGAGTGGCCGGCTCGCCTCGGTCGGCAAACCGATACCGGGCACCGACCTGCTGATCCTCGGCGAAGATGACCGGCCCGTGGCAGCCGGTGAGCCCGGCGAGATCGTCGGCCTGTCGCGCTTCGTGATGAACGGTTACCTCAATCGCGACGAGGCAACGCGCGCGGCAACCTGGATCGATACGCAGGGCCGCACTTGGCTGCGCACCGGAGACATCGGGCGGCTCGACGAGGAGGGCTACCTGTACGTCGTCGATCGCAAGAAGGACCTGATCCTCTCCGGCGGACAGAACGTCTACCCCGCAGACCTCGAGGCCGTGCTGTGCCGCCATCCAGCGGTGCGCGAGGCGGCGGTGATCGGTATCCCGCATCCGCAGTGGGGCGAGACACCGCTCGCCCTCGTGGTGCCGCACGCTGGGGCAGCGCATGAGGCCGCGCCGCCCGACGCGGCGTCGCTGCGCGCCTGGGCAAATGCGCGGCTGGGTCGCCAGCAGCGCCTCTCGGCGCTGGAGTTTCGCGACTCCCTGCCCCGCAATGCGAACGGCAAGCTGCTCAAGCGCGAGTTGCGTGCGCCGTACTGGACCGGCGAGGCGCCGGCGCGTCATCATTCGGGGCTACCGTGATCAAGCACATTGTCATGTGGCGCCTGCGCGCTGGCGACTCTGCGGACGCCGACGCCGCGCACATCAAGGCACTTCTCGAGGGGCTCGCCGGCCGGATCCCCGGGCTGCTGCACATCGAGGTCGGCATCAATTTCATCGACGACGCAAACGCCGCCGATGTCGTCCTCTACAGCGAACTCACCGACCGGGACGCCCTCGCGGCCTACCAGTCGCATCCGCTGCACCTCGCGGTGGTGCCACAGGTCAAGGCGCTGGCAGTGGAGCGACGCTC
>JBILMF010000211.1:0-3570 GCA_044375655.1 Steroidobacteraceae bacterium | reverse complement strand
ACGCGGGCGCTCGCTGTGGCAGGCGGCCGCGGCGCGCTTCCTCGCCAATCGCAGCGCGGTGGTCGGCCTCGTGCTGCTGGCGCTGATCGTCTGCTTCTCGCTGTTCGCGCCGCTGCTCTCGCCGCACGACATGGAAGAAACCTACTGGGAGCGCATCCAGATCGCCCCCACTTTCGAGAACGCCCACTGGTTCGGCACCGATGCCAACGGCCGCGACCTGTTCGTGCGCGTTGCCGCCGGCGGACGCATCTCGCTCGCCATCGGCCTGATCACGGCGCTGACGTCGCTGCTGATCGGCGTGGTCTACGGCGCCGTCGCCGGCTACGTGGGCGGGCGCACCGACGAGTGGATGATGCGCATCGTCGATGTGCTGTACGCGCTGCCGCTCATCTTCTTCATCATTATTCTGGTCACGGTATTCGGCCGGAACATCCTGCTGGTGTTCCTCGCCATCGGCTGCATCGAGTGGCTGACGATCGCGCGCATCGTGCGCGGCCAGACCATCGCGGTGAAGGAAACCGAATACATTGAAGCGGCGCGCTCGCTCGGCGTGCCTTTCGGGCGCATGGTGCTGCGCCATGTCGTGCCGAACGTACTCGGTCCGGTGATCGTCTTCTCGACGCTGCTCATCCCGACCGTGATCCTCGTCGAGAGCTTTCTCAGTTTCCTCGGGCTCGGCGTGCAGGAGCCGAGCACCAGCTGGGGTCTGCTGATCTCGCAGGGCACGGCAACCCTCGACACCGCGCCCTGGCTGTTGCTCATTCCGGCCGGCTTCCTCGCGGCGACCATGTTCGCCTTCAACTTCATCGGCGACGGTCTGCGCGACGCGCTCGACCCCAGGGCGCGTGGATGAAGAAGACGACGAGCAGGGCAAGGCCCGGGATCCAGTGCGCAAGGGCCGTCCATGACCGCAGGGTGTCGTTGCCGAGGTAATAGAGCGCGCAGCCGGTGACGGTAAGCCAGACCAGCGCCGCGAACAGCGTGCCGCCGCTGCGTCGCAGCAGTCCGGCGCGCCAGCCACGCACCACGTGGTCCGGCCACAGCGCGCCGAACATCCACAGTGCACCGAAAGAAAACGCGGCATGGGCAATCAGCCACCAGCGCTGCTGCGGGTGCGGAACCTCGAAGCCGAACTGGTCGATGCTGCGCACGAAGTAATCGAAGATCAGCCAGACGCCGCCGCTGATCCAGGTGCCGAGGGCGAGCACGTGCAGCAGGCGCAGGCGCCCGGGCGGCAGCACACCGGTGACGGCAGGACCGCTCACCGTCGTCGCCGCACCCGCTGCGTTGCGCTCGTCCGTCACCGGCCCTTCCCCAAGTGTTCCTGCCCCGATACCGCCGCACACGCTACGGCCATCGCATGGTAATCCCGCGCCGCGCCGCCGATAACCTGCCAGCCGGTTGCCGGCTCGTGCAGATAGGCGGTCGCGCCGAAGGTGGCCAGCGTCGGTGCCGCAGCGCTGCCCTGTGCCAGCACCACCTTGGTCAGGGCGTCGGCGACGGCGCAGCGCGCCGCGACCACGCTGACGAAGCGGTCGGTCGGCGGGGCGTGCCGGTCCCGGCCATCGAGGTGTGTCGTGCGGGCTGTCGTCGACGCACTGCTCGCGAGGCTTCCGGCGCGCAGCTCGATCAGCGGTTGCGCCGCAGCACCATGGCGCGGCAGGTCGAGCAGCACGCTCTCGGTTTGCGGCCCGCCGACCCGAAGGTCGCCGCCGGCGTTGATGCGATATGCGGTCGCACCGCACGCCTCCAGCGCCGCGGCAGCGAGATCCACCGCATACCCCTTGGCGATGCCGCCGAGATCCGCCCACAAACGCCGCGCAATCCGCACGCGGGCGGGCGGCTCGAGGATGAGGTCGTCCCAGCGCGCGAGGGGGTCCGGCGGCAACCCGGCAGGCCGCGGCAGGACACCCGCGGCGACCAGCGCCGGAGCCACGGTGATGTCAAAGATACCGGCGGAGGCCCGGGACACCTCAGCGGCAAGCTGCAGCACCGCACAGGTCGCGGGATCCACATCGACGACAGTCTGCGGCGGCGCGGCGTTCAGACGCGAAAGATCGCTGTGCGGCGCATGGAAGCTCATCAACGCATGCACACGCTCGATGGCAGCGAAGGCTGCATCGAGCAGCGCGTCGGCGCCCGGTAGCCCGTCGGCGCCCGGCGAGACGGCGGGGGCGACGCCCACGGTGACGAGAGTACCGAGCAGGGGCCGGGTAGCCTGCCGCCATGCCGGCGGCGGTCGATCGGGTGTGGGACTCGTCGGGTCGGCAGCGTTTCCGGCCATGCGGTGATGATATCTTCGACAACCGGGGCGGCGCCGCAGCGCTGCAGCCGCGCAGGAGGTCGTCGTCATGTCTGCCGAAAACAAGCGTCCCACCCACACCGTCGCGGCGATCCCGTCCGACATCCACAGCAGTGTGTTCCTCGGCAACCCCGCGCTCGACAACGTGGTCGCCTGTCTCATCGCCATGAGCGGCGAGATGTGGGCCACCCGGCGGCGCCTGAAAGTGCTCGAGTCGCTGCTCGCCAGCAAGGGAGTCACCCCGGACATGATCGAAGCCTATGTGCCGACCGCCGAAGAAAACGCCGCTTGGGAGAAGGAGCGCGACCGCTTCGTCAGCCTCGCGCTGGGCTCGCTCGGTAACGACGGCTTCCGCAACATTTCCGCCGACTTCCCGCCGCGCTGATTTCCTGACACCACATCACCACGCCGAGCCCTGATGCAGCACCGCTTCCTGCTCGTGCCGACGGTGGTGATGGCAGCCGCGGCGCAAGTCGCCGGCGCCCAGCCGCTGCAGACGCTCGAAGAGGCGCAGCAGCGCCTCTACCCCGGCGCGCGCCTCGCTCCTTTCGAGATTCACCTGACCTCCGCGCAGTTCGCGCAGCTCAAGGCGGAGTACGCGGTGCCGGCGCTGCGTCCACTGTTTCGCGGCTGGCGGGTCGAGGGCGGCGGCTGGCTGTATCTCGATCAGGTCTACGGACTCGACGACATCGTCACCTACCTGATCGCGATCGGCGAGGACGGACGCTGCCGGGGCATCGAGGTGCTCACCTGCGCCGAGGGCTACTGCGACCTGTACACGCCGCAGTGGCGCGGCACGCTGCGGGGTCTCGCACACGGCCGCTGGGACCCCGCGACCACCGTGCCGATGGTCTCGGGCGCGACGCTCTCCTCGGTGCACGTCGCCGAGGGCGTCAAAAAAATCCTCGCGATACATGCGCGCTACCGACCGGAGACTTGACGGCATGGCGCAGCCAGACAAACGCAGCTTCCCGGCGGCTGTCCTTGCCGCGGTGGTGGCACCCGGTCCGCACCGCATCGCGGCGCGCGTGCTGGCCGTTTTCGGCTGGTTCTCGCTGGTGGCCCAGTGCTGGCTCAGCATCGAGTGGCAGATGGAGCGCGGCGAAACCGCGGCCTGGGGCCTCTTCATCTACGCAGGCTACTTCACGATCCTCACCAACCTTTTTTGTACGCTGGTGACGACTGCCTGCGGATGGTCGCGCAGCGGCTCGCCGAGGTGGCGCGCGTTGCGCGAACCCTGGGTGGTGACCGCGGCAGCGGTCTCCATC
>JBILMF010000077.1:0-13577 GCA_044375655.1 Steroidobacteraceae bacterium | reverse complement strand
ACCGTGCCGCAGATGCTGTCGAACGTGCTCGATTACACCTTCGAACCCTACGACGCGGCGGTGCTGCCGCGCATGCTGCCGATGGCCGACGACTACGGCATCACGGTAGAGACGCGCATCCCGGAACGCGTGGTGCGCGATCTGGCGAAGCTCGGCGCCACCCTGCGCCCACTGCCCCCGTTCCATGTGCCTATGGGCTCTTACCAGCAAGCCTGGCGGGATCCGGCGACTGGCCGCCTCAGCGCCAGCACCGACCCGCGGCGCGCCGGGCAGGCGGACGGTTTCTAGCGCGTGTTGGCGACTAGGTGAGCGCCGCGAAGAACACGGTGCCGATCGCCACGGGACACACCAGCCGCAGCATCCACAGGATTGCAGTGCGTACCCGCGGGCTTGACTGCGCCAGGCCCTCGTCGAGCACGGCGCGCGGCAGCCGCCAGCCCACGAACACGGCGGTAAGCAACGCGCCGACCGGCAGCATCAGATTGGCAGTGATGTAGTCAGCAAGATCGAACCAGGTGCGTCCGGCGAAGCGCTCGATCCCGCCGAGCGGATACCAGCCGGACAGGGCATTGAAGGACAGCAGCGACAACAGACCGAGCGCCCAGCTGGCGGCGAGCATCGCCGCCACGGCTGTTTTCCGTGGCAGGCGCAGCCTTTGCTCGAACCACGCGACCGCAGCCTCGATCCCGGCCATAGAGGGCGTCAGCGCCGCTACCACGAGCAGCACGAAGAAGAGCGTACCGACGAGCTGTCCGCCCGGCATCAGCGCGAAGGTGGCGGGCAACACGTTGAAGACGAGATCGGGCCCCTGCGCCGGATCCATGCCGAAACGGAACACCAGCGGAAAGACCAGCAGCGTCGCGAGCAGCGAAACCACGAGGATGGACAGTACCGTCAGTGTGGCCGAACGCAGCAGAGAACTGTCGGTCGGCGCATAGGCGCCGTAGGCGATCATCATCGCCATGCCGACGCCGGTCGCGTAGAACGCCTGCCCGATGGCCGTCAGCGCCACCTCGCCGTCGATGCGTCCGAAGTCAGGCTGGAACGCAAAGGCCAAGCCCCGCGCCACATCGCCAGTGGCGAGCGCGTAGACCACGAGCAGGCCGAGCAGGCCAAGCAGCACCGGCGCCCGCCAGCGGTTGACGACCTCGAGACCGCGCACCACGCCCCGGCTGCTGATGAAACCAAGCAGTGCGAGGAAAGCGAGGTGCCAAGCCCCCATGGTCCACGGGTCGCCGAGGAAGCTCCGCCACTCGGTGGCGAGCTGCTCCGGGCCCAGGCCGTTCAGTTGTCCGCTCGCGCACTTCCATGCATAGGCGAGAACCCAGCCGGCGATGATGGTGTAGTAGGACATCACCACGAAGGTGGCGAGCGTGCCGAACACGCCAATCGCGTTCCAGGCACGGGAAAGCCCGGCGGCCTCGGCGACGGCTCCCGCGGCCTGCGCGGGGTTCAGCCGCGCGCGCCGGCCGATGAGAAACTCGGCAACCAGCATCGGGATGGCGATCATCACGCAGGCGGCGACGAAAACCAGGATGAAGGCACTGCCGCCCTGCGTGCCGACGAGGTAGGGAAAGCGCCATATGCTGCCGAGACCGACCGCGGCACCTATCGTCGCCAGATAGAAGCCGAGCCCCGACGACCAGCGCGCTGCGCTCACGGCGTCGTCGCGCCGAGCGTGCTGCGGACGTGGCTCTGCAGGATGCCAAGCGGCATCGCCCCGCCATCGAGCACGGCGTCGTGGAAGGCCTTGATGTCAAAGCGCTCACCCTGCTTCTTGCGCAGCTCGGTGCGCAGCTCGTCGAGCACACGGTGTCCGACCTTGTAGCCGAGCGCCTGGCCGGGGATCGCGGTCGAGTAGCGCAGTGTCTCGGTCTGAATCTCGGTTTCCGACTGGTACGTGTTCTCGCGCATGTAACGGCGTGCCTCCTCGAGACTCCAGCCATGGTAGTTCAGGCCGGTATCCACCACGAGGCGCGCGGAGAGGAAAGCATCGAGCATCAGCCGGCCCAACCGGTCGTAGGGATCGTCGTAGAGACCCATTTCGTCGGCCAACTCGGCCGCGTACTCCGCCCAACCCTCCGTGTAGGCGTTGAAGCCGAACTCGCCACTGCGGCGCCGGAACGGCGGTAAAGCCCCGTTCTCAAGCTGCAGAGCGATCTGGAAATGATGCCCGGGCAACAGCTCGTGGTAGATGATCGGGTCGGTGAAGATCAAGGGACGATCGTCCAGCCGCGAGCCGTTGAAGTGATACTCGCCCACAGGCTGGCTTGCCGACGGCGGCGCGTAGTAACCGAAGGTCATGCTGGCCTCGGCCGCGGAATCGAGCCGGCGAACGCCCCACGGCGCCCGCGGCTGGCGGTTGAAGTACGCCGGCAGCAGCGGCGTGATCCTCGCCATGGCCCGGCGATAGCGGGTGGCGACGTCCTCGGGGCCGCGTGCAATGAAGCGCTTCTCGCTCTGCAGCCACGCGCGGATGCCGGCGCGGCCACCGGTGATGCGCAGCTGCTGCGCCAGCGCCTCGATCTCGCCGTTGATCCGCCGAATGCGCGCTTCGCCGTAATCGCGTAGATCGTCGGGATGGACGTCGAGCGAGGTGTGGAAGCGCGCAAGGTCGCGGTAGACCTCCCTGCCGCCGGGATACTGCGACAACCCCACCGCAGCTGGCCCCGTCCGCGCAGCCTCGTCAAGGGCCGCAACAAGCGCGGTGCGCGCCGTCTCGAGAGGACCGTCGATACGTTGCTGGACCTCGGCGCTGAACGCGGCACGGGCTGTCGCGTCGAGCGGGGCGATCCGTTGTTCGATGCCGGTGGCGAATGCGGCAAACCTCGGCTGCAGCGAGCGAAAGAACTCCGCCGCGGGTCCGGCCGCCGGGGCCGGCAGGCGGATACCCCGTTCCGCCTGACGCGCCAGTCGATCCCGCGAGGTGTCGAGGCGATCGGCAATGGAGGCGAGCAGCGACAGGTACGCTTGCCGGTCGGCCGGCGTCGCCAGCGGGTTGGCCGCGGCGGCGCCGAAGGCCTGCGTGAGATCGAATGTGGTGTACGTGGTGACCGGAAACTCGTACCACCAGTTTCGCTCCGCCCGGGTGCGATGCTCGAGCGACCAGCGCAGGATCTTGAGACTCAGCTGATCCTGCGCATCGAGGCGGACCTGATCGAGTTTCGCGAGTTCGTCCAGGTAGCGGCGTGCCGTCGCCGCTTCGTCGCGCGCCTCCTCGAGGCTGCCGACCGGAATGCGCTCGACCAGCAGCCCCTGCTGCAGGCGCGAGAACACATCCCCCGACGCCCGCTCCGCCGTGTAACCCGCGACGACGCGCGCGAGCTCGGCGTTGCCGATGCCTACCGAATCGTCACCAGCGCGGAGCGACGGGGCCCAGACTGCCGCGAGAATCGACAACCCGAGGCCGAGCAAGCTGGCGACACTAAGGGAACCGTGGTGGTGATTTGCGCTACCAGCCTGCCTGAATGGTCTTTGCATGGAGTTGACTTCCCGTTCCGTTGTGGAGTCTGACGCCGTCGCGCCCGAAACCCTCAAGGCGCCTGCCGCCGCGACCTCCAAACAACCGGCAAGCGATCCGGCTGACGAAACTCGTAGCCTCGCGGACGGTGCTGCTGCGGGGCATCGACCGTGAGGCCCTCAAGCCGCGCATACAGCCGTTCGAGGGCGATTCTGCCCTGCAGGCGCGCCAGATGCAGCCCGATGCAAAAGTGGCTGCCGGTGGCAAAGGCGAGATGCCGCGGCGGTGGATTTCGGTCAATTTCGAACCGCTCGCCATCCGCGAGGAAGGCCGGGTCGCGGTTGGCGGCCGCGAGCATGCAGTTCACCGTGTCGCCAGCGCGAAAGCGGTGGCCGTGGAAATCCACGTCTGTCCGCGCGTACCGAGTGGCCGATTGCACGGGCGACTGCCAACGCAGCACCTCCTCGATGACCCGGGACAGCAGCCCCTGATCCTGGTGCACCCGCGCCTCCGTCTGCGGATGCATGGCCAGCGTCCAGACGCTGTTGAGGATCAGCGCCTCGACCGTCGAGATGCCGCCGAACATGATGATCGAGGCATTGCGGCAAACCTCCTCGTCCGAGAGCCGGCGCTCGTCGGGCTGGTTCACCATTTCCGCCAGGAAACCCCCATCGGTCTTGCCCCGCACCCTGGCAATGCCGTCCATGAGGAAGGCGTGGAACTCCGCAACGCTCGCGGCGGCGGCGGCCTTGATCTGTTCGTTGCCGGCAAAGTTGGCCAGCGCTTTCTCGAAAACGTCGTACCAGAGGCGAAGTTGCGGCGCCGCCGTCTGGGGCAGACCGAAAACATGCAGGATCGTGCGGACCGGCAATTGCGCGGCGAATGCTGCCCGCAGGTCCACCCCGGGAGACCCCGCGAAGCCGTCGATCAATTCGTCGACCAGTCGGGTAATGGCGTCGGTGAAGCCGACGCGGACGGCTTGCGGCTGGAAGGCTGGCCGCGCCGCCCGCTTGTAGCGGGCGTGCTGCTCGCCCTCTGCCGAGAGCATCTGCATGCCGAAGGTGCCGCGGATCACCGAGGCCGGCGACGACGTGGCAAAGCGCGCATCGTCGAGCAGGATCTCCGTGACCTGCGCATGACCAACCACCCACCACATGCCGAGTTCTTCGACCCAGGTGACCGGCTCCCGCTCCTGGAGAGACCGGTACACGGGATAGGGATCGAGCAGCAATTGCTGCTCCGTGATCGTTGCACCGAGCGGGTAATCCCGCGCCGCCGGATGGGTGACGGGCGCCGCCAGCGGATTCACGGGTTGCGCCGTCGGCATGCGACTTGGATCGGCCGAGACCGGCAGCGCTCGGCAGGATGTGTTGCGGAAGAAAGGCCGCACGAACGGCTTTGCATGTTCAACCCTCGCTTATGACATTCCTAACGACGCCAAAGGAAGATAAGCCCTCAGGCGACCCGCGTCTCGCATCCGCTCGCGTCGCTAGAAGTTTCTTTCGATGGCAAGCGTCACGTCCGGGCCACGAGCAAAACGGCGCCATTCCGTTCCCGACTGGATACCGCCGCGGGTCGGCGTGAACAGGCTGCGTCGCAGCGTGAACTGCCGCTGGCCAAGCTCGCTCACGGTCAGCGTCGCCTTCAATCCCCAAGGCAGCGCGGTCTCCACATAGACCGACTGCTGGTAGCCAAAATCGAACGATTGGCGCTCGTCCACGAAGTACTCCTCGTCCACACCCTCCTTCGACAGGCGCGCGCCCCAGGCGAGGGCTTTCCCGGGAAAATCCTGCCGCAGTTCGACACCGAAGGTAAGTGGCACGAAGCCGCTGACGGGGCGGACCGATCCCGAGATCGCATCCCGGTAGGAGGCGTCCTGCCAGACGGCACGAGCATCCGCGCGCAGCCCGAACGGCAGCGACCTGCTGGCGCGCAGCGACGCACCCCAGACACGTGCGTCACCCGCGTTGCCCACCCCGAAATCACCCGAGGGCAACACGATCGGCTCGCTCACATCCTGACGCCACTCGTGAAACATTTCGAAGCTGACCGCCACATCATTCCCCACGCGGTAGTCCACGTCGAAAGACAGTCGGGTAGAGGTATCGGGCTGTAGCGCCGGGTTGCCGCCGAGGGTTCGATCAGCACCCAGTTCGGCAGATGCCGCGAAGTCGTGGAAGTCCAATTGCCCCGCCTCGCGCCGCAGCGCGCCGCGAATCGACAACTGGTCCGAGGGCTTCCAGGCGACGGCCACACTGGGCTTGATGAAGGCCAGTTGCTGAGACGCCTGCGCGCCGCCACGCACGGCGATATTTGAAGACTCAAGGGAAATCCCGGCGTCGATCGTCCAGTCGCGCATGACGGTCCGCGAGACATTGAGGAAAGTCTCAGCGCGCCACTCATCGACGATCACGTTCGCTGACGGCAGGACCAGAGGTGTCGCGACGCCGCCGGCCGACAGCAGCAAGAGATCGAGGTTCGCATCCATCCGATTGTAGACCAGTTCGCCACCGAACTCGGGGCGCCAACCCGCCCACTCCGGCGCAGTGATCACTGGGCGCGCAATCCACTCGAGGTTTTCACGTCTCGCCAGGGAGCGAGCTCCAGAAACAAACATCCCGTCGGGTGTCTCGATGAGATTCTGCGAGGTTTCCTCACGCTCCGTCCACCTCGCCAGCGTCAACGCCTCGAGGCGCCAGTCCGCGAGGATGGAACGCCGGTAGGTGACACCGAACTCGGCGTCCCGGTTCTCTTCGAGAAACCCGCTGGTGCGCGTCTGGATCGCGGGCGCGTCGCTGTCAGCGCCTGCGAAACCTGCCCGCAGAGTATCGGCTTCGTACTCATCACCGGAGAATCGCGCGTTGACGGTGATACCCCCATCCTCCGAGGGACGCTTGGCCTCGAACGAAATGGACGTCTTGCCGAAACGATTGGCTCGTCTCTCATCCTCGCGCAGTGTCACCGCGCCGCTGCGGTCGCTACGCTCGCGCGAGCCAACGTTCGGATCCCGATAGACACCGGCCTCAATCGTCGAGGATGTCTGCCAGGCTCCGAGCGGTCTTGCATAGGAGCCGTTGAGCCACGGCGAGATGGAGCCATCACGGGCGCGCGTCTGGCTGAGCTGCCACGATCCGGCCGACTCCGCCGGTCGCAGCACCACGTTGGCGATCAAGGTCTTGCCGGAGGCCACAGCCATCGTGGGATTCGTGACCAACTCGATCCGCTCGACGCGGTTGGCGGGAATCCGCTCCAGCGCCTCTGATAAACCACCTGACTTGGACTGTGCCCGTTCACCATCGATCAGCACGTTGCCGCCGGTATCGTCGAAGCCGCGACGATCACTGCCGAAGTCGATGACGAATCCCGGTACACGCGAGACGATATCGAGCGCGGTCCGCGGCGAATAGCGCTCGAAGAATCCGTGCGGATAGACGGCAGTGTTGCCGGCCTGCAGATCGCTGATTTCGGACGCAGCGCCAGCCGCAAGCGGGTGAACGAACATGGGCGCCAGCAGCACGCCCGCAGTGAACATCAATTTGCGTAGTTGCATCAGTTTCTCCCGATTTCGGGAGAACTCTGACGCCGACAATTTGAGACGGGATTGCCGCCATGTTGCGGCTCGGTTGCGTCAACCCGCGAGCGGCAAGCGGAACATGACGACGGCGCCGCCGTCTGCACCACGCTTCAGAGCCAGCGTTCCGCCATAGGCCTTGACCGTGGCCCGAACGATCGACAAGCCGAGCCCCGAGCCTCCGGTTGCCCGCGAGCGGGAGGCCTCGCCGCGAACGAAAGCTTCGGTCAGGACAGCAGGATCCCCGTCCGGCCATCCTGGACCACCGTCGGCTACCTCAACCGTGGCCCAGCCTTTATCCCGGGTGACTGCAATCCGCGCGCCGGCGCCGGGGGCGTAGCGGATGAGATTTCTGAGGATGTTCAGTACGGCGCGACGCATGCGGCCTGGATCAGCATCGATCAGCACCCCCGCTGCGACATCCCGCTGCAGGGCTATTCCGGCTGCAGCCAGTTCCGGGCCCAAAGATTCCGTGCATTCCAGCACCAGCGAACCAAGATCCATCCGTTCGCGCGCGCCGACACCGGCCTGCTGCGCGTCACTCAGGGCGTTGATGTCCGCCACCAGATGATCGATCCAGCCAATCTGCTCGATCAAGCCATCGACGAACTCCGCACTGGCCGGGAACACGCCCTCGCGCATCCCGGTCAGCCGGCCGCGCAGAATGGTCAGCGGCGTGCGGATATCGTGGGCGATGGCCGCCGAGCGCAAGCGCAAGTCCTCGTCGGCCGACTTCAGCGCCGCAGTCATCGCCGTAAAGTCGGCTGCAAGCGTCGCGACCTCCGCCGAACGCGGCGCAATGGCGGGCCCTGTGGTCCGCAGACCGAGGGCGACGGATCGAGCAGCGCGCGCCAGATCCTCGATCGGTGCGGACAGACGCGTCGCGAGCAGCCACGAGAGGCCGGCCATCGCCATGGCCGAGAGCGCGACGGCTCCGCCAAGGACGAAGTCGTAGTTCAGTTGCCACGACTTGAAGCCCAACTGGTCCCGAAAAGCCTGATATCCAGGACCGCAAGACCCTTGAGCCGCTGCAATCGCCGCCAGCGCCTCGCGATTGGCCGCGCTGAGACTCGCCTCGAACAGCGCATCGCGTAGCCCGAACACGAGACCGGGGCCGAAGGAAGCGATGATTGCCGAGAAGACGGCGATGAAGATGGCCAGCAGGGAAACCTGCACCTTGAGGGGTGGCGGTGATGACATCTTCATGGGCTGGACTCCAGTCGATAGCCTTCCGTGCGGATGCTGACAAGACGCACGCCGCGTCGACTGTGCTCCTGCAACTTCTGACGCAATCGGCTGATATGCGGGTTGACGGACTTGTCGAAGGCCTCGTCGCCCATCGCCGCCTCGATGATCTGCCCCCGTGTCACAAGACGCCCTGCGCGCATCGCGAGCAACCTCAAGATCCGAAACTCCGTGGGCGTCAGCGTGAGTGGCGTCCCTGCGCACTGTGCCTCGTGGGCATCGATGTCGACCCGCAGATCACCCACGACCAGCGACTTGTTTGCGGCGCTGTCCTGCGCGCGGCGCAGCACGGCCTTCAGCCGCGCCACCAGTTCGAGAGGGTTGAACGGCTTCACCATGTAGTCGTCGCAGCCGAGGCGAAAACCCGTGAGCTTGTCGACGTCCTCGCCGAGCGCGCTCAAGATCACCACCGGGGGTCCCTGCCGCGCCCGCAACTCCGATAGCACGGAATATCCGTCGCGCTTGGGCAGTTTCAGATCGAGCACGACGACGTCCGGCCGCCAGTACCCGGCGGCCGTCAGGGCATCGTCGCCATCCCGCGCCAGCAGTCTGTGGGCGCCCTCGCGAGCCAGGAAGGCGTCGATGATCTCGGCGATATGGGGCTCGTCCTCGACAATCAGGACACGTCTGTCGTTCAACTCGATATCCACCCGCGGACGGCCTCGCAATGAAACGCCTGCCCCCTGATTACCGCGGCTGGGTTGCGGTTTGATTGCGCGGTGGGGTCCGGAGCGTCGGCGGGGGAATGGTGCCGGGAATAGGATTCGAACCTACGACCTACGCATTACGAATGCGCCGCTCTACCAACTGAGCTATCCCGGCAACCGGTCCGGCAGAGCGCCGGGCGGCGAATATTAAACGCGCCGCAGACGGATGAAAAGTTCGATGCCCGCGTATTCCATGCCCGGGGGTGGCGGCGGCAGCTCGGCAAAACGCACGGCCTCGGGCGCTAGGTCAGTCAGGGCACCGGTCTCGAGGTCCTGAAAATGGAAGTGCGGCGCAGTGTTCGAGTCGAACCACGCGCGGTCACCGTCCACCGCCAGCTGCCGGATAACACCCCTGGCGGCCAGCAGGTTGAGGGTGTTGTACACCGTCGCTTTCGAGACCCGCATCCCGGCCGTGCGTAGCTGCGCAAGGATCTGGTCAGCCGTCAGGTGCTGCGGCGCGCCGAGCAGCAGCGAGGCGATGCGCAGCCGCTGCGCGGTGGGCTGGATGCCGCAGACCCGCAAACGCTCGGAGACCGGATCGGGAAGGCTGGGAGCCATCATGCGGCGGAGAGTATAGGTCAGGCCGGGCTTGCCAGTCAGGCCCCGTCGGCACGCGGCGAGCGCAGTTCCCGCGGCAGACCGAAGACCACGTGCTCCTCCCGCCCGGCGAGTTCCACCGGCGCCTGCGCCCCCCATCGCACAAGCCGGTCGATGACCTCACGCACCAGAATCTCCGGTGCCGAGGCGCCAGCCGAGACGCCGACGCAACGCCGGCCCGCGAACCAATCGCGGCGCAGGTCGGCGGCCCCGTCCACGAGGTAGGACGGCACTCCGCTGCGCTGACCGAGTTCGACCAGACGGTTCGAGTTGGAACTCGTGGCAGACCCGACCACCACCAGCACGTCACACTCGCGCAGCAGATCCTTGACCGCATCCTGACGGTTCTGGGTGGCGTAGCAGATGTCTTCCTTGCGTGGACTCGCCAGCTCGGGGAAACGCCGGCGCAGCACCGCGACGATCTCCGCCGTGTCGTCGACCGAAAGCGTGGTCTGGGTGACGAAAGCCAGCCGCGAGGGATCCGCCGCCTCGAGACGCTCGGCGTCGGCCACCGACTCGACGAGATGGATGCGGCCGCCGAAAGAGCCGTCGAATCGGCCCAGCGTCCCTTCCACCTCCGGGTGGCCGTCGTGGCCGATGAGGATCACCTCGCGCGCCTCGCGGGCGTAGCGGCGGACTTCCATATGTACCTTGGTGACGAGGGGACAGGTGGCATCGAAGACGGTCAGTCCGCGCCGCTTCGCTTCGTCCTCGACCGCCTTCGAAACACCATGCGCCGAGAAGATGACCGTCGCCCCGTCGGGGATTTCCCCGAGCTCCTCGACGAACACCGCGCCGAGATCGCGCAGGCGTTCGACGACATGACGGTTGTGGACCACCTCGTGGCGTACATGGATGGGCGCGCCGAAGAGCATGATCGCGCGCTCGACGATCTCGATGGCACGGTCGACCCCGGCGCAGAAGCCGCGCGGGTTGGCGAGCAGGATTTTCATCGCGGATCCCCGGGCGGCAGGCCACCCCCGCGGCTGCGCCGCCAGTCGTTGATCGCGTCGAGGATCAGCAGGCAGGCGCCGACCGTGATCGCGGAGTCGGCGACGTTGAAGGCCGGGAAATAAGCCTGCTGCCAATGCACGTGAATGAAGTCGACCACATAGCCGTGCTGGAGCCGGTCGATGACATTGCCCACGGCCCCGGCGATGACGAGCGCGAGCGCCGCCGCGAGCACGCCGTCGCGGCGCGCATGCAGCGTACGCAGCCAGACGACCAGCAGCACGGTCACCACCACGGCGAGCACGCTGAGCGCCCAGCGCTGCCAGCCGCCGGCCCCGGCGAGGAAACTGAAGGCCGCTCCCGGATTGTGCAGCCGCGTGATGTCCAGCCAGAAAAACACGCGCGTGGACTCGCCGAGGAAGTACTGCGCCTCGATCCACGCCTTGGTGGCCTGATCGGCGAACGCGAGTGCCGCTGACAGCGGCAGCCAGCGCCAGCCGCAGTCGCGCACTGGCATCGCCTCGATGGATGCACGCAAGCCCGGTCCGCTCATGCGTAGCGGCGCTCCTCCCCGGGACCGGCCACGTTGGTCACGCAGCGTCCGCAGAGTTCCGGATGATCGGGGTCGCTGCCGACATCGTCACGACGATGCCAGCAGCGCACGCACTTGGCCGCGCCGTTGGCGCGCACCCGCACCAGGCGCCCGGACACACCGGTCTCGACGCGCACACGCGCCGCAGAGGTGATGAGGAAGAAGCGCAGCTCATCGCCGAGCGCGGCGTAGCGCGCCTCTTCCGCTGCCTCGCAAAGAATTTCGACCTCGGCCTCGAGCGGCGAGCCGATCTCTCCCGCCTCGCGCAGCCGTTCGAGCTCGCGGGCAACTTCTGCGCGCAGCGCGAGCAGAGCGTCCCAGTCGATGTCGTCGGCGGGCACATCGGGCAGCGGATGCCAGGTGGCATGGAACACCGAACCCTCCCGCCGGCCCGGCAGCTGCGACCAGATCTCCTCGGCCGTGAACGAGAGCACCGGCGCGAGCCAGCGGACCATGGACTCGGCGATGTGATGCATCGCGGTCTGCGCCGAGCGGCGTGCATGGCTTTTCGCCGGTGTGGTGTACAGCCGGTCCTTGAGCACATCGAGATAGCAGCCGCCGAGTTCGACCACGCAGAAGCCATGGACCTTCTGGTAGACGAGGTGGAACTGGTACTGGCGGTAGGCCTCCCGCACCTCCTCGTGCAGTTGCCGCGCGCGGCGCAGCGCCCAGCGATCGAGCGCCACCATCTCGCCGACTGGCACGGCATCGGTCGCGGGATCGAAGCCTGCGAGGTTGCCGAGCAGGAAGCGGACCGTGTTGCGCATGCGCCGGTAGCTGTCGGACATGCGCTTGAGGATTTCGTCCGAGACGCTCATTTCATTGGCGTAGTCGGTGGCTGCCACCCACAGACGCAGCACGTCGGCGCCGAGGCTCTGCATGACCTTCTGCGGTGCGATCACGTTGCCGAGCGACTTGGACATCTTGCGGCCCTTGTCGTCCACCGTGAAGCCATGCGTGAGCACGCCCTTGTAGGGCGCCCGCGCATCGAGCGCCTCGGACATCAGCAACGAGGAGTGAAACCAGCCGCGATGCTGGTCCGAGCCCTCGAGATACAGATCGACCGGTGCTGCAATCTCGGGACGCTGTGCACCCACGCACTCGAAGGAGAGTCCGGAGTCGGCCCAGACATCCATGACGTCGGTAACCTTGTCATAGTCCGCCGCAGCATCGCCGAGCAGCTCCGCCGGCTCGAGCGCGAACCAGGCCTCTATGCCGCCCTGCTCCACCCGGGCCGCCGCACGCTCGATGAGCGCGAGGGTGTCCGGATGCAATTCGCCCGTAACCTTGTGGACGAACAGCGGAATCGGCACGCCCCAGGTCCGCTGTCGGGAGATGCACCAATCCGGCCGGTTCTCGATCATGCCGGTGATGCGCTGTTCGCCCCAGGCCGGCGTCCACTCCACCTTCCTGATGTCGGCGAGCGTCCGCGCGCGCAGGCCTTTTTGGTCCATGCTGATGAACCACTGCGGCGTGGCGCGGAAGATGACCGGTGTCTTGTGCCGCCAGCAATGCGGGTAGCTGTGCCGGTACGGGGCGTGCTTCACCAGCACCCCGCGCTCCCGCATGGTGCCGATCAGCGACTCGCCACCCTCGTCGATCTTCATGCCCGCCACCAGCGGGGTACCCTCGATGAAGCGGCCATCGCCCCCGACCGGGTTTTTCACGGGCAGGCCATATCTTTGGCCCACGGCGAAGTCCTCCTGGCCGTGGGCAGGCGCCGTATGTACCGCGCCCGTGCCGGCGTCGAGGGTTACGTGCTCGCCGAGGATCACCGGCACCCGCTTGTCGAGGAAGGGGTGATGCAGCAGCAAGCCCTCGATCGCCGAACCGGGAAAACGGCCGAGCACCTCGAGCGCGGCGGGATCGTGGCCGTAACGCACCGCGATCTGCGGCAGCAGGTCGGCGGCGAGCACGAGTGGCCGCGCACCGTCGCCGGTCGCCCCCTCGGTCCCGCCGGCAGATTGCCCATTCGCCGCCGCCGGCAGACGCACCAGCGCGTAGTCGAGGGCCGGACCCAGCGCCACGGCCTCATTGGCGGGCAGTGTCCAGGGCGTCGTCGTCCAGATCACCACCGCCGGCGCGGAGGCTGCACCGATGCCGGCGATCCCGGTGCGGATCGCGAAGTCCGCGGAGTCTGCGACCACGAACGCGACGTCCACCGCCGGCGAGACCTTGTCCTCGTACTCGACCTCGGCCTCGGCTAGCGCCGAGCGACAGTCGAGACACCAGTGGACCGGCTTCGCGCCCTTGTAGAGGTGGCCGTTGGCGACGATGCGACCGAAGGCGCGCATCTGCTGTGCCTCGTACGCGAAATCCATGGTGCGGTAGGGCCGCTCCCAGTCGCCGAGCACGCCGAGACGCTTGAAGTCGCTGCGCTGCAGTTCGATCTGCTCGGCGGCAAAGGCGCGGCAGGCGGCGCGGAACGCGTTGACGTCGAGCTTCTGGCCGGGA
>JBILMF010000210.1:0-3613 GCA_044375655.1 Steroidobacteraceae bacterium | reverse complement strand
GGTCCGCTCGGCCGCTACCTCGACATGCCGGCGCGCCAGCTGGCGGGCGACACCAACCTGCCACGCGTCGCCGGTCCGAGTTTCGGCGCATCGCAGCGCTTCGCCGTGGCTCCCGGCCGTGAGGCTGAGGGTTACCTGCACCTGCCCGGCGGCGCGAGCGGACATCCGCTCTCGCCGTTCTACCGCGCCGGTTACGAGGATTGGGCGGAGGGCCGGCCCAGCCCCTTCCTGCCGGGACCGCCCGTCCACACCCTGCTGATAGAGAGCCAACCATGACGCAACGCTTCCAGGGCACTGAACGCTACATCGCCACCGACGACCTGCGCATGGCCGTCAATGCGGCCCTGACGCTGTCGCGCCCGCTGCTCGTCAAGGGCGAGCCGGGCACCGGCAAGACGCAGCTCGCGCTCGAGGTGGCGAGCGCGCTGCAGAGGCCGATCTTCGAGTGGCACGTCAAGTCGACCAGCAAGGCGCAGCACGGCCTCTATGAATATGACGCGGTTTCCCGGCTGCGCGACTCGCAGCTCGGCGAGGCGCGCGTGGCCGATATCCGCAACTACATCGTCCGCGGCAAGTTGTGGGAAGCGTTCGAGTCCGCCGAGCCGCCGGTGCTGCTCATCGACGAGATCGACAAAGCGGATATAGAGTTTCCCAACGACCTGCTGCGCGAGCTCGACCGCATGGAGTTCTACGTCCACGAGACGCGGGAGCTCGTGCGGGCGCGCCACCGGCCACTGATCATCATCACCAGCAACAACGAGAAGGAGCTGCCCGACGCCTTCCTGCGCCGCTGCTTCTTCCACTACATCCGCTTCCCGGACCCCGAGACGATGACGCGCATCGTCGACGTCCACTATCCCGACCTGAAGCGCGAGCTGCTCGCCGAGGCGCTCGGCGCGTTTTTTCGCGTGCGCGAGACGCCGGGCCTCAAAAAGAAACCCTCGACCTCCGAGCTGCTCGACTGGATCAAGCTGCTGCTCGCCGAGGATGTGCCGCCCGAGGCGCTGCGCGGCGATGACCCGAAAAAGACGATCCCGCTGCTGCACGGCGCGCTGCTCAAGAACGAGCAGGACGTGCACCTGTTCGAGCAGCTGGTGTTCCTCAACCGGCGCACGCGCTGAGACGGCGCGCAGGCGGCGGCGGAGCCACGGCATGCTGGTGCGCTTCTTCTTCAGCCTGCGCGAGGCCGGAGTGCCGGTATCGCTCACCGAGTTCCTGTCGCTGCTGCAGGGTCTCGAGGCGCGCGTGGCCGCCTGTTCGGCCGAGGAGTTCTACTGGTTCGCGCGGCTTGCGCTGGTGAAGGACGAGCGGCACTACGACCGCTTCGACCGGGTGTTCGCCGAGCATTTCGCCGGCGCGGAGCGGTTGTTCTCGAAACTGCTCGCGGAGGTGCCCGCCGAATGGCTGAAGAGCCTCGCCGAGCGAGTGTTCACCGAGGAGGAGCGGGCGAAGGTCGCCTCGCTCGGCAGCTGGGACAAGCTGCTCGAGACCCTGCGTCAGCGCCTCGAGGAACAGAAAGATCGCCATCAGGGAGGCAACAAGTGGATCGGCACCGGCGGCACTTCGCCGTTCGGTTCCGGTGGCTACAACCCGGAGGGCGTGCGCATCGGTGATGCCGGTGCGCGGCAGCGCCGCGCGGTGAAGGTCTGGGAGTCGCGCGAGTACCGCAACTTCGATGATCAGCGAGAACTCGGCACCCGCAACCTGAAGATGGCGCTGCGCAGGCTGCGCCGCTTCGCCCGCGACGGCGCCGCCGACGAACTCGATCTCGACGGCACCATCGACGCTACCGCGCGCAACGCGGGTTGGCTGGACCTCAAGCTGCGTCCGCAGCGGCGCAACGCCGTCAAGGTGCTGCTGCTGCTCGATGTCGGCGGCTCCATGGACGATCACGTGCGTGTCTGCGAGGAGCTGTTCTCCGCGGCCCGCAGCGAGTTCCGCCACCTCGAGTATTTCTACTTCCACAACTTCATCTACGAGGGCCTGTGGAAGGACAACCGCCGCCGCCATGCGCAGCGCACGCCCACCGCGGAGCTGCTGCGCACCTTCAATGCCGACTATCGCGTGGTCTGCGTCGGCGATGCGACCATGAGCCCCTATGAAATCGTGCAGCCGGGGGGCAGCGTGGAGCACTTCAACGAGGAGGCGGGCAGCGTGTGGATGCAGCGCCTGAGCGCGCATTTCCCGCGCCTCGTGTGGCTGAATCCCGAGCCCGAGGAGCGCTGGGAGTGGACGCCTTCGGTGCAGCTCGTGCGCCAGCTCGTCGACGGGCGGATGTTCCCGCTCACTCTCGAGGGCCTCGACCGCGCGACCACCGCCCTGCGGCGCCGGACGCTGCCCGCCTGAGCGGCAGCGCCGGCCCGCCACCCCCGGACTCGGCGCGAGGGACTCAGCTCAGGAAGTCGAGCAGCGCGCGGCGCTGGGTGATCGCGTCGTCGTAGCCGCGGGCGATCAGCTCGCGGGTGTAGGGAGCCTCGAACAGCAGGTAGCTTGCGAGCAGGCTGCCCGGCTCGCCGCGCGCGCCGATCACCGCGAGCAGGGTGCGCAGCGAACGCGGCAGGGCGTCGAGGTGTCGGGCGGCAACCGCGCGCGGGTCGCTACCGGGTGCGAGGCGCAGCGCCCTGATCTGCCGCAGGCCGTCGAGCGGGGCGGCGGCCTCGCGGATCATGCGGTTGGTGCGCTCCAGCTGGTCGAGGTCGGCGTCGACCTGGTCGCTGAAGAGCGTATCGAGCAGGAAACCAAAAATTTCGCCGGACGAGGGCGTGTGGCCGATGCCGATCGAGCCGCCGAGGCCGGCGGCGTTCTGCGCGCGCACCCCGATCACCAGCAGCCGATCGGCACCGAGATGGATGGCCGGCGACAGCGGCGCGAGCTGGCGCATTGCGCCGTCGCCGTAATAGACCTCGCCGATGCGCACCGGCGGAAACAGGAACGGGATCGCTGCGCTGGCCATCAGATGGTCGAGATCGAGCCGCTCGCGCGTGCCCGCACGCCGCACGCCACGCCACGCAGCGACCTCCCCTGCAGCCTCGAAGAACACGCGGTGGTGGCCGCCAGCGTAGGTCGTGGCGGTGAGCGCGAGCGCGCGCAGTCGGCCCGCGGCGATATGCCGGCGGATCTGTTCCCAGTCGACGCGGGCGGCGAGCAGGTCGCGCAACGGCTCGTTGTCGAAGAGCGCAGGAGGGGCGCTGAGCAGGCGGCCGCCGGACACCGCCGACACGGTCCAGCGCAGCCCGGCGCCGAGCATCGCCGAAAAGCCCGTGCGGAACACCTGCGCGACTGAAAAGTTGGCCCACACATGCTCTAGGCGCAGCACGCCCTCGCGCCAGTTGCCGGCATGGGTGGCGAGCACCGCCGCGCAGACCGCACCCGCCGAGGTACCGACGATGATGTCGTACGGCGACTCTTCGCCCGGCCAGATTTCGGCGAGTGCCTTGAGGACGCCCACCTGATAGGCCGCGCGGGCGCCGCCCCCGGAGAGTACGAGCGCGCGCCGGCCGGTTCCTGGCCTGATGTCGGCGCTCACGTTGCGGACGTCGTCGCTGTCAGTCACGTGAAGTATTGTGCCGCAAGGGGACAGTCGGGAAGATACACCTTCGAGACCATCCAAACA
>JBILMF010000105.1:0-11152 GCA_044375655.1 Steroidobacteraceae bacterium | reverse complement strand
GCGGGGTGGCGTCGGGATGCAACAGGTTCCAGCGTTCGCAATCGAGGGCCTCGCGGCGCAACTCGTTCCAGCTGGGAGCGGACAACACCTCGCTTGCCACCCCGAAGTCGCTGGCCAGCGTTTCCGCCGCCGCGATGACCTCACGCAGGATGGTGCCGGAGCCGAGCAGCGTTGCCCGCGGCGCGTCCGACGCCAACTGCGGGGAATGGCTGGAGAGCGGATAGAGCCCCTTCAGAATCCCCTGCTCCATCCCCGCCGGCATCGCGGGCATCGGGTAGTTTTCGTTCATCAGGGTGACGTAATAGAAAATGGGCTCGCCGTCGACATACATGCGCTGCAGGCCGTCGTGGATGATGACGGCGAGCTCGTAGGCGAAGGTCGGATCGTAGGAACGGCAATTGGGCACGGTCGAGGCGAGCAGCTGGCTGTGACCGTCCTGATGCTGCAACCCCTCGCCCGCCAGGGTCGTCCGACCCGCGGTGGCGCCGAGCAGGAAGCCCCGGGTCTGCAAGTCGCCGGCCGCCCAGATGAAGTCGCCGACGCGCTGGAAACCGAACATCGAGTAGAAGATGTAGAACGGCACCATGTTGATACCGTGGTTTGCGTAGGCTGTCCCTGCCGCCATCCACGAGCACATGGCACCAGCCTCGTTGATGCCCTCTTCGAGAATCTGGCCCTTCTTGTCCTCACGGTAGGACATGAGCTGATCGGCATCCTGCGGGGTGTACAACTGGCCCACGGATGAGTAGATGCCAACCTGGCGGAAGAGCCCCTCCATGCCGAAGGTTCGGGCCTCGTCCGGGACGATCGGCACGACATGCTTGCCGATCTTGCGGTCCTTCAGCAGCGTGGTGAGCAGGCGGACGAACGCCATGGTGGTGGAGATCCCGCGGCCCTCGCTGCTCTCGAGCAGCGGCTTGAAGGCCTCGAGCGGTGGCACCTCGAGCGGCGGCGCATTGCGGCGGCGCGTCGGCAGGTAGCCGCCGAGCGAAATGCGGCGAGCGCGCAGGTAACGCATCTCCTCGCTGCCGTCGTCGGGCCGGCAGAACGGCAGACGCGCGAGTTCCTCGTCGGAGACCGGGATGTTGAAGCGGTCGCGGAACTGCCGCAGGTCGTCGTCGGAGAGTTTCTTCTGCTGGTGGGTGACCATCTGCCCCTCGCCGGCCTTGCCCATGCCGAAACCTTTGACGGTCTTGGCAAGGATGACGGTGGGCTGTCCCTTGTGCTCGGCGGCGGCGGCATAGGCTGCATAAACCTTGCGCGGGTCGTGCCCGCCCCGGTTCAGGCGCCAGATTTCCTCGTCCGACATGTTGGCGACCATCGCCTTGAGCTCGGGGAACTTGCCAAAGAAATTCTCGCGCGTGTAGGCGCCGCCCTTGGCCTTGAAGTTCTGGTACTCGCCGTCGACGCACTCTTCCATGACCCGGCGCAGCAAGCCGCGGTTGTCCTTGGCCAGCAGCGGGTCCCAGCGCGAACCCCAAAGGACCTTGATGACGTTCCAGCCGGCGCCGAGAAACGCCGCCTCAAGTTCCTGGATGATCTTGCCGTTGCCGCGCACCGGACCGTCGAGGCGCTGCAGGTTGCAGTTGATGACGAATACCAGGTTGTCGAGCTTCTCGCGCACCGGCATGGTGAGCGCGCCCATCGATTCGGGCTCGTCCATCTCGCCGTCGCCGAGGAAGGCCCAAATCTTGCGATCCGAGGGTGCCACCAGACCGCGGTGCTCGAGGTATCGCTGGAAGCGCGCCTGGAAGATCGCCTGCATGGGCCCGAGTCCCATCGACACGGTCGGGAACTGCCAGAAATCGGGCATCAGCCAAGGGTGTGGATAGGACGACAGACCGTCCCCGGCAACTTCCTGACGAAAATGCCGCAACTGGTCTTCCGTCAGCCGGCCCTCAAGATACGCGCGCGCGTAGATGCCGGGCGAAGCGTGGCCCTGCACGTAGACCATGTCGCCCGGGTGCCGGTCGGATGGTGCGCGCCAGAAATGATTGAAGCCGACTTCGTAGAGCGTGGCGGCAGATGCGTAGGTAGCGATGTGCCCGCCGTACTCGGACGAGATACGGTTGGCCTGTACCACCATCGCCATGGCGTTCCAGCGAATGTACGCCTCGATGCGGCGTTCGAGTTCGCGGTTGCCGGGGTAATCGGGCTGCTGGCCCGTCGAGATGGTGTTGAGATAGGCCGTATTGGGCTTGAACGGCAGGTAGGCGCCGGAGCGACGCGTGTAGTCGATCAGCCGCTCGAGGAGATAGTGCGCCCTCTGCGGACCGTGGGCCTTGAGCACCGAGTCGATGGACTCCAGCCACTCGCGTGTCTCATGCGGATCGACATCCGTCTGCGGACTCTCGGACATACCCCCGTCCTGCCTGTCGTGCGTGTAAAAAACCGTATGTTAACTTGTCGCAGCGACACGGGGCGAACAATCGCCCTGTGCTAGCATCGCCGCCCGCATGAGCGCGGAAATCACCCTGCGTCGTCCTGACGACTGGCATCTGCACCTGCGCGACGGTGCGGCGCTCGCCGCCGTGTTGCCGCACACCGCGCGGCAATTTGCGCGCGCCATCGTCATGCCCAACCTCAAGCCGCCGGTCACCAGCACGGCGCTGGCGGCCGAGTACCGCGACCGGATCCTCGGGGCGCGGCCCGCGGGCTCCGACTTCCAGCCGCTGATGACGCTGTACCTCTACGACCGAATGCCCGTCGAGGAGGTCGACCGCGCGCGCGCGAGCGGCTTCGTCGCCGGTTGCAAGCTCTACCCTGCCGGAGCGACCACGCATTCGGATGCCGGGGTCACCGACATCCGTCATATCGACGGGGTGCTTGCGCGCATGGCCGAGACCGGCCTCGTACTGCAGGTGCATGGCGAAGTGACCCACGAGCATGTCGACATCTTCGACCGCGAGCAGCGGTTCATCGACGAGGTGCTCGCCCCGCTGGTCGAAAGACATTCGCGCCTCAAGGTTGTGTTCGAACACATCACGACGCGCGCTGCCGTCGAGTTCGTCAAGGGGGCGCGGCCAGGAGTTGCGGCCACCATCACGCCCCAGCACCTGCTCTTCAATCGCAACGAGATTTTCCGTGGCGGCATCCGTCCGCACTTCTATTGTCTGCCGGTCCTCAAGACCGAGCCGGACCGACAGGCGCTGATCGATGCGGCCACGGGTGGCTCGCGCCGCTTCTTCCTCGGCACCGACAGCGCTCCGCATGGACGCCGCACCAAGGAGGCCGCCTGCGGCTGCGCGGGCATGTATTCGGCGCACGCGGCCCTGGAACTCTACGCCGAGATCTTCGAGGACGCCGGCGCCCTCGATCGGCTGGAGGGCTTTGCGTCGCTGCACGGGCCCGATTTCTATGAACTGCCGCGCAACGCCGGCACGGTCACACTGCGTCGCGAGGAGTGGTCGGTGCCGGCAGCCTATGCCTTCGATGGTGACGTCGTTGTGCCGATGCGCGCCGGCGAGCGGGTTCGCTGGCGGATGCTGCAGGAGTGAGCGCCGTCCTGCCCAGCCTCGCGCGGCGCTTCCGCGGCTTTCTGCCGGTGGTGATCGATGTGGAAACCGGCGGTCTCAATGCCGCACGCGATGCCCTGCTCGAGATCGCCGCAGTGCTCATCGAGATCACGCCTGAGGGGCTGCTGCGCCGCGGTGAAACCCACGCCTACCATGTGCGGCCCTTCGAGGGCTCCAACATCGAGCCGGCATCGCTGGCAGTGACCGGGATCGACCCCTTCCACCCGCTGCGGCCGGCCATCGACGAGCGCGACGCGCTGACGCGGATCTTCAAGGAGGTCCGCGAAGCCGTCCGGCGCCATGGCTGCAAGCGGGCCATCCTCGTGGGGCACAACGCCTCTTTCGATCTCGGCTTCCTCAACGCTGCCGTCACCCGGGCGGGCATCAAGCGCAACCCCTTCCACCCGTTCTCCAGCTTCGACACGGTGACGCTGGCGGGTGCCGCGCTCGGACAGACCGTACTCGCAAAGGCAGTGATGGCCAGCGGTCTCGATTGGGACTCATCGGCCGCCCATGCCGCCGCCTACGACGCGGAGCGGACGGCCGACCTGTTTTGCCGCGTGTGCAATTTTTGCCAGCCCAGTTTTGCGGCCGCGGAGGAAAAGGCCCGCAGTCTCGGATGGGTCGACGACGGGACTGCCGCCGCCGGCAACGGCGCGGGCGGCCGGGACGGCACCAACGACGTCGATCCGACGTCGCCCGTAGCCACTGCGGAAGAGGACTTGGAGCGGCCCGCCGGTGGCAAGCCCGCCGGCGCCGCTTAGGCCGTCGCGCCCGCTTCCTCGAGAATCTTCTTGAGCTCGCCGTTGTGGTACATCTCGAGGGCGATGTCGCAACCACCGAGCAGTTCGCCATTGACGTAGAGCTGGGGGTACGTCGGCCAGTTCGAGTACCGCTTCAGGGCCTCGCGCAACTCCTGGTCCTCAAAGATGTTGACGTGGTGGAAGCGGGCGCCGCAGGCACGCAGCGCGCCGACCGTCTGCGCCGAGAACCCGCACTGCGGGAAGTCCGGCGTGCCCTTCATGAACAGCACCACAGGTGCCGACGAAAGTTGCGACTTGATGCGTTCGATGACATCCATCTGTGTGAGCCTCCTCAGACCGACCGTCGGGGCGCGCGCAGCGCGCGCCGCCGCTCGAGTTCGCGCAGCAATTCCCACTGCTCGTCCGCCGACATGCGGATCCAACTGGCGATTTCGTCGCGCGTCCGCAGGCACCCGGCGCAATGGCCGCTGCCGTCGAGCGCGCAGATGCTGATGCAGGGCGACATGGGCCGCGCCCGGCGACCTTCCGCGGCGTTGTCCGCCATCGTCCCGTCCTTGGGTCCAGCGAGCAGAGAGATTCGTTGAATTATGGGGTTTCGTCGCCTATTCTTCAAATTCCAGTTTCTTTTCTGACGATTGCCGGAGACGCAAAGCAATGAAGAACCCGCTCGACAGTGTCGGCGCGACAGTCACGCTGGGCGTGCTGTTTGCGATCCTCGTAATGGTGCTGCCGCAGACTCCGGGGGGTGACTTCAACCATCTCGGCCTCGGACGCTGGGCGCACATCGTCACCGGCATCTTCTGGATCGGGCTGCTCTACTACTTCAACGTCGCGCAGATCCCGGCACTTGCGGCAGCCAACGCCGACAAAGGCGGTCCCGGCGGCGCTGGCATCGTCAAGTACGTCGCACCGCGCGCACTGCTTTGGTTCCGCTGGATGGCGGTGGCGACCTGGCTCACCGGTGCGTGGCTGCTCGGTGGACGCTTCATGGACGCCTTCCTGCTGCAGGAAGGCAGCGTCGTCATCGGCATCGGCGTCTGGCTGGGCACCATCATGCTGTTCAACGTCTGGGTCCTGATTTGGCCCAACCAGAAGAAAGTCATCGGTCTGGTACCGGCGACCGACGAGGAAAAGGCCAAGGCGCGCCGCACCGCGACACTGGCCTCACGCACCAACTTCCTGCTGTCGTTCCCGATGCTGCTGTGCATGGGCGGCTCCGCCCATGGTCTGCCGTTCTGAGTCTGTGCTGGGCGGCGGACCGCGTGTCCGTCGCCCTCCATGGCTCACGCGGCCCGTCTGAGACCCTGCACTCGCGCGTCCCGCGTTCAACGACCCGTCGACGATGGCGCCGGGAAGTGGATCACCCTGCGGGGATCGCCTCGCTCCACACATTCACGCGCCGGCGTCCCACTCACCAGATACCAGCGATCATCGCTCGACTCGCCAGCGTAGCGACGTTCGGTAGTCGCGAAGCAGCGCTCGATTTGGTGTCCGGGCACCAGCAAAACGCGATCGCTGCCCCCGGAGAGCCAGCGGGCGGCGTCGATCGCCTCGGCATCGCCCTCGCGCCAGCGCGCGTGGCCGAAGTTCACGGTGTCCCGGTCGAGATACAGCAGGAACTGCTCCTTGTACGCTACGAGTCCCAGTGTGCTGCCCGTCGGGACCTGAGCAAGCATCTGTCCCACGAAGGTTGAGGCTGAGCGTTCACCGTTGATCTGTGGGGCGACGCCAAACCCCCACACGAGGGTAAGGCTCGCCACCACCGCTGGCCAGGCGAGCAGCGGCCGCAACCGCCAAGCCGCGATCCAGGCCAGCGTGGCCAGCGCTGCAAACACAAACACCGGACCGGCCGACGCAAGCTCGCTGCCGCCGATGAGTTCCTCGACGCGCGAGACGTCGAAGAGCAGCCCCAGCGAAACCAGCACCCCAGGCACGACCAGCACGCCCGCCAGCACCAGCGAGAGACGCTGCACCGCGCGCGCGGCAAACAACGCCGGCAGATGTGGTGCAGCGGCAATGGCAAGCGCCGGCAGCGCCGGCAGCACGTACACGCCCCGCTTGCCGGTGCTCAGACTGAAGAAAGCCACCACCAACACCGCCCACAACAGCGGCACCCAGGTGGCTGCGCGCCGCTGCCGCCAGTCGTCGCGCCAGCGCAGGATCAGCCATGGCAACAACGCGCTCAATGGCAACCACAGCACCGGGATCACCTCGACGAGGAAGTAGTACCACGGGCGAATGTGATGCCATGCCTGCGTGTAGCGCGTGACAGTCTGCTGGAACAGCAGTTCGTCGCGATAGGCGGCAAGTGCCGGCGAGCCTGATCCGGCGACATGCACCAGCATGGGCACCAGCCAGAGCGCGATGGTCGCCGCGAAGACCACGCCGACGATGATCCAGGTACGCGCACCAACCCGCGCGATGCCGAACCTGCGCGCCAACAGCGCCGTGATCGGCAGCAGCGCCAGCGCGAGGAAACCCACGGCCTTGGCGACCACGCCCAAGCCCGCTGCGCCGGCGCCAAGCGCCGCGTAGCCCACTGAGTCCTTCAGCAGCAGGTGGCGCAGGATGCCGTAGAGCCCCAGTGTGCAGAAGAAGATGAGCGTGGCATCGATCTGCGCACCGCGGGTGGTTTTGATGAAGTGGATGCAGCAGGCCAGGGTGATGGCCGAGAACCTCGCCGCCTCCCGGCCATGCAGACGACGCACGAGGTCGTACACGAGCAGCAGTGTGCCCAACGAAGACAGCATGGACGGCAGCAGGAACCCCACCTGCGTCGATCCGGTTGCAAGAATCCCGGTGGCCATCAGCCAGAAATGCAGCGGCGGCTTGTCCTGATACAGGTCGCCGCCAACGTGGGGAATGATCCAGTTGCCGCTGCGCAGCATCTCGAGGGCCACAGCAGCAAAGCGCGGCTCATCCGCCGGCCACGGGTCACGCAGCCCGAAGCCCGCGAGGATAAGCAGCGCGAACCAGAGGCCTATCCACCCGATATCGAGCAGAATGCCGCGGACTTCCGGCTTCACACGTCGACCTTCTGGCGTCCGGTACGGATCAGATAGAGGTTGCGCAGGTAGACGAAGAGGCCGAGGCCCTGACCGGCGATGAACACGGGATCACGCTTGTGTATCGCGTAGGCGAGCAGCGTGGCGCCGCCGGCGAGACTGAAGTACCAGAACGCCTCCGGAATGATGCTGCGCCTCACCCGCTCGCTGGCGATCCACTGCACCACGAAACGCATCGAGAACAAGAGTTGGCCGCTGAAGCCGATGATCACCCAGATCAAGGTTTCGGTACTTTCCATGGAACTCCTCGCAAACGTGACGGCGCTCGGACCCTCAGTCCTCGCGCACCTGCAGGCCGGGACGCGAGCGGCGGCGCAACCACATCACGCCGAAGATGTCGATGATGCCGACCCAGAGGCGATCGAACAGGCCGTACTTGGAGGCACCTCGCTCGCGGGGCCGATGCGCCACCGGCACCGAGAGCACGCGTGCGCCCGCACGCTGGAAGAGAGCTGGCAGGAAACGATGCATGTGGTCGAAGCGCGGCAGATCCATGAAGACTTCGCGCCGCATGACCTTGATGCCGCAACCTGTATCCGGCGTGCCATCACCGAGCAGCCAGCCGCGCACGCCGTTGGCGACCCGCGACTGCAGCCGTCGCAGCCGGGTGTCGCGGCGCTGGGTACGGTTGCCGATCACGAGTTCGGCGAGGCCGCGGGCCGCGAACAGCGCGGGAATGTCGGCCGGATCGTTCTGCCCGTCACCGTCGAGTGTGGCGATCCAGTCGGCGCGCGCATGCCGCACGCCGGAACACACCGCGGCACTCTGACCGCTGCGGAACGAGTGGCGCAGCACGCGCAACTGCGGAATCTCGAGGCGCAACGCACGCAGCGCGGCAGCGGTGCCGTCGGTGCTGCCGTCATCGACGAAAATGATCTCGAAGGTCCGCCCCTGCAGCGCCGCGACGATCTCGCGAGCCAGCGGACCGACGTTCTCGACTTCGTTGCAGACGGGGATCACCACCGAGATTTCCGGGCTCGTGGCCGCTGGGGCATCGGACATGGGTGCGGATTGTGGGCGATGGCCATGGCTGCCACAAGGATCGACACGAAGGCAGACACCCGACGACCGCGGCTCAGACGACCAGCGATGCCAGCAATGAACAGGCCGCCGCTCAGCCGGCCGGCTGTACCCGTTCTGCTGCCTGCCGACGCAACCGCCAGCGTTTGTGCGACCACGGCCAGTCCGCGGGCGAGGCGTGGATCTGCCGCTCGACGCGGCGTGCATAGCGCTCCGTGAGCTCGCCTGGCACCAACCTCTCGCCGCGCGCCCGCAGCAACTCGAACGAGGCCTCGTATCGGCCGCGACCGGTGCGCACGATGGCCACGAAGTACACCGGGTAGTCGAGGGTCGCCGCAATGACGTCGGCCCCCATGTAGAAGGCGGTCTCCCGGTTGAGGAAATGCGTCCAGTGACGCCGGTCGCTCGCCACCGGCTCCTGGTCCGCGACAAGGGCAACCAGACGCGGCACGCTGCGGCGCGCGATCAGGTCGCGCATCACGCGCTCCGCAGGAACCATGCGGGCACCGAAGCGGCTGCGCAGCGAGCGCATCTCGCGATCCGCCCAGGGATTTTTGAGCGGCTTGTAAGCGGCATCGACGGGGAAACCGAGATTGCGCGACAGGCCGAGCAGGATCCACTCCCAGTTGCACTGGTGGGCCGCCAGCAGCAGTGCCGGACCGCCGCTGCGGATCGCTTCGCGCAGCACCTCGAGGTTGGCAAAGCGCATGCGCCGATCGAGGTCGTGACCGTCGATCGCCGCCGAGCGGATGATCTCGACCATGACGTCGCCGTAGCCGCGATAGAAGTCGCGGCGAAGTCGTTCACGCTCGTGGTCGTGCAGATCCGGGAATGCGATGCGCAGGCTGTCGCGCACCACGCGTACCTCATAGGGCGACACCCGCCACGCGAGGAAAGCGAACAGCCGGGAGATCCCGTGCAGGACGGGCATGGGAAGCGCCGCCAGCGCCCGCACCCACCACGAGGGCCGGAGCGCGTTATCCTCGCGAGTCATGCGCGGCGCATGTTACGCGGCGTAGAATCACCACTCAATCGGTCAAGATCCCGCGCAATGAGCACCCTCCACCTAGTCCGTCACGGGCAGGCCTCCTTCGGCAGTGCTGACTACGACCGGCTGTCCGACCTGGGCGAACTGCAGGTCCGGCATCTAAGCCAGCATCTGCAGCAAAGCGGACAAACGGTCGATGCCATTTACAGCGGCACGCTCCGTAGACAGCGCTCCACCGCCGAGATCCTGGCCGCAGGGGCCTCCGGGGCGGGCGGTGTTCGTTGTACGGCGGCGTTCGACGAGTACGACGCGCACACGCTGCTGCGCATGCACGCCGAGCTGACCGGCGCATCGCTTGCCTCCCTTCAGGGCGGGCTCGCGCCGCCCGATCCGCGCGCCTTCCAGCGCCGGCTGGAAGAGGCCGGCAGCGCCTGGGTCGCCGGCTCCCTCGACGGCCCGGGTGTCGAACCATGGCAGGACTTCCGCCGTCGCGTCGCGGCGGGGCTGGAAGATGTGATGCGCAGCGAGGGCCGCTCGCGGCAGGTGCTCATCTGCACCTCGGCCGGTGCCATCGGCGCTGCCGTCGGGCATGTGCTTGGTCTCGACGATCCGGGCGCCCTGCGCCTGTCATGGTCCGTGCTCAACGCCTCCGTCACCCGCATCCGCTATGACGGCCGGCGCTGCAGCCTCGAGTCCTTCAATGCGGTGCCCCACCTGGAGACGCAACCGGAGCCGCGCCGTCTGCTGACCTTCCGCTGAACGCTGCGCGCCGCATCAGCCATACGCAGGGCAGAAGCAGAGCAGGCATCAGCGCCAGCATCACGTACTGGTTGGCATAGGCGATCACCAACGCCTCGCGGTGCACGGCCTGCAGCACAAGCGACAACGTGAGCGGGTCCTGCGAAGCCGGCAACTGCGCTATCTCGCGCAGACGGTCGCCGTTGGCGCCCGCATCGGCGGTGATGCCACGCACCAGCATTGCCACACCCACGCTGCTGCCGAGATTTCGGGCAAGCACCATCAACGATGCGCCGTCGGTTCGATGCACAGCCGGCAGGGTGGTGAAGGTGAGCGTGTTCAGAGTGACGAAGATGAGTCCCAGACCGAATCCCTGCAGCAGCTGCCAGCCGGTCAGAAGATCCGCCGGAACGTCGGCGGGCAGCCATGCGAAGGCCAGCAGACCTGCGCCGTTGATCAGGCATCCGGCCGTGAACGCCGCGCGCAAATCGATCAAGGATCCGAGTCGGCTGAGCGCGAGCATGCCGAGGATCAGCCCGACGCCCCGCGGGGCCATCATCATGCCGGCATCGACGACCGAGTATCCCTGCACCTCCTGCAGGAACTGCGGCAGCAGCACCATGGAGCCCATGAAGGGCCAGCCCACCAAGACGGACATCCCCACGCCCAGAACGAGATTGCGGTCGCGAAGCATTGCCGCGGGGAATAGCGGCCGGGCGCTGGTCGCCGAATGGACGATGAACATGTAGCCGGCGAGCAGCCCGAGGAACAACTCGGCGACGATCTCCGGCGAATCGAACCAGTCGAGCTGCTGGCCACGATCCACGGCGAGTTGCAGCATCAGTATGCAGGTCGCGAGCAGACCGAAGCCCAACCGATCGAACGGACGCGGAGTGCTATGCGGCGCACCACGCAGCGATGCCGCGAGCCCGCCGAGTGCAACCACCACCACGGGCAGGTTGATGTAGAACACGGCGCGCCAGCCGAAGTTGTCGGTCAGCCAGCCGCCGAGCCACGGCCCCACCACCGGCCCCACCATCACGCCCATGCCGAACAGCGCAA
>JBILMF010000017.1:0-32106 GCA_044375655.1 Steroidobacteraceae bacterium | reverse complement strand
CACCCGCGACATCTGCGCAGCTGGATAGACACCCTGCATCGCCGTCTGACTGAGCGGCAGCAACCCTGCACCGCACAGGCCCTGGAAGAAGCGGGCGACGACCAGCGCCTCCATGTTGGGGGCAAGCGCGCAGAGTAGCGAAGCGATGCCGAAGCCCGCGACCGCAAGCAGAAAACTGCGGCGCATGCCGAGCCGTGCCTCGATGGCCCCGAGTGCCGGCAGTGCCACAGCACTCGCGATGAGGTAGGAAGTGAGTACCCACGCGACCTGCTCGCGCGTCGCCCCGAGACTGCCCTGCATCACGGGCAAGGCTACATTGGCCACGGTGGTGTCGACGGCGTAGAGCAGCACCGCCAGCATGGTGCTCACCGACAGCAGCGCCCGCTGCGGCGGCGCCTCCGCGTCCATCAGCGCGCGCCGGCGAGTCGCGTGAAGCGGTTGCCCGAGCGCAGATCTACCTCGACCACCGCGCTGGTTCCGGCACGCAGCTGCAGATCGCCCGGACCCGAGTCGATGGCAACGCGGACCGGGACACGCTGTACGACCTTGACCCAGTTGCCCGAAGCATTCTGCGGCGGCAGCACCGCGAACTCGGCGCCGCTCGCCGGCGCAATCGTGTCGATGTGGCCGCGCCATTGCGCGCCGGGAAAGCTGTCGACGGTGATCCTGACCGGTTGACCGGCGCGCAACAGGCCGAGCTGCGTCTCCTTGAAGTTGGCCTCAACCCACAGGGCGTCCGAGCGGACCAGGGTCAGCAGCGTCGTACCGCGCCGCGCCATCTCGCCGCGCTTCGGCAGACGGACCACACGTCCTGCTTCCGGTGCGCTGATGACCGCGCGCCGCAGACGCAGACCGGCTGCCTCGAGGTCGGCGCGCGCTTCGAGCACCAGCGGATGCTCGTCGGCACGACCGGAGAGTGTCGGGCCCAGCCGCACCCGCAGCTCAGCGATGCCCTGATCGAGCACCTGCAGTCGACCCTTCGCCTGCAGCATCTCGTGCTCGGCGGCGTCGAACCGTGATGCGGGCAGCATCCTCGCGGCCACCAGTTCGCGCTGCCGCTCGAGCTCCCGGGTCGCGTAGCGCAGCTGTTCCTCGGCCAGCAGCCTTTCGTTCATGCGCTGTTCGAGCTGTCGGCCCGTAGCCAGGAGGCCCTCACGCACCGCTGCGAGCCGGGCTGCGGCCCGACGTTCGTCGATCGCCGCGGATTCCGGGTCGAGCTTGACCAGCACCTGCCCTGCCTCGACGCGGGCATTTTCGGTTACCAGAACCTCGGTGACCTGCGCCTCGATCTCCGGGTGGATCGGCACCAGATCGGCCTTGATGTAGGCGTTGTCGGTCTCGATGTAGCGCCCGCCAAGCGCCCAGACGAGCAGCGCCGCGACCAGCGCGAGCAGCGGCACGCCCCACAGCAGAATGACGCGGACACGCGGTCGGGCAATGGCGGTGCCGGCGGTCATCGGGGCTCCCGCTCGAACTTCTGCATCCCGGCGGACAGCTGCACCAGCGAGCGCGCCAGCCTGCGCCGCGCTGCTGGGCCCATGTCGGCACCCGCCTCGGCGATGATCCCGTCGAGCAGTCGCCAGATCCGGGCGACGGCGGTCTCGCCAGGCCTGGTGAGGAACAACTGCAGCGCCCGCCGATCGTCGGGATCGGTCTCGCGCCGCAGCAGGCGGCGCGCCTGCAATCCGTCGACCACACGCAGCACGGACATGGGTTGCACCTCGAGTGCCTCGGCGAGCGCCTTCAGGCTTGCGCCGGGGCGGAACGCGAGGAGCATGAGGCAGCGTGCCTGCGCAGGGGTCAGGTCGTGACGCGCCGCCCTTCGCGCAAACTCGACCCGCAAGCGCTTGGCGACGTCGTGGACGAGGAATGCAAGATGCTCGCGCGGGTTTTCGACAGCCATGCGCCGAGTCTATCGAAAGCGGTGCTGATAGAAAGTCTTGCTTATTATCTTCCCGCTTCGTCGCCGCCTGTCGGTTCAGGCGCGCGGCAGGCCCGTCAGCTCAAGCGGCCGCGCCGACACCCTCCAGCCGGTCCTCGATGTCCGCGTACAGGCCCTGCAGACGCTGCAGAGTGTCCTCGTCGGCCTTCCACAGACCACGGCCGTTCGCCTCGATGAGCCTGCCGATGGCATTGCGGGCCGCCTGCGGGTTCGCTGCCTCAAGCCGTCGGCGCATCGCATCGTCGAGCACGAAGGTTCGGGCCGCATCGTCGAACATCCAGCCCTCGGCCGTACCGAGGGCTCCCCAGCCAACGAGGTGGGTGAAGCGGTTACCGATCTCGGCCGCGCCGCTGTGGCCATGGGCCAGCATGGACTCGTACCAGCGCGGGTTCAGCAGTTTGGCGCGGGTTTCGATCTGCAGCAGCTGCCTTGAACCGTTGACCTTCACGTCGCCGCCGCCGAAGGTCTCGGCGTAGCTGAGGGAAACCTCAGTGCCGCGCGCGCGGCTGGCCGCGAGCTGCATCGCACCGCTGTGGCCGTAGTAATGGGTCATGTCGGTCAGGCCGTATTCGACCGAGTCGATCGCCTGAAAGACATGGTCGACGGTACCAAGCAGCCCCGCGAGCACCTGCGGCGCCGCCGCTCCATTGCGACCCCCGCCCGCCGTGTAGCCGTTGCGGTGCCGGTAGAGCTCGGCGAGATCGCCGCCGTCCTCCCACTGGCTCTCCTCGATCAGGTCATCCACGCCCGTTCCGTACAGCCCCGGCGCCTGCGTGAAGATCCGGGCAGTCGCCTCCTCGATGCTGCGACCCTGCGCGATCAGTGCATCAGCGTTGGCCCGCAGGAAATTGAGCTCCGGCGGTTCGTCAGCCCGCGCCGCCCGCCGGAACAGGTCGTCCAGCAGATCGAGACTCATCTGAAACGTGTCGCGGAAGATCGGCGACACGTCGAGCAGCACGTCAATTCGCGGTCTATCGAGCTGGTCCAGCGGCAACAGAACGTAGCGGAAGATCTTCCCCTGACCGTCGCGCTCCGGCTCGGCGCCGATCAGCGCGAGAACTACTCCGAGGCCCTCACCTTCGCTCTTGATGGTGTCCATCGCCCACAGCGCCTGAGCGACCGTCCGCGGCCAGACCCCATGCTCGGCGCGGTGGCGCTCGAGCAGCAACAGTGCCATCCGCCGACCACGCTCGAGCGCCTGATCGGTGGGCAGCCGCCAGGGATCGATGCCGTGGATGTTGCGCCCGCTGGGCAGCGCCGCGGCGCCGGCGCGCACCGGATCAGCGCCATAGGCGGGGCGCACGTAGCCGCCCTCGAGCGCATGCAGCAGCGCATCGAGCTCCTCGCCGCAGCGGCCGAGACCGCCAACGATCGCCCTACCCTCGGTGATGCAATCGGCCAGCTCGTTCGGCGCGCGCTCGCCGACGATTTCGAACCAGACGCGGCCGGCATCCTCGCGGCCGAAGATGCTGCGATCGAGCAGCGCCTCGCGTAGGCTGCGTGCGCGGGCCGGTGTGATGGCCAGCGCCTCGATATGCCGGCGCAGTCCGCCGCCGCCGCGACGCGGCACATCCATGGCAGCCTCGACGAGCGCCCGTGCGCGCTGCCGCTCCGGCGAGACGCCGAGCACATGCAGGCCGTCGACGATCAGCCGCTCCTCGAGCTCGTCGAGACGATGCGCCACCCGCTCGCGGTAACCAGCCACGGTCTCGGTCGGCCCGCGCAGCAGTTCCGGCAGTGCGCCATCCATCTCGTCCTGCGGATCCTCGAGCCGCGCTCGCACCTGCGCCAGCTGTTTGTAGAGTCCAGCCCGGGCGTAGGGCGGGATCGCGTGGCTGACGACGGTGGCATAGCCCCGTCGACGCGCGATTGCCGCCTCGGCTGGATTGTTGAGCGGATAGACGTACAACTGAGGCAGGCTGCCGAGCAGCAGGTCGGGCCAGCAGTCGGCGGTGAGCGCTGCCTGCAACCCCGGCATCCACTCGGCCGTCCCGTGCATGCCGAGGTGAATCACCGCATCGGCCTTGAATCCATGCTTCAGCCACGCGTAGAAGGCCGCGTACTGATGGTGGGGCGTGAAGCTGCGTTCGAAAAGCAGCTTCATCGGATCCCCGGGCACGCCCATGGGCGGCTGCAGCGCAATCACCACGTTGCCGAACTCCAGCACGTCGAGACGAATCGCGTCGCGGCCGGCAGGCGCGATGTCGCCCGGTGCCGATCCCCAGTGATCATCGATCCGCCCAGCTGCTCGATTGCCGAGCCAGCGTCGGAAGTCCGCGACACTGACGCTGCGTCCGGCCTCGCCGCGCGCGGCGGCGGCGAGTCGCTGCAGCAGATCGTCCGCCTCGAGCGGCGCCCGACCAATCGAGTAGCCCTCCTGCCGGAGACGGCGCAGCAGGCTGCCGATGGAGGCCGGTACATCGAGCAATGCGGCCGTCGCCGTCTTGCCGAGCCCCGGCGGGAAATCGTAGACGACAATTGCAACCCGCTTCTCTGCAGCCGGCCGGTGCCGCAATCGAACCCAGCCCTCCACCTGATCGACGGCCCGCTGCACCCGATCGGCAACCGTCGCGAGTTCGCCGTCGCGGATCGCTCCGAGGGCCACCGAACTCGCGGCGCCATCCATCTCGGGCAGGTCGTACATCACCACCGACTGCATGGAGTGAACGCCGTGCGCTCGCCACTCGGCTTCGTCCTGCATCAGCAGGGGCTGGGCGACGAGATACGGAACGTCCAGCCGGGCAAGCAGATCGGCCGCCGTTTCGTGGTAGTGCCCGGGCTTGGTCGAGGACGCAGGGCCGCCAACCACCGAGAAGCCCATGGTGGAGACGAAAGCGTCAATCGGCAGATCCGCCAGCCACTCGCGCACCGCCACATGGGCTTCGATCCCCGAGACGAACACCGGCAGCACCGCGAAGCCGCGGGCTTCGATGCCGGCCGCGAGCTCCTGAAGGTAGCGCAATCTTTGAACAACGTGCTTGCGCATGCCGAGGATCGCCACCAGCGGCTGTCCCTTGCGATAGCGCCGATTGCGCGTGGCCCACTTCAGGTAGTCACCGGGAGTTGCGAACAACTCTCCCGTCAGCGGCTCGAAGCAGCCCATGGTCGGGATGACGGCAACGGGCGCTACCGCCACGGCCTTGCCGCAGACGTCGCGCAGGATGAGCTTGATCATCTGCGTGATGTTGGCGGCGTCCGGCTGGTTCCAGTAGAGGTTGACGCCGAGCCAGGCGCGGAACCCTGCCATCTTCTGCGGGATCAGCGGCAGCATCCGCGCGGCCACCTTGACCAGCTTGGTGTAGGTGTAGAGCGCATCCTCGTCGCGGCCTCGCGTGACCAGTTTCATCAGCACCTTGATGAGCTTCGGCGCCTCGGCCTTGCGCTCGCGGAAGCGGTGCTCCAGAACCCGCGTAAGCGCCATCACCTCGGGCATGCTCTCGTAGGCGAACACGGCGGTCGCTCGCGACGCGGCCAACTTCCCGGCGATCCAGTCGGCCTGCGAGCGCAGATTGATGAGACTCATGAACACCACGTCGGCATCCATCAGCGCGCCCGCGAGTGCGGCATCTTGCCGATCAACGTGCGCGTCGTTGAAGCGCTGCAGGCAGACCTGCACGCCCTCCTCCGCGAGTCGTCGCTCGACGTCCTCCCAAATGCCGGCGTTGAAGCGCTCGATCCCGACAATGAAGGTGATCCGAACCATAACGCCCCCGATTGACACGCCTGAGTGTCTTGGTATGTTGACAGATGATGGTACGCATCGGGGACGCCGTGCCGCAACCAACCAGACTTCGTTGCCGCCTGGAAGGCTGGCAACGCCGTCGCAAGCTGGCCGGAGGCCGATCTTGTCGAGCAGCGCATCCTTTCCCTTCGCGGCGATCGTCGGCCAGGAAGAACTCAAACTTGCGATAACGCTTGCGGTCGTCGATCCGGCGATCGGCGGCGTGCTGATCACAGGCCACAGGGGCACGGCAAAGAGCACCGCGGTACGCGCGCTCGCGCAACTGTTGCCGCCGATGTCCGTGGTCGAGGGTTGCCCGTATCAGTGCGACCCGACGGCACCCGCAGCAGCCTGCCCGCACTGCGCCAGGCAGTCGGGGAACACCAGGCTGCGCGCCCTGCGGCGTACCGTGCCGGTGATCGATCTGCCGCTGGGGGCAACCGAGGATCGGGTGGCCGGGTCGGTGGACATCGAGCGCGCGCTGGTCGACGGCGTACAGGCGTTCTCGCCGGGACTGCTCGCGGCAGCCAACCGTGGTTTCCTGTACATCGACGAGGTCAATCTCCTCGAAGACCATCTGGTCGACTTGCTGCTCGACGTCGCGGCAAGCGGCGTCAATGTAGTGGAGCGTGAGGGGCTCAGCATCCGCCACCCTGCACGTTTCGTGCTGGTCGGCTCGGGCAACCCCGAGGAGGGTGACCTGCGACCGCAGCTGCTCGATCGCTTCGGACTGCATGCCCGCATCCGCACACTGCAGGATGTCTCGCAACGGGTCGAGGTAGTCAGGCGTCGGCTCGCCTTCGAAGCCGACTCGGCTGCGTTCGCGAAGCGCTACGCGCGGGCGCAAAGCCGGCTGCGGACCGACATCGCGGCCGCCGTCGCCCGCCGCCCGACGGTCGGCCTCGGCGATGCGGCGATCGCTCTGGCTGCACAACTCTGCGACCGCCTCGCAATCGACGGGCATCGCGGCGAACTCGCGCTGTGCCGTGCGGCAGTCGCGCTGGCCGCGCTCGAGGCGGCAGCCGAAGCGGGCCGCGAGCACGTCGCACGGGTCGCACCGCTCGCGCTGGCGCATCGGTTGCGCAAGGATCCGCTGGAGTCGGCTGCCGACGACGAACGCGTGCAACGGGTGCTCGCCGAGGTACTCGCCTGAGCGAGCCCCTGCCGCTGCCGGCGCTCGTGGGGCTCGACACGCCGCGGCTGGCGTTGCTGTTGCTGGCGGTGGAGCCGAGGCTGCGCGGCATCGCGCTGGCAGCACCGGCGGGCGGCGGCAAGAGCGCACTCATCGACGGTTTCCGCCAGTTGTTCCCCGACCAGCCTGTCGTACCGTTGCCGGCGGGCGCGGACGAAGAGGCACTCGTCGGCGGCCTCGATCTCGAAGCCACGCTCGCCCGCGGCACACGCGTGCTGCAAGCCGGCGTGCTCGAGCGGGCACACGGCGGCGCGCTGCTCATCGAGTCGCTGAACCTGCTGCCGGAGAGCACCGCCAATCCGCTGCTCGCAGTGCTCGACGATGGCGCGCTACGCATCGAGCGCGACGGACTCAGCCGGTATCTCGCATGCCGCTTCGTAACCCTCGCAGGCTACGACCCCGCCGAGGGCGTGCCACGCGCCCACTTCATCGACCGGCTCGGTTTGATCGTCAATCTGCCCCGCATCCAAGGCGCCGGCGCGCGCGGCGTCATCGTCGCGCGTCACCTGCGCCCGCCCGAGCCCGGCTGGTCCGAGGAACTCGCCCTGCTGCGTGATCTCGTCGCCGTCGCCCGCGAGGCGCTGCCGGCGGTGCAGATTACGCCGCAGCAGATCGCCGGAATCACCGCCGCTGCTGTTGCGCTTGGTGTGCAGGGTCACCGCGCAGATCTGTTCGCCGTGCTCGCCGCCCGCGCCAGCGCCGCGCTCGCCCTGCGCGATCAGGTCGAGGAAGCAGACCTCGAAACGGCCGTGCGTTTCGTGCTCGCGCCGCGCGCTACGCGGGCACCCGCTGCGACGACACCACCGCCTGCGCCCCCGGAGGCAACAGCCGACGCAGCGCAAGGCGATGCCCAGCAGCCCCCCGGGCCGGATCAGGCGGAACTCGGCGAGCAGGTGCTCGACGCGGTGGCCACCGAACTGCCGGGACTGCTCGACGCGCTGCCCTTCGCCGCTGCCCGGCGCGGTGTCGCCGGATCGCGCGGCGGTACGGCAGGCACCCGCGGCCGGCAGGTCTCAAGCATGCCGGGTAGCCCGCGTGCGGGGCGTATCGACGTACTTGCCACCTTGCGCGCGGCGGCGCGCTGGCAGCGGTTGCGCGCGCATGGCCAACGCAGCGTGGTGATACGCGCCGATGACCTGCGTATCCGGCGCTACCGCAGCAAGGCGGGTGCCCTTTTCCTGTTCGCGGTCGACGCCAGCGGCAGCATGGCGCTCAACCGCATGCGTCAGGCAAAGGGCGCCGTGCACGCGCTCCTTGCCCAGGCCTACGTCAACCGTGATCGAGTCGCTCTGCTCGCATTCCGCGGCGAGACCGCCGAGCTGCTGTTGCCGCCCACGGGCAGCGTGGAACTGCTGCGCCGCGCGGTCGATCAGATGCCGACCGGCGGTGGTACGCCGCTCGCAGCCGCGCTGCTGCGCAGCCTCGAGGTGGCGCGCCAGGCACGGAGGCGCGGCATCCACAATGTGGTGCTCGTGCTGCTGACGGATGCCCGCGCAAATGTCGGCCTGCGCGTCGCGCGAGGCGGCGTCGAGACGGAGTTGCAGGCCGTCGCGGCCGCAGTCGCCGCCGCCGGCCTGCAGAGTCTGGTGATCGATACCCAGCGCAGTTTTCTCAGTCAGGGCAGCGCCCAGCGGTTGGCCGCAGCCCTGCAAGGGCAGTATCTATATCTGCCGGGTGCCTCCGGTGCCGCGATCGCCGCCGCCGCAACGCTCAGCGCCGCGGCCGCTCGGCCCGGTAGAGAGCGCCGGTTCGCGTAGCGAGGAACGCCTCGAGCGGGATCTGCTCCTGCCGCAGGAAGCCGCGCCCCGGCAACGTACCGCCACGCACCATTTCGATCACCGCAACCACCGAGGCCGAAGTCGTCCACGCGATCGCAGTGCGCGCGCTGCCGCCGATCTCGAGCGGATAGTAGGCGCGCACGAACTCCTTGCGCTGCAGCCGCCCCTCGTCCCAGCCCTCAGCCGCGGCATGCACGTAGACGACGTCCGCATCCACCGGTGGCTTGGCGTTGGCGAGGATCTGGCCTGCGAGTTCGCGGCGCTCGCGCATCAGCAGCTCATGGAAGAAGAAGTTCATGAGCTTTACGTGGCCCGGATAGCGCATCGTCTTGTAGTCGAGGTTTTCGACGCGACCGGCAAAGGTCTCGCACATCGTGCCGAGCCCGCCCGAGGTGGTGAAAGCCTCGAGCTGCACGCCGTCGACGTAGATGGTCTCGATCCACTCCATGGCCGTGACCATCTTGCGAACGCCCTCCTCGATGACTTCACAATCGTTGAGGTATTCGTTGACCACGCCCTCCGGTGACCAGTTGAAGGCGTAGCCCAGCAACCCGCTCGGGTTTTGCGGCAGCGCGCCGACCCTGAGACGGATGGAGCGTACCCGTTCGAACCCCCCGGCGAGATGGGCGCCGACGATGCCGATGAATCCGGGTGCGAGTCCGCACTGCGGCGCCATCAGTCCGCGGCTATCCTGCGCAAGCTTGCGGATGTGCTGCGTGGTCGAGACGTCCTCGGTGAGGTCGAAGTAGTGGATCCCTAGATCGTGGGCGAGGCTGGCCACACCCTTGTTGAGCGCATACGGCAGGCAGGAGAGCACGGCGTGCTGTCCGCTCAGCGCCTGTCGCAGGGCTGCCGGGTCGGCGACGTCGACGAGCTGCGTTGCAAACGCGCGCGCGGCCAGCGGTCGGGAGTCGATTGCGCGCACGGTGAACCCGGCCGCATGCAACAGCTCCGCTGCGAGATGACCGACCTTGCCGAGGCCGAGTACGGCGATATTTTCCATGGCCATGGTCAGGTCCCCTGAATGTCGAAGCTGATCCCCTGCGCGAGAGGCAGGCTGTCGGAATAGTTGATGGTGGCCGTCTGCCGGCGCATGTAGGCCCGCCACGAGTCCGAGCCGCTCTCGCGCCCGCCGCCAGTATCCTTCTCGCCGCCGAAGGCACCGCCGATCTCGGCACCCGAGGGCCCAATGTTGACGTTGGCGATGCCGCAGTCCGAGCCCGCGGCCGCGAGGAAAGTCTCCGCCTCGCGCAGATCACGCGTGAAGATGCAGGAGGACAGGCCCTGCGGCACGTCGTTCTGGATTCCGATGGCCTGCCCTAGCGACTCGTAACCAAGCACGTAGAGGATGGGCGCAAAGGTTTCCTCGCGCACCGTCGAAGTCTGCGCCGGCATCTCGACCAGCGCCGGCTCGACATAGTGGCCGCCGGCCGGCACGTCGCGCGTGCGTACCTCGCCACCGAACACCACCCCGCCCTCCGCACGCGCACGCCCGAGCGCCTCCTGCATGCGCAGCGCCGCGCCGGCATCGATCAGCGGGCCAACCAGCACCCCCGGCCGGCGCGGATCGCCGATTGGCAGGGAGGCATAGGCGCGGCGGAGCCGCTGCAGCAACTCGGCGCGTACCGAGTGATGGACGATGAGCCGACGCAGCGTCGTGCACCGCTGACCAGCAGTACCCACCGCCGCGAAGACGATTGCGCGTACCGCCAGATCGAGATCGGCCGAGGGCGTCACGATCATGGCGTTGTTGCCGCCGAGTTCGAGAATGCTGCGTCCGAAGCGCGCTGCGATGCGTGGCGCCACCGCCCTGCCCATGCGGGTCGAGCCGGTCGCCGAGACCAGCGGTACATCGGCGGAATCCACCAGCGCCGCGGACAGCGTGGCATCGCCGATCACGCACTGCAGCAACCCGGCGGGCGCGTCGCCGCCAAAGCGCGCGAGCGCGCGCTCGACGAGACGCATCGTGGCAAGTGCCGTCAGTGGAGTTTTCTCCGAAGGCTTCCAGATCACCGGGTCGCCACAAACGAGGGCCAGCGCCGCATTCCACGACCAGACCGCCACCGGGAAATTGAAGGCGGAGATGACCGCGCAGGGCCCGAGCGGATGCCAGGTCTCCATCATCCGGTGTCCGGGCCGCTCCGAGGCGATGGTCAGTCCATGCAGCTGCCGCGACAGCCCGGTCGCGAAGTCGCAGATATCGATCATCTCCTGGACCTCGCCAAGACCCTCGGCGGCAATCTTGCCCACCTCGGCGGTCACAAGGGCGGCCAGCGACTCCTTGTCGCGGCGCAGTTCCTCGCCGAGCAGGCGGACGAGTTCGCCGCGGCGCGGGGCCGGAACGAGGCGCCATGCCTCGAACGCCGACCGCGCGCGGGCGATGACCGCCGGCATCTCGCCGAGAGGCGTCGGCAACGCGCGACCGAGCTCGCTGCCGTCTATGGGCGAGCGCACGATGATTTCGTTGACCACGGCGGACATGCATCAGTCTCCGGCTGGGAAAGAGCGCGCAGGATTGCTCAGTGCCCCGCGTTCCACAAGTCCCGGTAGCTGCCCTGCGGATCGTAGTCGCGAGCCTGCTTGCCGGGATCGAAGCGGCGGCCCGCGCGCGGATCCGTACCGCGGCCGGCGAGGTAGAGCCAGTTTCCCTGGTTGCTGCAGGGATCGTAGTCGATGAGCTGCGACTCGAACCATGCGGCGCCGGCGCGATGGTCGCAGTGCAAATCATTGACGAGCCAGCTCGCCACGTTCTGCCGCATCCGGTTAGAGAGATATCCGCTGGCCGCGAGTTCGCGCATGCCGGCGTCGATGAATGGCTCGCCGCAGCGCCCCGCACACCAGCGCGCGAAGGCTGCCGAATCGTGACCGGGTGGTGGGAACCTGCTCAGCCCCGCGGCGCCGTAAAGACGCGAACCGAAGCGCAGATGCAGCAAGCGGAAGTGATCGCGCCACAGCAGTTCGAAGTTGATCCAGTACGTATCCTCATTCGATCCGCAGCGCATCTCGTGCGCCCGCAACGCGGCATGCACGCGGCGAGCGGAGAGTGCACCGCTAGCGAGCCACGGCGAGAACTTCGTCGAATAGTCGACGCCCTGCAGTCCGTTGCGGGTTCGTTTATAGCGCTGCGGCAAGTCGCTGTCGAAGTAGCGCTGCAGGTGCGCGAGCGCCGCGCCCTCGCCGGCACGGAACGCCGGCTGTGCATAGGGAAACGCCGAGCGGGGATCATCCGCCGCGGGCGGCGCGGCAAGCCACTGCTCGATCGCCGCAACCGCCGGAGCGCCGTGTCCGGCCGCCGCTGCGGGCGGTGGCGGCAGTTCCTCCGGTGGCGGCAGGGGCTCGCGCGGACGGACGCCTGCAGACTCCACCCGCCGTCGGAAGTCGCTGAAAACCAGCGGTACACCATCGACTGCGAACGGCAGCGCCGTCGGCTCGAGCAGGCTCGACTGCCAGTGGCAGTCGACCTGCAGGCCGCTGGCACGCAGCGCAGCAACATCAGCCTCCTCCTCGGGCGCGGCAATCCACTCGCAGTGGACGACCGCTGCGCCCGCGCGCGCGGCGAGTTCGGGCAGTACCTCGGGCGCGCTGCCAACGATCACCTGCAGCCGCTGCCCCTGCATCGCGAGCGCAGCGGCAAGCGCGCCCAGTCCGTCGGCGAGGAACCGTCGACGGTGCCCGCCCATGCGCGGGAATCCCCAGCGCGTCGGCAGATCGTGACGCGGATCATGGATGTAGACGCAAAGCAGACGATCCGCTGACGCCGCCGCCCGCAGTGCCGGGTTGTCGTGTAGCCGCAGGTCGTTGCGGAACCAGTGGATTGCCACCGTCATGTGCGTCGATGCCGCCGCGGTCACATCTGCTGGCCGGAGGGCGTTTTCGGCGCAGGCCGCGTCGCGGGCGGCGAGGCACGCCGGCAGCGCTCCGAGCAGTATTTGACCGTGTCCCAGTTGCGCGCCCACGCCTTGCGCCAAGTCATCGGGCGCGCGCAGACCGCGCAGAGCTTGCTGGGCAGCGACCGTTTGTTACCGCGAAAACCGCCCCCGGAGAGCGTCATCGGCCTCTGGCTGCGGCCAGCACCCGCTCGGCCTGGCGGACATGCGGGCGATCGATGAGCCTGCCCTCGAGCATGAACGCACCCGTACCCGGCGAGGCGGCAAACGCGGCGAGTACGCGTTCGGCATGCGCCAGCTCCTCGGCGGTGGGCGTGAACGCCGCATGCAAGGGCGCGATCTGTGCAGGATGGATCGCGAGCTTGGCGGCATAGCCGGCACGCCGCGATGCGCGTGCCCGACGCTCCACCGCATCGAGATCGCGGATTTCCGTATCCACCGTGTCGATCGCGGCTACGCAGGCCGCCGCGGCCGCGAACAGACAGCCTGCACTCGCCATTTGGTAGGGCGTGGAATACTCGCCGTCCGCCCCGCGATTGGCCGACGCGCCGAGCTCGCTAGCCAGATCCTCCGCTCCCCAGGTCATCCCCAGCACCCGCGCGGGGGGCGGTACGAAGCTTGGCAGGTTGAGCATCGCCTGCGCGGTCTCCGTGATCATTGGGATCATGCGGATACTGCCCGGTACCAGCGCATGCGCAGTCTCGAGGGCCTCTAGCCAGTAATTGAGCCGCAACACGTCCGCACCGCTGCGGGCCTTGGGGAGAATCACCCCGTCAGGTGCAGCGGATACCACCGCCGCCAGATCGAGCAGCGCATCGGCGGTATCGACCGGATTGATGCGCACCCACAAAGGCACCTGACGAGGTGCCAACGCAAGATGATCGGCGATCGCCTGCCGCGCCCGCGGTCGCTGCGCAGCCGCCACCGCATCCTCCAGATCGAGAATCACGGCATCCGCGCCGCTTGAGGCCGCTTTCTCGAACCGCTCCGGTCGGTCACCGGGAACGAACAGCATCGATCGCATGGCTCCACCCTGCTTCAGCGCGTCCAAACCGTGGCGAATGATACCGCGGCGGACGGTAGGTCCCGTCGTGGGGGGGTGGACCAACACGCCCCGTCGCCGCGCTCGTGATGGCGCACGCGTCGCCGGGAAGGCTATCCTGCCCGCCGTTGGGCCGCTGCGGCCCGGCATTTTCCCGAGGAGAACCGATGACCACCACCGCGCTCGATGTGCTTGTCGTCGGCGCCGGACTGTCGGGCATCGGCGCCGCTGCGGAGATCCGTCGGCAGTTCCCGGGCAAGTCGCTCGCGATCCTCGAGGCACGGGAGCGGCTCGGCGGCACCTGGGACCTGTTCCGCTATCCGGGTATCCGATCCGACTCCGACATGTACACGCTCGGGTATCGCCGCAAGCCGTGGCGCGAGCCGCGTGCCATCGTCGATGGCCCGTCGATCCTGCGCTACGTCAAGCAGATGGCTGAAGAGAGCGGGGTTTCGCCGCTGATCCGCTACGGGCGGCGGGTGGAGTCGGCTGACTGGTCGAATGCGACTGGCGAGTGGCGGGTGACGGTGAGCGGCGATGACGGGACCCGCGAAGAACTGCGGACCCGATTCCTGCACCTGTGTACCGGCTATTACAGCTACACCCAAGCCTATCGCCCGCAGTTCGCCGGCGAACAGGATTTCCGTGGTCGTATCGTGCACCCGCAGTTCTGGCCGGAAGGTCTCGACTACACTGGCCAACGCGTCGTGGTGATCGGCAGCGGCGCCACGGCTGTGACGCTCGTGCCCGCGCTCGCCGCGCGCGCGGCACACGTCACCCAGTTGCAGCGCACGCCATCCTTCGTGGTAAACCAGCCCGCCGACGACCCGTGGGCCCGCGTCCTCGCGGGCCGGGTACCGCCCGCGATGCTCTACATGCTGGTGCGCTGGAAGCACATCCTCCTCAGCTCTTTCTTTTATCGCTTTGCCCGCCGCTTCCCGCGACAGTTCGGCGGCCACCTCGTCGCTCTGGCGGCCGCGGAGTTGCCGCGCAACTTCGATGTCCGCAAGCATTTCAAGCCGCCCTACAAGCCCTGGGACCAAAGACTCTGCGCCGCGCCCGACGGCGACCTGTTCCGCGCGATCCGCGAGGGTCTAGTGGACATCGTCACCGATACCATCGAACGCTTCGAGCCGGATGGCATCCGCCTCAGCTCGGGCGGGCTGCTCCCGGCCGATCTCGTGATCACCGCCACGGGACTCAAGGTACAGCCGCTCGGCGATATCCGCATCGCCGTCGATGGACAGCCCGTGGACCTCGCAGACACCATGGTGTACCGCGGCGCGATGCTGAGCGGGATTCCAAACATGGTGCTCACCTTCGGCTACAGCAACGCTTCATGGACTCTTCGGGCAGACCTCATCGCGGCGTACGTCTGCCGCCTGTTGCGCCATCTCGATCGGCACGGCTTCGACTACGCCGTACCGGTGCGCGACTCGTCGGTCGGCGACATGCCGTTCATCGATTTCAACTCCGGCTACGTGCTGCGCGCCCTCGAACGGTTGCCGAAACAGGGGGACCGTTTTCCGTGGCGTGTACATCAAACCTACCTGCGCGACCTCGGCGTGACCCGCTTCAGTCGGCTCGCCGATCCGGCACTGAAGTTCGGGCGTGCCGGCGGGCGGGTGTTGGATTGAGCGCCGCCGTGCTGGCTGCATCCGTGCTCGGCACGCTCGCAGTGATTGCCGTCGCGCTCTGGCTGTTCACCCGCCGCATCGCCGCCGATGTCGAAGCGCGCCTGCAACCCGTGGGACAATTCGCCGCGGTGCCGGGGGCGCGGCTGCACTATGTAGATCGCGGCACGGCTGCCGCGGATCGTCCGCCCATCGTCATGCTGCACGGACTCGGCGCGCAGCTGCATCACTTCAACTACGCGCTGGTCGACGAACTCGCCCGCGACACGCGGGTGATCGCACTCGACCGGCCGGGATCCGGCTATTCGGTGCGCGAGTCCGGCAAGGCAATCACGCTCGAGGAGCAGGCCGACGCCGTGATCGCACTGCTCGACGTGCTCGGCGTCGGGCGGGCACTGCTGGTGGGCCATTCGCTGGGCGGCGCGCTGTCGCTGACCATCGCACTGCGTCACCCGTCGCGCGTCGCCGGCCTTGCCCTCGTCGCACCGCTCACGCACTACTCTGGTCGCCTGCCGGCGGTGTTCCGCGGCATCGCCATCCGCAGCGATGTCGGACGTCGACTGGTGGCCTGGCTGCTGGCGGCGCCGCTGCTGCTGCTCTATCGCGAGCGCGTCATGCCGCAGATCTTCGGCCCCGAGCAGCCACCGCCGGGCTATCCCACGCGCGCCGGCGGGCTGCTGTCGCTGCGCCCAAGCCAGTACATTGGCGCCTCGCAGGATCTGGCTGCCCTGCACCTCACACTGCCCCGCCTCGAGACGCGCTACGCGGAGCTCGACCGCGACGATGGGCCACCGCTGCATGTGCTGTACGGCCGCGAGGATCTGATCCTGGATTGTCAGGAACAGGGTGAGGTCTTCGCGCGCCGGGTACCGTGCTGCCGACTGACCGTGGTCGAGGGGGGACACATGCTGCCGCTCACCCAGCCTGAGACCTGCGCACGCTTCATCCGCGACGCGCTCGCGCGGGCGCGCTGCTAGCGGCTGCGATGCGGCGAGCCATAGCCCTGACCGCCCTGTATGCCGCAGCCTTGGCGCTCGGCATCGGCAGCGCCTGGTTTTGGCTCACGCGCGTGGGCGTCGCCGGTGTGGACGCCGGGATCTGGCGCGTCAACCTGCTCGCCGGCAGCACCGCGGCCGACCCGTACACCCGCGCTCGGATCGCCATCGGGGCGGTGCTCGCCCTCGATCGCAGCGAGACGCTCTACTACACCACCAGCCGCGACGACAACGGCGCGGCACTGCGAGCCGAGTGCAACTACCGCATCGAAGGCCCGGCGCCGCGTGCACGCTGGTGGAGCATCACGGCTTACGGCGGCGACAACTTTCTGATGCCGAACCCGCAAGGCCGATACAGCGTGGGCAGCGAGCGGGCGGTGATCGACCAGCGCGGCCACTTCACCGCGGCACTCGGACCAGCCGCCCCGGACGACGATCGGGCAGGCGCGTGGATCCCGACGAGCGGTCGCGGCGGATTGCGACTCACGCTGCGGCTCTACGGACCGTCGACGGCCCTACAAGGCGCGCCGGGCTCCCTCTCGGCCCCCAGCGTTCGTCTGCAGGGATCCTGCCCTTGAGCCGCGCGCCACAAGGCCACTCGGCGCGCGGCTGGCGGCTGCACGTCGCACTCGCGCTGCTGCTGGCGCTGGCTGTTCACGCGCTGACCGTCTGGGCGATTCCACGCCTCATCATGCACCTGATCATCGATGGCGCCGCCGCCGAGGCGCGCGCGGGTGGCCGCGGACTCGTCTACCTGCCGCCACCTGTCGACCACACGCAGCGCCGAATCGTCATGCCGAGCCCTGATCTGCTCTATGCAAGCTGTGCGTTCGATCTCGGAAAGGGACCGCTGCGGGTGCGCTTCGCCGCCGACTATCCGCGCTACTGGTCAATCGCGCTGTATGCAGCGGACTCGGATACGATCTTCGTGGTCAACGATCGCCAAGCCGGCGACCAGCCGGTGGATCTGCTGCTGGTCACGGCCGCGGACATGGATCGGGCCTTCGAAGAACCGGGCGGCGAGCAGACGGGTACGCACGACGCGCAGCGGCTGGTTTCACCTACGCGCCGGGGACTGTTGCTGCTGCGCCTGCTGGTCAATGACGACCCGGCTGTGCGGTCCACGGCCGAGCTGACCCGACGCCAGTTGGAGTGCAGGCAGGGTGATCCGCGGTCATCCCGCTAGCAGACGGCAATCATGTTGCACTGTCGGTCGTTTTGCCTCTTTTGCTGGTGCTAAACTCGCCCGCTGATGCCGTGGTCACCACCGGTTGATTTTTTTAAGTATGTCGGGCAAGAGGCTGATCTCAAAGTAATTACGATGAATATCCTGATAGTCGAAGATGATGCCGAAGCGCAGGCGAAGTCCGCGCGCTGGCTCAAGAGCCTCGGACATCAGGCGATGGTGGCATCGTCGATCCCCGAAATGCTGGATCTGCTGAACGGCGGCGGCATAGATCGCATCCTGCTCGCCATAGACCCGCAGCGTCCTTCGGTGCTTTGGCAGCAGATGAAGAGTCAGGACATCCGGGTGCCGTTGCTGGTGTCCTCGTCCGACGAAAACTTGCGCGATCTGCTGACGCTCGCCGCCCGCTCCCATGCGGTGGCCCTCCCGCGTCCCTTCCACATGGAAGATCTGGCACAGGCGATCGACACTTCCACCAGCATCGAGGCTCGAAGCACTGCGGCGGCGGCGCCTGCGGCGGGTCAACAAACAAACGGCGCAGGGACCACCACGCACGCGTCCTCTCCGTCGGTACACGCTGCACCCGCCGGCCCGGCGACTACGGTCACCGCGCGCGCCCCCGCTCAGGGAGTGCCAGCCGCGCTGACCAGAGTTTCGCGACCACCCGCCCCCGCTCCGGCGGCACCCGCCGCGGCGTCGCGGCTGGCGCAGGCGGCCGCCGGCTTGCGGCCGGAGGCCAGTGCACCGCGGGGGAGTACCCCGGCCCCTGCCCCCGCAGCGAGTGGCGGCGCTGCCGGTGCCGGCGGGATCCGTCCGGCCATCACCCGCATGCTCGAGGATCTGAAGCACGGTCGTCTCAAGTTGCCCGCGCTGGACCCGCGGATCGGCAAGATCCAGACGCTGATGAATCTCAAGTACGTCGACGTCAAGGAACTGGTGGACATCATCGGCCGCGATGCGACGCTCACCGCGTCGGTGTTGCGGCTTGCCAACTCCAGTTTCTACATGCTGCGTACGCCCGTGAAGGACATCAAGGACGCCTGCGTGCGCCTCGGCAACAAGAACGTGTTCACGATCGCTTTCGAGGTGCTGCTGCGCAACCAGTTCGCGGCGCCACGGCAGCCGTTCAAGTCGATGATGTCCGAGATCTGGCAGAACTCGCTCGTCACCTCGCGCTTTGCCGCACGGCTCGCCAACATGGTGCGTTACCCCAGTCCGGACGAACTGCAGGCCTCGGCCTTCCTGCACAACATCGGCGAACTTATGCTTATCCAGTTGTTTGCCGACATGGAGGACCAGCGCGAAAAAACCGCTGCGGATCTCGGGCCGGAGATCGCCCGGCTGCACCAGCCGCTCGGCGCTGCGCTCGCGCGATCCTGGAACCTGCCACCGCAGCTCGCCCGCCTGATCGCGCATCACCACCAGCCGGCGGAAGACCCCGAGCCCGACGATCAGCGCTTGCCGCGCACACTGGTACTCGCCTCCTGGAATCTGGCTATCGACTGCGGCTTTCCCTACCTCGACAACAAGGAAGCGGTCGAACTCGACGAGCTGCTTGCCTACTTGGGCATCAATCCGGCATCGCTTATCGCCATGCGCGAGGAAGCGCGCAACTGGGTCAAGGAGTAGCAGCGGGCTTCGCCCGTAGGCCGCACCACCGCGGCATTCGAGGGTCCCGCATCGCGGGAACCGTGCCGGCCCCCGTTGAGGATTTCCCGCCCCGGTGCGTCGAATACCGGAACGCCCATGCCCGGATGCCGTCCGACTGTCGGTCGGCGCACATGGGTGTTCCTCGCGGAGGAGTCCCATGCCACGATCAATTACCCGATCGTCCACCATCGATGCTGTTGTCCGGTCCGCCCTCGTCGGCGGCGCTCTCACCGCCGCCATGCCCGTGGTGGCAGCCGAGGACGGCGCCTTGGCCGAGGTGGTGGTAACCGCTCGAAAGCGCACGGAAACTCTGCAGGACGTCCCGCTCGCGGTGAGCGCCATCGACGCGGCAACGCTGCAGGTGCAAGGTATCGCCAATATCACCGACACCTATGCGCGGGTTCCCAACCTGTACTTCACAGCCGCGGGCGGTGCGAGTCCGACTTCCGACTACCAGTACCTGACCATCCGGGGTGTTGGCTTCAACGGCGGCCTCGAGCCGGCGGTGGGTGTATTCATCGACGGCATGTACCAGCCGCAGATAGGTTTCGACACGAGCTTCCTGGATGCCGAGCGTATCGAGGTGCTGCGCGGTCCCCAGGGTACGCTCTTCGGCCGCAACACTCAGGGCGGCGCCGTCAACATCGTCACCCGCAAGCCCGGCAAGGATTTCGAGGGCCGCGTGGAACTCGAGGGTGGTCGCTTCGGCACGTACCGCGGCCTGCTCAGCCTCTCGGGTCCGCTGGCTGACAGCCTGTCGGCCGGGCTCAGCCTGCAGTACGGGTCCACCGATGGTTACGCCCGCAACATCACGCTGAACCGCGACTATTTTTCGAAGCAGCTGGTCGCCCGCGGCACGATCGTCTGGTCACCCAGCGATCGACTCACCGGCACCCTCACCCTCGATGCCAGCCGCCGCGACATGAAGGAACTTGGCCTCGGCGTGCCGCTGCTCTGCAACTGCTACGACGCCATCGCCGACCAGCTCGGCCCGGACGACTACAAAGACGGTAACGGTATCCAGCTGAATGTTGACTGGAAACTTGGCGAGTCGGTGACGCTTACATCCATCACCGGTCGCCGCGACGTCAAGTCACGGATCCAGTGGGACTGGGACGGCAAGCCCAGCAACCTCACGGCCGTGCCGCTCAATGCGGTCACGCAGACCAACGCGCCGCCCATCGTGCCGATCCAGGTGGCGACGCAACCCGTCTCGGCGTCTGGCATCTACCAGCTCCAGGAGCTCGAGCAGGAGTTCACCAGTCAGGAGCTGCGGCTCTCCGGACTGGGCGAGAAGTTCGACTGGCTGGTTGGCGCCTACTGGTTCCAGCAGGACATGCTGCAACCGCGCACGGTGGATCACGGGCTCGCCGGCGCCGGCGTACTGCCCCCGCTCTACATCCGCGAGCGTTTCACCGAGAAGCGCGATGGCTGGGCGGCATTCGGTCAGGTCAGCTTCCGCCCAGCCGACAAGTGGGAGATCACGCTCGGTACCCGTTACTCCGACGAAACGGCGGACACCGACGGCCAGCGCGTGATCAACATCGGCAACGCGGCGATCCGCGCGTTCCTCAAGACCAATGAGTTCAACGCCGACAACGTGTCCAGCATGGCCTCGGTGTCCTACGCCATCGCCAAGGACATCAACGTCTACGCCACCTGGGCGCAGGGCTGGAAGGCGGGCGGCATCAACCGCTATCCGAGTCGCGCCGGCCAGGATCTGCCCTACGCAGACGAGAAGTCGACCAACTACGACCTCGGTCTCAAGGCCACTTGGCTCGATGGGCGGTTGACCACCAACGTTGCGCTGTTCCACATCGATATCGAAGAGCAGCAAACGCTCAACGTCGTTCCCGACCCCAATGGTCTCACCCCGATCACCGTGATCGCCAATGCCGGCAAGAGCACGAGCCGCGGTGTCGAACTTGAGCTTGCTGCCCGACCAACCGACAACGTGCGCTTCGGCTTGTCCTACGGGCTCACCGACACCCGCTTCGATCGCTTCATCCAGTTCGGCATCAATCGCGCCGGCGATCCGTTCTGGTCGATACCGGAGAACACGGCCTCGGCGACACTCGACTGGTCAGTGCCGCTCGCCTCGGGCCGCTCGATCGACCTCGGACTGTCCTGGCAGTACGTAGACGAGTATCCCGTACCCGACGGCGCGACGACTTCGCCATCACCGGCGCTGCAGAACGTCAACGAAAGCTACAGCCGGCTGAATCTTCGCGCCGGCATCGAACTCGACGGCGGCTGGGAAGTGTCGGCCTACGTACGCAACGTGTTCGACAGCTTCGACTACTCGATCATCGGTCGCGAGGCCTTCGCGCCGCTGCCCTTCACCAGCCGTACGCTTTACGTGGTGCCGCTCGAGCCCCGCAACTACGGGATGGTGGTGCGCAAGCGCTTCTAGCCCGTTGCCCTCCCCCGCGTCCGCCGCGACACGATCAGGAAGATCGTGCCGGCGGTCGCGAGGAGAGCGGCGATGGAAGAAAACAGCACGCCGAGGCCAGCCGCAGTCGACAGATCGAACAAACTGCCCGTCAGCCCCGCGAACAGTCCGCCAAGGCCGAGCGACAGGAACCAGAGACCGGTAGCAAACGAGACGCGTGCGGCCGGCGCGTAGCGGGTGGCGGCGCCGAGCCCGATCGGCGACAGCAGGATCTCGCCGATCGCCAGCATCACGTACGTACCCACCAGCCACCACGGCGCAGCCCCGCCCGGCGGCGCGCCCAGCGCGCCCACGGCCGCCACGGCGATCGCTCCCCCGGCTACCAGCAACCCGGCAGCGAACTTTGCGATGGCATCGGGCTCGGCGCCGCGACGCGCGAGCCGGATCCAGGCGATGGCAAACAGCGGTGCCAGTAAAACCACGCCAGCCGGGTAAACCGACTGGAACCACGCCGCTGGGATCTCGGCACCAAACGCGGTTCGGTCGATGAAGCGGGCGGCAAACAGGGTCAGGGACGCGGCCGCCTGCTCGCCGGCGCACCAAAAGGCGACAGCCCCGCAGAAAAGACCAGCGAGCAGTCGAACATTGCGCCGCTCCCCGGCGTCAGCGCCGCAGCGATGCAGGTAGAGGAATCCGGCAACCGTGGCCACGCTTACCACCGCCAGAAATCCCTTCACGAGAGTCACCGGCGAAACGTTTGCGACTAGCAGGGCGGCGCCGGCGATGCCGACAGCCACAGCGAGCAGCACCATGGGTGGTAATCGACGTTTGGCATCGCCCGGATCCCGCAGATGCGGCGCAATACGCGAGAAGATGGCGAGCCCCAGAGCCATGCCGATCGCGGCGACCAGATAGCCTGCGGACCAGCCAAAGCGGCTGGCGAGAGCCGCCGCAAGCAAGGGTCCGCCGATACCACCGATGTTGATGCCGACGTAGAAGACCGTGAGCGCGCCGTCGAGCGAGCGCCCCTCCTGACGCGCTGCACGCGCCACCAGCGGCACGATGCTCGCCTTGAGCGTCCCGGCGCCGACCGCGATCAACGCAAGGCCGACAGTGAACAGCGCGAGTCCGTCGGCCATCGCCAGCAACAGGTTGCCGACGAACATCGCGCTGCCGGCGTACCAGATCGCGCTCACCGGCCCGAGGTAGCGGTCGGCAAGCAGCCCTCCGGGCAGGGCCGACAAGTACACGGTGGCGGCAAACAGCCCATAGGCCGCGGCCGCCTCGGCATCGGCGAGACCGAAACCGCCAGCGACCGGAGCGGCCACGAGATGCAGCACCAGCAGACTGCGCAGGCTGTAGTAAGTGAAACGCTCCCAGAGTTCGGTAGCCGACAGCCACAGAACCACACGTCCGCCCGCCGATCTGGTCTTCTCCGGCAACGCGCTCACGCGTCGATCTCCGGCCGCTCGTCATCCATCCGGTAGACGGCGAGGATCTCGTGGGTCACAGTGTCACGCGCGACGTTGAACCATTGCTCGCAGCCCTGCGTGTGGCACCAGCGCTCGAGATGCGTGCCCCTCGGGTTATCCCGCAGGAACAGGTAGCGCGCCCAGCCTGCATCATCGACATCATGCGCCGGTCTCGCGACATGTGCCTGGCCACCATAGGTGAACTCGGGCTCCGCGCGCGGACCGCACCACGGACAGGGAATGGAAAGCATAGCAGCACTCCGCAGAGGACAGGGTTGATGGGTCGACGCGCAGATCGTGCTGAACCTCAGCGGCCGCAGCGCCAACGGGCAAGTTGTACCACCCCGACTGATTGATTATCGTCCATCGCCACCCTCCCGCAATCGCATGACACCCCCCCCGCCATCACGTCCAGCAAGACGTCGCCGCGCCAGCCGCCCCAGCCATTCCAGCCGTGCCGGCCGACCCGCTCCGCTCGGGCGCGACGCTTGGCTGCGCATCGCGCGAGAGACCCTGATCCGCGAGGGCATCCGCGGCATCGAAATCGGCAAGCTTGCGCGCAAACTGCGGGTCACCCGCGGCGGCTTCTACTGGTTTTTCACCGCCCGCCAGCAGCTGCTCGATGAACTTCTGGTGGACTGGGAGCGCACGAATAACGCAGCTTTCAAGGCCATCCTCGAAAGTCCCGGACCGCAGGGCATGCCGCAGCTGGAGCGACTCGCCCGCATGCTCGTCGACGAGGCCGGTTTCAGCCCGGCCTACGACTCGGCGGTGCGCGACTGGGCGCGCGTATCGCGCAAGGTGGCGAGCACCGTGCGGCGGGTCGACGAGCAGCGAATCGCCCTGCTCGCCCGCGTGTACCGCGCCATGGGCCATGCTGAAGACGAAGCCTTCGTACGCGCGCGGATCTTCTACTTCCATCAGGTTGGCTACTACGCGATGGATGTCCGCGAGTCGCGCGAGCAGCGGCTGCGCCTGCTGCCACTGTACACCAAGGCCCTGACAGGCCGCTGACGCCTTGACATGGCGCTCCGGCGCCGCGATTCTCCATCCATACACCTGTGTCCGTACATGGGTGTCTGGAAGATGCCAATACAGGGAGACCGCGGATGGCGCTCACCGCGTCGACGATGACACCAGCCCGACCGCCGGCCGTTGCCGCCGCGGGAAACGCCGAGTCACGATGCGTCGAACTCCACCTCCGTCTGCGCCGCCCGCTCGAGCGCTTCTTTCGCAGCTACCGCCTCAACGCCCACGATGTCGCGGATCTGACCCAGGAAGTCTTCCTGCGGCTCAGCAGCACGCGCTGTCCAACGGATCTGCGTCGCCCGGACGCCTATGTCTTCACCCTCGCGCGCAACCTCTTGCGCGACCGCGCGCGCCGCCTGCACACGCAGGCGGCGAAGGTGTCCGTCGGTCTCGACGATGTGGAATTGATTTCCGCCGCCGCGACCCCCGAAGAGTCGCTGGAGCACGCGGAGCGGCTCACCGAGGTGATGGCCACCATAGACAAACTCAAGCCGGCGGCGCGCCGCGCCTTTCTGCTGCACCGCCTGCACGGCTACAGCTATGCGGAGATCGCGCGCGATGCCGGCGTCTCGGTGAGCATGATCGAAAAGCACGTGATGTCGGCGATGCTGGCACTGCGGCAGCACAGCGCCTGAGTCCACCGCGTGCGCGACAGCCGTAGCTGTTGCCGCCCGCCGTCCGTCGTCAGTTGTCGGCGCCCAGCCTGCGCGGCCACGTCGCCTTGGCGACGCGCAGCAGATTACCTCCCAGCACTTTGCGCAAGTCGGCCACGCGATAGCCAAGGCGCAACAATTCGGCGGCGATTTCCGGCATTTGCTCGGGAGCCACGATCCGCAAGCCAGCTGCGTAGCCCTCCTCCGGCGGGAAGACTGCCGGGTGGGCCTTCACGTAGTCGTCGAGCTCCTGCATGTCGAACACGTAGTCGAGTCCGATGCCGACGTGGTCTATGCCGACCTGCTGTACGACGTAGTCGATGTGCCGCGCCACGGTCGCCGAGCTGTTGTCGTTGGCGCCGAGAAACATGCCGATGCCGTTGATGCCAACGACGCCCCCCGTCTGTGCGCAGGCGCGGATCGCCTCGTCGCGGATGTTTCGCTTGTGTTTCCACAGCGCGAGTGGATTCGAGTGCGAGAAGATCACGGGTTTAGTGGCGTGCCGCATCACATCCATGGTGGTGCGGAACCCGGTATGGCTGCAGCAGGTGGTCATGCCAACCCGCTCCATCTCGGTCACCACGGCCCGGCCGAATTTCGTCAGGCCACGGTCCCTGTCCTGACAGCCGCCCCCCAGCAGGTTGTTGCGGTTGTAGGCAATGGACATCCAACGGACGCCGAGGTCCCGGTAAAGCTCCACCAGGCTCAGCTGCCCATCCAGTGCGCTGCCCCCCTCGAGGTCGAAGAAAACGCCCAAGCGGCGATCTGCGCGGGTGAGGTCTGCAACCGTCGCGACCAGCCGGTATTGCCGGGGGTGCCGGCGGAGCCAACTGCGAAAGGCGGCCAGCATGCGGAAGCTTTCCGCCCAGGGAACGGCATCGAAGCCGACATTGAGGCCGACGACGCGCGTCCCGGCACGCCGGTAGCGCTCGAGCTGCGGCAGGAAGCGCTCATCCCCGTGACGCAGCGGCATGCAGCTGTGGTTGTCCCAGACCAGGGTTCCGTCAAGCACCGCGCGCACGCGCGCGTCAATCGCGTCCATAATGATCTCCAGGCGGTTGGCCATGATAGACGCACGAGCGCTGCCCGCGCTCAACGGGCAGTCGCCCGCGCGGCGAGCGTTGAGGAATCAGGCGTCTGCTGCGTCAACCAATGTCGACAATCTTCCCCACTGGATCTATCGGTGTCCAAGTATTCCTTCGCCCGACTCGTGGCACATGCCCTGCAAGGGCATCGGCGCTGGCCGCGGGTGCTGCACGATCCGGCGCCGCGGGATGCCTATGACGTCATCATCGTGGGCGGCGGCGGTCACGGCCTCGCCACGGCTTATCACCTCGCCCGGGACCACGGGATCCGACGGGTTGCGGTTCTCGAGCGGGGCGCCATCGGCCAGGGAAACAGCGGCCGCAACACCCAGGTTTCGCGTTCGGACTACTTCCACCTCGTCAGTTCACGCTTCTACGATCGCTCGCTGCAGCTCTACGAGGGCCTGTCGCGGGACCTGAACTTCAACGTGATGCTCAGTCAGCGCGGCAAGATCAACCTCGCGCACGACATCCACGAACTCGAGATCCTGCGGCGCGCAACCAATGCTTGCCGCGCCAACGGCGTCGATGGCGAGATGCTGTCTGCCGAAGAGTTGCACCGGCTGATGCCGGCGCTGAACCGCCAGTCGCGCTTTCCGATCGTCGGCGGCAGCGTCCAGTGGCGCGGCGGCATCTCGCGGCATGACGCCGTGGTGTGGGCCTACGCACGCGCCGCGACGCAGCTCGGCGTCGACATCATCCAGCGCTGCGAAGTCCGGGACTTCATTCGCCGGGGCGATGCCGTCATCGGCGTCGAAACGAGCCGCGGACGGATCTCGGCGCCACGGATCTGCCTTGCCGTCGCCGGACACTCCACACAACTCGCCCGCAAAGCGGGGCTCTACCTGCCCCTGACCAGCATGGCTCTGCAGGCGATGGTCAGCGAACCGGTGAAGCCGCTGCTCGATCATGTGGTGATGTCGGCGAAGATTCACGTGTACCTCAGCCAAACCGATCGTGGCGAAATCGTCATCGGCGGCGGCGCCGACATCTACCCTTCCTACGCGCAACGTGGTGGGCTGCCGGTGATGGAAGCCAATATCCGCGCCGCCCTCGAACTCTTTCCGGCGCTGTCGCGTCTTCGCCTCCTGCGCCAGTGGGCGGGTACGGTGGATATCAGCCCGGATACCACGCCGATCATGGGGCCGACTCCGGTCCCCGGCCTGTACGTCAACTGCGGCTGGGGCACGGGCGGCTACAAAGCAATCCCGGCCGGCGGCGAAACCATGGCATATACGCTGGCGACAGGGCACCCACACCCGCTGATCGAGGCATTCGGTCTCGAACGTTTCGAGCACGGAAGGCTCATCGACGAGGGCGCCGCGGCCGGCGTCGCCCACTGATGACAAAGATCCCGCAGTCTGCCGACATGACGTCCGCCGGTGCACCCGGCGGTTTCCGGTTGCCTACGGGTGGCAGCATCGATCGCTCGCAGTTGCTCCACTTCCGCTGGGACGGGCGCCCGCTGACCGCTTTTGCCGGCGATACCCTGGCATCTGCCCTGCTTGCACAGGGCGAGCGCGTGGTGGCGCGCAGCTTCAAGTTCCACCGTCCACGCGGCATCCTCGCCGCTGGAGCCGAGGAGCCGAACGGCCTCGTCGCCATCGGCGCGGGCGGGCGCCTCGAGCCGACCGTGCGCGCCACGCTATTGCCGGTGTATGAGGGCCTCGAGGCAAGACCGCAGAACTGCTGGCCCAGCCTGCATTTCGATGTCGGGCGCATCCTCGACCTGTTTCCACGGCTGTGGCCAGCCGGCTTCTACAACAAGACTTTCATCTGGCCTTCGTGGCACGCCTACGAGGGACTCATCCGGCGTACCGCCGGTCTCGGCGAACCACCGCGCGCCGCGGATCCGGATCGCTATGAGGCGGTCAACGCGAGTTGCGACCTGCTGATCGTCGGCAGCGGTGCAGCCGGCCTCGGTGCGGCCAGACTCGCCGCGCGCGCGGGCGCCACGGTCGTGCTGGTCGAGCAGGAACCGCGCTTCGGGGGTCACCTCCTGGTCGAGTCCGCCGTCATCGACGGTCTGCCGGCGGCCGAGTGGGCGCGCAGCACCTTGAGCGAACTGCGCCAAAACCCGCGCGTCCGTCTGCTGCCGGCCACAACGGCTTTCGGCCTCTACGATCATGGACACGCCGGTCTGCTGGAGCGCGTCACCGACCTCGATGCCGCTTCCGCGGTCCGTCACCGCTATTGGCGCGTGCACGCACGCGGAACCATACTCGCCACAGGTGCGATCGAGCAGCCGTGGGTGTTCGAGCAAAATGATTTACCGGGCATCATGCTTGCCGGCGCTGTACGCAGCTATCTTCGACGCCACGCGGTTGCGGTCGGTCGTCGCGTGGTATTCGCCACCAACAACGACTCCGCCTATCTCGCCGCCCTCGATCTGGCCCGCGCCGGAGTGGTCGTCCCGGCCCTGATCGACAGCCGTGCCGAGACCCCGGCCGATCTGACCGCGGCCCTGCTTGCCGTCGGGGTGTCAGTACACGCCAACGCCGTCATCGGTCGCGCTGTCGGCCGCAAGGCGATCGAGGCCGTCGAGGTCCGCCCGCGGCACGCGGCCGAAGCCGGGAAACGTATCGAGTGTGACGCGCTGGGCGTATCGGCAGGGTGGGCTCCCGCCGTGCACCTCTGGTCGCAGGCCCGCGGCAAGCTGCGTTTCGACAACGAGCGGCAATGCTTTCTGCCTGTTGCAGGCAGCGCACCCCTCGCGGTCGCCGGTGCGCTCGCCGGCGCGCACGGACTCGCCGAGTGTTTTGCGAGCGCAGTCGAAGGAGTCATGGCCGAGGCGGGTCGCGCGGGCCTGTCGCTACGCGCCACACAACTGCCGTCGACGGTCGAGGAACTCCCCTCAAGCCATCGGGTGGACGATGCACGAGTGTCACGCGGGGCTCGACGCCATCGCCAATGGCTGGACTTCGCGCATGACGTGACACTAGCCGACGTCGATCTCGCCGTCCGCGAAGGCTTCGACGCCATCGAGCACTTGAAGAGGTACACGACGGTCGGGATGTCGGTGGATCAGGGCAAGACCAGCAACCTCAACACATTGCTGGTGACGGCGGAGCTGACCGGGCGCTCCGCCGCAGAGGTCGGTACGACGACCTTCCGCCCGCCCTATTCGCCGGTCACGCTGGGGGCGATCGCCGCCGGAGGCACCGGCGAGTTCCATGCTCCCCGTCGGCGGCTGCCGGCGCACGGCGAGCATGCACGCCTCGGCGCGGCATTCGAGGAGGCTTCGGGATGGATGCGTCCGGCCTGGTATCCGCAACCCGGCGAATCGAAACAGCAGGCCATCGTCCGCGAAGTCCTGGCCGTACGCCGTGCGGTGGGTCTCTTCGACGCCTCGCCCCTGGGCAAAATCGAGGTGCAGGGTGCAGACGCCGCGCGCTTCCTCGACGCGTTCTACTTGAACAACATCCGAACTCTCGAGATCGGTCGCGCGCGCTATGGGCTGATGCTCAACGAAAACGGCGTGGTCATCGACGACGGCACGATCGCGCGTCTCGGCGCGCAGCACTTCGTGCTCACCACTACCAGCGGCGGAGCTGCCCGCATCGCAAGCTGGCTCGACGACTGGCGGCAATGCGAATGGCCGCAGCTCGAGGTGATTCTCACGCCGGTGACGACGCAGTGGGCAACCATCGCGCTTGCCGGACCCCGGGCACGCGACGTGCTGTCGCAGTTCGACACCGACATCGACCTGTCACCTTCAGCCTTGCCGCACATGCAGGTGCGTAGCGGTCATCTCGCAGGGATACCCGTACGCCTCTATCGGGCGAGTTTTTCCGGGGAGCTCGGCTACGAAATCAACATTCCTGCGGGGTATGCGGCTGCCCTGTGGCGCGCCCTCGAAGACGCCGGTCGCTCGTTCGGCATCACGCCGTACGGCACCGAGGCGCTGTTGCTGCTGCGTCTCGAGAAAGGCTTCCTGCATGTCGGCATGGATACTGATGGCACGACCTCGCCGGACGATATCGGATGGGGAGAGATTGCGGCGCGCAAGCAAGCCGACTTCATAGGCAAGCGCTCCCTGTCGCGTGTCGAGAACCGCCGCACCGATCGCCTGCAACTGATCGGGCTCGAGGGTGACGATGAACTGCTGACCGCGGGGGTCCATCTGCGCCTTGAAGGTACTCGGGAAGGCAGCGATGGCTGGGTCACTTCCGCGGCCTTCAGTCCCACACTGGGCAAACGGATCGCCCTTGGCGTACTCCGCGGTGGGCGCTCGCGGCTCGGCCAGCCGGTAACGCTGTTCGACTTCGACCGCACCGGCCGCGCGCGGGTCGTGACGACGCCTTTTTTTGATCCCAAGGGTGAACGCCTGCATGGCTGAGCAGTCGGGAACGTTCAGCCTCGCAGCCGAGTCCGCGCTACCTACGGACGAGACGCCACTCGCCGTGGGTACGGTGCTGCGCGTGCTGCCACCCCGCGCGCTGGTTCGGTTGCAGATCCCGCGTCGACTGATCCCGCAGGCAGGCAGCTTGCAGGTAGGTACGACGACCCTGCCCACCACGCCCGGTCGCTGCGCCGGCGAGGAGCCGGTTGCGTTGTGGCTGGCACCCGATGGGTGGCTGCTGCTCAGCGAAGTCCGGAACGGCGCGGCCCTTGCCGCCGAGGTACGCCGCCACTGCGACGAGCGCAGCGTTGCAGCAGTCGATGTTTCCGACTCGCTGGTTGTCTTCGAACTTACCGGCCCACTGACGCGCGAACTGTTGGCGCGCGGTACGGCGGTCGATCTTGCCGACGAGACGCTGACGCGCGGACGCTGCACGCGCCTGCGCTTCGCGCAGCTGGCGGTGATCCTGCGGCCTCATGATGCCGAGCGGGTGGAGCTGATTGTTGATAGAGGTCCCGCAGCCTGGCTGCGCGACTGGTTCATCGATGCGGGGAAACTGCTATGAGCAACACATATCGACGCGATTTTCTCAAGACAGCGGGTCTGGCGGCGACCGGCGCCGCAGCGGCGGTACACGCGGCGGCCACCACATCGTCTGGCAATCGGCGCGCCAACTCCGGCGGCAAGGCGCCGCCGATGTCTCGGCAAGGACCGAAGGAAGTAGTCCGCAACAAGGGCGCGGTGGCAAGCAGCCAAAGCCCGATAGTCACCCGCGCGATGCTCGACACGCTGCGCGCGGGCGGCAATGCAGTGGACGCGGTTATCTGCGGCAGCATCGTCCAGGCAACCGTGCAACCGGAAATGACCAACCACACCGGGACCGTCAGCGCGCTGGTTTACGACGCAAAGACTGCGAAGGTCCACTATCTCAACAGCAGCGGTACGCTGCACCCGACCCTGCCACCATTCCGTCCCTACCCGCCCGGCGTCGGCGGCCTCGCTACGGGCTCACCGATGGCCTGCATCCCGGGCTTCATGCCGGGTATGCGCGCCCTGCACGAACGTTTCGGCACGCGGCCATGGGCCAGCCTCGTAGAGCCGGCGATCCCTTGGGCGGAGGACGGCTTCCCGGTCGATGAGTTCCAACGCTCGCTGTTCGACCTGTTTCTGGATGGCGCGACGTTCTTTCCGGATATGCGCGCGCTGTTTGCTCCCGAAGGCTGGTCGCCTTCGGTCGGCGCACTGCTGCGCAACCCCGCCCTCGCACGCACGCTGCGCGGTCTTGCCGCAGAGGGCCCGGGATACTTCACAGAGGGGGAATGGGCGCGCGCCTTCGTCGCACGCGGCAACGAACTCGGCTGGAAGGTCCAGCTCTCCGACCTCTCGGCGAACCCGCCGCGCTGGGTTGATCCGATCCGCTACTCGCACAAACAGTACGAGATCGTGCAGCCAGCGCCGCCGGAACGGCAGGCGCTCTACTGCTGTATCGTGCTCGGCATCCTGCGCCACCTCGACGTGTCGTCGCTCGGGCACTACAGCGAATCGGCCGAGAGCCTGTACTACATGGCGCAGGCCCTGCGCCGCGCCGGCTTCGAACTCGGCATGCTGCACGACCCGCAGTTCTTCGACACGCCGCTGGACGTCTGGATGTCCGAGGACTACCTCGCCAGCCTCGCCGCCATCCTCAAGCGCTCGCGCCCGAAGGCGGGCGTCGACCTGACCAAGCACGTGGAACTCTCCACGCATCCCGGATTCGGTCGGGCGTTCGGCTGGAACGGCGGCGCACCCGAGCCGCCGTCGAAACAGCCGGCCGGCAGCTGCGAACTCACCTGCGTGGACACGCAGGGCAACTGGGTGCAAATGATGAACACCCTGCAGGCCGGTGGCATTCCCGGCATGGTTGTCGGCGGCGTACCGATGTGGGGCACGCACGCGCAGTTCGGCATGGACGCAGCCATCCACGGCTGGCTGGGCGTGCCCGGCAGCCGCATCCGCTGCGTGATGAGCAACACGCTGGTGCTGCGCGACGGCCAACCCTGGCTGTCGATGGGCTCGCCGGGCAACGTGTACTGCACCGTGCCGCAGATGCTGTCGAACGTGCTCGAC
>JBILMF010000076.1:0-13812 GCA_044375655.1 Steroidobacteraceae bacterium | reverse complement strand
CTGCCGTGCGCGGGCCGGCCGCCCCCCCGGGCTCCCCCCCGACTCAGCGGACCAGCTTTAAGGAGTGGGCGGCTTGCCGGCCGGGGCGGGCGCCGCGGCCGGAGCGGACGCCGGAGCACCACCAGCTGCGGCTTCGCGGTCAGTGAGGTAGCGCTCAAGCGCCTCGCGCGCCATCGTCGCGCAGCCCTCGATCGCCGAGGCAGCGAGGATGTTTTCCATGGTGTTAAGGGTCTCCGCCGCCGGGCAGTTCTCCTTGCCTCGCATCGCACCGAAACTGCGGCGCGGCGGCGGTCGGTTGACGAGCGCGGTCAGCGCGGCGACCGAAGCGCTCTGCGGTCCGCTGGCGAGCGCTGGCAGGCGCACCCCGCCGGCCGCTCCCTTGAGCACCAGCACCTCGCCGCCGGCCGAGACCATGGTCAGCATCTGGCCTGGTTCGAGCGGCACGCTCGCCCCGGCAGCGAACTGGGCTCCCTTGGCGATCGTCGCCACGTTGGAACGGGCTACCACGTAATCGGCCGCCAGCGCCGCCGTCCCGCCCGTCAGCAGCCCGCAGGCCAGCGCGGTGGCCATCCATGTCTTGGGTCGCATAAGCCTCGCTCCTCGTCTCAATTGATGGACTTCGACATCGACAACGTATCACCCGCCGCCGAGAACTGTCACCTTAACGCGCACCGGCTGCACCCGGAGCTTCAGCGCGCCGGCGGCGCGCCGACCACCGCGAGTGCCGCCCATGCGAGCGGGTCGTCCGCGCCCGAGCGGATCTGCGCGAGCTGTGCGCCGCGCAAGGCCTCGGGCAGTGCCTCGCCCGCCTGCAGTCGCGCGAAAAGTCCGCGCATCACGGCGACGGTGTCCGCGTCGGGTAGCGGCCAGTGCGACACCAGCACGCTGCGTGCACCGGCGTAGAAGAACGAGCGCGCGAGGCCGCTCAGGGCGTCACCGCCGGAGGGCAGCCCGGTTTCTCCGGGCGCCACAGGCTGCGGGTTGCCGGTGTCGCAGGCCGACAGCACGACCACATCGGCATCGAGCTTCAGATCAAGGACCTGCGCCGAGTCGAGCCAAAGACCGGCGTTCGGAGAGAGCGCCGAGGACAGCAGACCGGCCTCCGGCAGACAGCCCTCCGCTTCAGGGAACTCGCTGGCGAACAGCCCGTGGGTCGAGAACATCACCACCCGCGCCGACTCGAGGCGCTCCTCACGCAGCACCGCGCGGTCGTTGAAGCGGCTGCGCAGCCTGATGCTGTCGTCGCTGCCGCCGAGGACCTCCCGTACCGCCTCGAGCTCCACTGCCGTGCCCGGCAAACGCGGCAGCTTGGCAAGCGCCGCCGACAGCCGCGGCACGCAGGCCGCCGGCAGCTTGCGGGCCGTGACCACCGCCTTGGCGATCTCCTCCCTGTCGGGCGCTTTGTCGAGCGGCAGGAAATCGCCGAAGCCAAGGAAGGGAACCGTGCCCGTGGACGGCCCGGCCGCCCGCGAAGACACGAACGCGCGCATGCTCGGCACCGCGACCACGGAAAAACGCTTGGTCAGCCAAGGCTCGCCCTCGGGGCCCGGATCGCCGGTGATCAGCACGGGAAACGGCAGACTCGCGAGCGCGCCGCTCGCCTCGACGATCAGCCGTTCGGGCGCTCCCTCGGCGAGCAGTACCGGACGAATCGCGCCGAACACGCCCTCGAAGAGCTCGGCCGCAGCCGCGCGATCGAAAACGGCCTCCGGATCGCGAACCGTCGTCTTGATCCGCGCCACCAGTTCGGCCGCCTTCGACTCGCCGATGCCGATGCGGAACACGCGCACCGTCTCGCGATCGATGAGCAGTCCGATGCCGTGATCGGCACCGATCGCGAGCCGCACCAGTCGCTCACCGCCACCAAGCGACTCGCGTAGGACATCGATAGTCACCGGCTCGAGCGTGAGCACGCCGAACTTCGGGAAGAGCAACGCCACCTGCTGCTCGAGCTCCTCCGAGCGTCGACGCCAGTTCGCCACCTCCTCCTCCGCGGCGCGACGGACGTCGGGCGATACCTCCGTCGACAGGTTGGACAACCGCGTCTGCGCGCGCCGCAGCGCGCGATCCGTGTCCTGCCATGCGCGGATCACCGCGCCATTGCGTCCGGCAAGCAGACGCGCCGCCGTGGCCGCCGCGGTCTGCGCGACTGCCGGTGAGGCCAGCGTTTCAAAGGCCGTGAACAGAGCGGCCGCCTCGGCGGGCGTGGCGACCTCCGGCATGCCCGCGGCGAGGGCATCGAGATAGCGCAGCCCGCGGATGGGGGCGACGCCCCTGTTCTCCACTTGGTCGCGGTAGATCTCGAACGCCTCGGCGTACCGCGCGAGCCCCTCGTCGCGGCGGCCCATCTGCTGCAGCGCCTCGCCGAGGTCCATCAGCATGTTCGCCTCGACCCGGGTGCCTTGGGCCGAGCGGCGATACCGCTCCAGCGCCTCCTCGAGTATGCGCGCCGCAGCCTCCGGCCGCCCCGCACGCAGCTCGAGGAGCGAACGATCCTGCGCGAGACCCGACTGCAGCCAGCCGCCGGAGCGCGCATCCAGCGCCGACGCAACGTCCGCCGCTTTGGAAAGATTGTCGCGCCACTCGCCACCCGCCGGATCCCGCGCCGCGGCGATCGCCAGCGTACGCAGCATCTGCGAATCGAGGATTGCCGCGCGCTTGGCGACTGGCAGCCGCGCTGCGGACTGATCGGCCTGCTCGCGTTCGATCTGCCCGGAGCGCTGCCAGGCCTCCAGCAGCTCGCGGGCGCGCATCGCACGCTGTCCCGCCTGGGCGTACTGGCCAGCGTTCAGCGCAGCGATCGCCGCGTAGGCGGCAACCTTGGCGCGCAAGAACGCATCCTCCGAGCGGCCGGCATTCTGCTCGGCCTCGGCCAGCACCCGCTCCGCCTCGGCGAAGCGTCGCTGGTTCGCCAGGTTGAGCGCGCGCTCGGACTGCAGATCGGCGCGGCCGGCGTAGTCCTCAGGCCACAGACCGGCATGCACGCGCAGGGCGTCGGCGAACTGCAACTCGGCGGCGCCGAAGGTCCACATCGAGTTGTTCTCGAACGCAGCCGCGCGCAGCGTGGAAAAGTCGGTGAAACCGCCGCCGGCCAGGTCACTGCCGAGCACCGACTCGAGGTTCGACAGCAGGCTGCTGCGCGGCCCACGCGCGCGCGCGCGAGTCGGTTCGGCGACCACCCCCGCGAGAATCTTCAGCGCAAACTCGATCACCGGTGTCGAAGCCACCGGCCCGTCGCCGGCGACCAGCCCCGCGCCACCGCTGGCGGCAAGCAGGACGGTGGCCGGTCGCGAGCCGACGGTCGAGCCGCCACCGCAGAAAAGACCGATCTCGGCCTGCAGCCCCGCGACGGGCGTCCACTCCTGCGGCCGCGGCGCCACGCAGAGCGGTGCGATGGCATCACGCCACTCGCGCAGCGCCACATCCTTGGATCGCGAGCCAAGCAAGTACAGCCGACCGATGCTGCCGGAACGACCGCAGGTCACGTCGTAGGCGAAGTCACGCCGTCCATCGCGCAGCAGCGGATCGCCGAACAACCGGCGTGCGGAGCACACCCGGCCGGTCGGATCGGCACCCAGGTTGATGGCCGGCTTGCCAGCCACCGGGCGGATACTTGCCGCCTCGCCGCCATCGGCCTCGCCGCGATCTGCCGCGGCCTGCCCTGCAGCCGCCGGTCCGGCAACCAGCGCAAGCGCAGCGACCAGCGCCAGCACGAAGCGCGAGTGGCAAAACGTGATGGCGGCCCTGCTCAACCCGGTCCCTCCGGCCACAGATCTTCGTTCGCTGCGCCTACGCCTACTTCATTGGTGTCGCGGATGCGAACCGGATCGAGCAGGTCGCGGGCGCTCGGATCCACCTCCATCGGCTCCAGACTCCTTTCGGCAGCCTGCGTCTCCGCGTTGGCGACCTCGGCGGACGTCTCTTCAGCGGCCTCTTCTTCGGCGGTCGGCTCGGCCTGCTCCTGCTCCTGATCCTGCTCCTCCTCGGCTGCCTCAGCCTCGGCGGCGGCCTCCTCCTCGGCGGCAGCCTCCCGCTCGGCCGCTGCCTCGCTTTCGCTCTCGCCCTCGGTGTCGCTCGCAGCCTCACCGCCAGACTCGCCGCTGCTGGACCCGCTCTCGCTGCTGCCACTCTCGCTCGAGCTGCCGCCCGAACCGCCGCCGGAACCGCTGTCGGCGGCGGCGCCCGAGCCGCTGCCGGAGCCGCTGCCCGAACCGCTGCCCGCCCCCCCACTGCTGGAACCGCTGCTGCCGCTGGCGCTGCTGTCGGAACCGCTGCTCGCGCTGCCGCTGGTGCTGGCGCTACTGCTGCTACTCGAACTGCCGCCGGAGCCGCTGCTCGCGGCGCCGCTACCCGCTGTACTGGAGCTCTGGGTGCTGCTGCCCGCCGTCGACGCAGTGCTCGCCGGCGCCGCCGCTGATGCGGGTGCCGCAGCCGGCGCCGGCGCAGGCGCTGGCGCGGGTGTCGGCGCCGGTGTGGGCGCAGGCGCCGGTGCGGCGGGCGCCGCGGGTGGCGGCGGTACCGTCGGGGTGGTCGGAACCACGTTGACGATGGTCGCCACCGGGTCGTTGCGCGGCAGGCAGGACGCGCCACTGCCGGCGATACAGGTGTTGAATCGCCACGCCTGATTGGCTTCGGTGCCGCTCGGCAGCATGCCCGCTGCGGAGGCTGCGGCCGAGGCTGTCAGGGCCGTACCGCCGCCATCCACCACGCTGCCAAACAGCGCCACCCGTACCGGCGCGGTGCTGCCGCTGGTGACGATCGTCGATGGTACGGCCGAGCCCGCGATGCCGATGCGGATACCGTCCCCCGTGCGACCACCAGTGTTCTGCTGCAGTACCGCCCGCGTCGCCTCGAAACTCGTCGCCCCGCTAACGATGAACAACTGCCCTGCCGTGGTCCCGCCCAGGGTCGCCGCCAGATTGTTCACGTCAAAAGTGGCAATGTCGGTTGCCGCCCGCACCTGCTCGAGAAACACGCTGGAACCGATGAGGATGTTGCCGGCCGAACGCAACTGCAGACGGCCCAGCGGTGCGGAAACAGAACCCAGTGAGCCGGTGACGTCGATATCGCCAGGCCGACGGCCCGCTTCGCCCAGCGTGACCGCCGGCGCCCCGGTGCCGCTCACCGCGCCGCTGACGCGGATCTTGCCGGACGAGCCAGTGGACAGCAGCAGCTCGCCGATCCGCGCGCGATCGATGGCGACGTCACCGACGACGATGTCGCCGCCCGTGCTCGCGGTCTCGCCGCTGCGAATCGCCACCGTGGCCGCATCGAGTTGCTGCAACTCGGTGTCGGACAACTGCAAGGAGCCCGCCGCCGGTGCGCCGATCCCCCCGCCGAGCGCAACCCCGCCGCTGCCTGTCGCCTGCAGCTGGATACCGACTCCGCTGCCGCGCGCGGTGATGGCGGCGCCGATGTTGACGTCGGCAGCGCGGATGTCGATGCCGCCATATCCGGTCGCCGGGCTCGCGCCGCTGATCGCCCTGCCCTCGGTGACGCGTATCGCGGCGCTGTTGCCAAAGGTACCGCCAGCAGTGAATGCCGCGTTGCCGGTCGAGTTGACCGCACCCGAAATCGTGATGTCGCGAGACGCCGTGACGTTGATCGATGTGGCCGTGGCGCCGCCGATTGCCGCCGAGCCGCCGCCGGCACTGATGGTGAGTGCAGTACCCGCGATCGGTCCCGAGGCGTTCACTCCGCCCGTACCCGAGGACATTCTCACTGAACCGACCGCCGTGACCGACGCGCTGGCGAGATCGTTGCGCGAAGTCAGCTCCACCGCCGCTCCCGACTTGACCGTCCCCGCCTTCAGCCCGGCCCCCGCAGCGGCCAGCTTCACCGCGCCCGTCGCCTCGACGTCGGACACCGTCACTTCATTGCCCGCCTCCACCTCCAGCGCCCCGGCGCGCGCGCGCAACTTCCCGCCACTCACCGAACCGGCACTGCCGCGCAGCGTCACACCGCTCGCCGCATCCACATCCCCAACGACCACCCCGTCGCGCCCCGTAAGCACCACCCCACCGGCCGTCGCCGTCACCCCACCCGCCCGCAACGCACCGGCGGCCGCGTCGAGCCGCACCGTGCGGGCCGTGATGTTGCCACTCTGCACGGCACCCTTGGCCGAGCGTACGGTGAGGTCGGTGGCCGAGACATTACCGAGGCGCACGGCATCGTCGGCCCTGATCTCGACGCCACTGCCGGCGGTCACGCTGCCGGCCGTGAAACCCCTGCGGTAGTCGAGGATGATATTGCCGCCGGCGCGCAGGTCGCCGACCGTGAAATCCGCGCCCGGCACTCGCCCGCGGCCATCAGCACCGCTCGTCTCGGTGAGCAGGATGCTGCCCCCCGCGGTGATCGAGCCGGCATTTGGATCGGCGAGCGCTGCATTGAGCAGCACGTCGTTGCGCGCATTAAGCCGCGCGCCGCCGAGCCGCACCGACGTCAGCAGAATCGAATCGTCGGCCGTGAGGGAGATCGGACCACTCGCCGCAAGCTCGGCGGTGATGTGGTCGGGCAGCGCCACCGACGTGCTGCTCGACGAGGAGCGGAGGCTCAACAACTGCGGCGCGAGGATGCCGCGGGCCGTGAGATTCAGCGAGCCGCGGGAGTTCAGCGTCACCAGCGGATCGAGGGTCGCGGCACCCGCGTTGTTGAAGCGTGCAGAGCGCTGCAGATAAAGGTCCAGGTTGTCCGCACGCACCGCGAGTGCCGCAGCCAGCGGCCCGCTGCGATCGGCTGCGGTCGCCTCGAGCGCCGCGCCGATCGACACGCAGCCGTTGCAGCCCGCCGCCGCGCTGCTCGCGCCGCGCGCGTGCACCAGCACCTGGCCGGCGCGGGTGCTCGAGCCGGGGTTGATGTCGATCGACGGCGCAAACGCGGAGCCCGATGGCGGCGCAAAACCCTCGTCGATGATGAAGTCGAACAGGTCGAGATCACCGCTGGCGATGGCGCTCGGCGCCGACTCGCGGAAGAGCAGCCGGAACTTGCTGGCCGCGCCGTAGACCACCTGGCTGGAGGACTTCTCGGCGTCGCTCGAATCATCGGCTGCCTTGACCGTGCCACCAACCGTGACATTGCGTCCGACCAGCACCCCCGATCCGCCGCGCAGCAGGATCTGCGCGCCGCCGCTGACCAGCACCGGGCCGGGATTGGCGGGCATGCTGAAGGCGACCGGCGCGTCATTCGCCGCGTCGACAAATCCGCGGATGTCGTCGATGCCGGCCGGAGTGGCCAGCAGACCTGCCACATCCACGCGGGCGCTCACCCCGAAGAGCACGCCCGCGGGATTGAGGATCCAGACGTTGCCGTTGGAGCGCAGCGCGCCGTTGATGTTGCTCGCCGAGCAGTTGCCGCTGCAGGCCACCCGGTTGACGGCGATCGACTTGCCGTCGGGCAGCGTGAACACGACCTCGTTGCCGGCGCCGATGTTGAAGGAGTCCCAGCGGATCACCACGCGGCGCGCGCCGGAGTTGACGTCGAGGCGGGTCCTGCCGGGAGTGAAGGTGGTGCCGCCGCCGGAACTCGCCTCGACCTGAGGATTGACGGGCAGCAGCGGCGGCGCCGTCGACTGCGCGGACGCCACGGCGCCCGCGAGCAGCACACCGGCGGCAGCGCCGATCAGCGGAGTGATGCGGGCGGAACGGGTCATCGTGCAGTCTCCTCCGCCAGCGGCCGGCGACCGCGCCACTCGAACGAACCGCTGAAGCGCAGCAGGAAGCGCCGACCGTACGCGTCCTCGCCGACGCCCTCGATGCGCCCGAAGGGTTGCGCCATCACCGCCTCGATCTGCCATGACCTGCTCACGGCCCACTGTACCCCCAGACCCACGGAAGCGCCGCGCGCGAACGCGAGCCCGAGATCATCGTTGGTCCAGAGCCTCGCTGCCGACACCTGCAGAAAGGGCCTGATGGTGCCGGCGGCACCGATGGTCAGCGGCGCGCTGAATAGTTGCAGGTTCGCCGACACACCCGAATCGCCGATGAGGGCGCCCGGATCGAAGCCCTGCCCACCGGTAAGTCCGCCGTAGCTGATACGTTCGAAACCCATCAGCGGGTCCCGGCTCCACTGCGCGCGCAGTGTGCCGCGCAGCGTCAGGCTGCGCGTCAGCTGGGAGCCGAACTCGCCGTCCGCGCGCAAAACGAGCGCCTCCGGCTGCGCATCGAAGCGCGACAGGTCGGTGGCACCCCGGCGGCTCGCACCGAGGGCGCCGATGCCACGGCGCAGTTGCAGATCGAAGGCCCAGTTGCCCGAGTCGAGCAGACCGTCGGTCCGCAGGCCTGCAAAGGCGACCCGCAGGCGGTCGTTGCCGAGCGGCAGGCCGCCGAGATAGACCGTCTGCTGGTCCACCGCCTCGATGCCGGTCCGCCAGTAGCTCACGAGCCCCTGCCGCACACGCAGCGGCGCCGCCAGCTCACCCACCACGTACAAGGTCTTGGCATCGATTTCGAGCGGCGCCAGCACCGCCCCGGGCTGCGAACGCGAATAGGCGCCGCCGAAGCGACCGAGCAGCCCGCGCCCGCCGAGCAGGGCCTGACTGTCGAACTGCAGCGACCACTGCTCGCGGATATCGGTTGCCGCATAGGCGCCGATCGTGGTGCGCTCCTCGAGCCGCGTGAGGCCGGCGAGTTGTGCCCCAGCGAGCACCCCGAGGGGGCCGAGCGCCTTGGAGTTGCCGTTCTGGCCCTGCAGGAACAGCTGGTCGGGACCAGACCCCACGATCAGCACGACGTCGATTTCGGCAGGATCGAGGCGCGAGCGACGGATGGTGGGACGCACGTTGGTCAAGCCGACCGACGCCGCGTGCGCGAGGCCCCGCCGCACGTTGGCCGCCTGCAGTGGCACGCCCTCGCGCAGTCCGGTGAAGGCGCGCAGCGCGAGGCGCGCGAGACCCTCGGTCTCGGCGAGCGCCTCGACCCGGCGCACCACGCCCTCGGTCATCGCCACGCGGTAAACCCCTTCGGCGTCCGCCGGGTCCGAACGCACGGCTGCCCTCGCGAACACATAGCCAAGCTCGCGGTACCGGCACTCCACGGCCGCAGCGAGTCGCGCAAGCCCCTCGCGACTTACGCGGTTCTGCGGCATCGCGGAGGTCAGCCGGGCGAAATCCGCAGGCGCGAGGACCGTCATTCCCTCGGCCCGCACGGCGGTCACCGTGGCGAGTTCGATTTCCCCCGGCTGCAGGCCGACCACGGGCATGGAATCACAGCGCACCGCGCCATAGTCGGAGGCCGAAGCGCGCAGCGGCGCGGGCAGGCGCAACACCTCGTCGCGCGTCAGCCCCGTCTGCGCGGCAACTGGCGCAGCGGCCAGTACCCATACGAGTACCGCCGCAACCCGAGTTCCGACGAGCCACCCTGCGTCCCGCATACCCTACCGACGATCCCCGTCCCGCCGCGATCTGAAAAATTCCAGACCGCAATCTATCCCATTGCGGCATATTCCGGCTGATGGCCATCACATCTCCGCAAAAACGCAACATTATTGCACTGATCATCGCCTTGGGCGCGACCGTGCTGGCGCTGCTGTTCGACCAGACCGCCCCGGCCCGTTACCTCGAAAACTTCGCCTACGATGTGCGTATCGCCATGGCCGCGCCGCCCGCCCGCGACGACCTGGTGATCGTCAAGGTGGACGACCGCGCCATCGAGGATATGCGAGCGCAGAGCGCCTGCGGCTGCATCTCGCCGATCGACAAGATCTGGCTCACCAACGTGATCAGCGCCCTCGCCGGCCACGGCGCGCGCGCGGTCGGTGTCGACTACCTGTTCGATACCTGGCGCTCCCAGGAGGAGTTCGACACGGTGGGCAGCCGCCTCGGCGCACTCGGCATGCCGGTGGTGGTACTCGGCCACCCGGTGCTCGAGGCCGGCAAGGACTATCCGCTGCTGCCCGGGGTCGGGTATTCGGATGCACGCGCGCTGGTGCGCGAGTCCTACGACGACGTGGTGCGGCTCTACGATCCTGCGCCCGGCAAGCTGCCGTCTTTCGCTGCGGCGCTTGCTCGTGCCGCGGGCGGCGAGCCGGCGTACACGTCCCAGTTCCGGCTGCACTTCCGCGCGCCCCATCCCTCGGTCCGCAACGAGAACGCCGGCGCCATCGCTCCCTCCTTCTCGGCCGCTGACGTCGAGTTCCTGCCGGCGGCGTTCTTCGCCGGCAAGACGGTGCTGATCGGGCGGGTCACCCGCTCGGTCGGCGTCGACGCCGACACGCCGCACGAGGACATGCACGTCACGCCGTTGCGCTTCCTCGCCGGTCATATCGACGGCACTCCCGGTGTCGAGGTGCACGCGCACGCCATGGCGCAGCTGCTCGAGGGCGATTCGGTACGTATTCCGGGACTGCCCCTAGTCGCCCTCCTCGCGCTGGCCGCGGCCCTCGGCGGTGCGGCGCTCGGCCGCTCGGTCTCCGGCTGGGCAAGTTCGCTGCGCTGGCTGGGCGGCGGCGTGCTGCTCGTGCTCGTCGGCGGCGGTGTCGCCATGTGGCAGTTCAGCCTGATGGTGCCGGTGGTGTCGCCGTTCACGGCCTTTGCGCTGTCGTTCTTCGTGGTCAGCCGCGTCGCCGCCAACCAGTTGGCCGACGAGCGAAAACTGTACGCCACGGCACTCGAGCGCTACCTTGCTCCGCAAGTGATCCGCCGCATCGAGGACGGCTCCGAGCCGGTACAGCTCGGCGCCGGTATCCGCGACATCACCGTGCTGTTCACCGATCTGGAAAACTCCTCGAATTTCGTCGCCGACACGCCAGTCGACAAGTTCTCGCCGATCATCAACGGCTACTTCGATGGACTCTTCGAGGTGCTGTGGCGGCACGAGGCGATGCTCGACAAGCTGACGGGTGACGGCGTCGTGGTGCTCTTCGGTGCGCCGGTACTGCACGCGGACCACGCAGATCGCGCGGTCGCCTGCGCGCGCGACATCCAGGCCTTCTCGACGGCGTACTGCGCCAAAGTGCAGGAAGAGTACGGCCTGAAGCTCGGCCGCACCCGCGCCGGCATCCACTCCGGCGATGCGCTGGTCGGCAACTTCGGTGGCCAGCGCCGCTTCAACTACACGGCGTATGGCCAGACGGTCGTCATCGCGGCGCGTCTCGAGGCCGCCAACAAGGAATTCGACAGCACGGTGCTGGTGAGCGGCGCCACCTACTCCCGGCTGCGCGACACGGCGGGGCTGCGCGCCGTGGGCAGCCTGAAGCTGAAGGGTGTCGGCGACGAAATCGCCGCCTACGCCATCGAGCCGCCGCCGCCCGCAGCGCCGCCGCCAACCAATCTGCCGGCCTGATAGTCGCGCACGGCCTGCTCGACCTCCTCGCGGGTGTTCATCACAAACGGGCCGTACTGCACCACGGGCTCACCGATGGGTGCGGCGGCGAGCAGCAGGAAACGTACCCCCGCATCGCCCGCCACCAGCACCACGCCCGCGCCATCGCCGAGCACACCTGCTTGGCGACGCAGCAGCGGCTGGGCGAGGCTGCTGTCGGGGGCCGCCGCGAGCGCGCCCTCGAACACATAGACGAACGCGTTGTGGCCTGCGGGCAGGGAATGCGCGAAGCGCACGCCTGCCAGCAGTTCGACGTCAAAGAAAACTGGCTGCGTCGTCACTCCGTCGACGGGCCCGCGCACACTGCCGGTCGGCCCGGCAAAACTGCCGGCGACGATCCGCACGCGGCAGCCATCACCCTGCACCGTCGGGATGCGTGCGGCCTCGATGTCCTCGTAGGCCGCCGGCCGCATCTTCTCGCGCGCCGGCAGATTCACCCATAGCTGGAAGCCGCGCAGCAAGCCGCTCTCCTGCTGCGGCATCTCCGAGTGGATGATGCCGCGCCCGGCGGTCATCCATTGCACGCCGCCACTACGCAAATGGCCGCGGTGCCCGAGGTGGTCCTCGTGCAGCATGTGGCCCTCGAGCATGTAGGTGACGGTCTCGAAGCCACGATGCGGGTGCGGCGGGAAGCCGGCGATGTACTCGTCCGGCCGGTCGCTGCCGAACTCGTCGAGCATCAGGAAGGGGTCGAGGCGCGCATGCGGCGACTGCCCGAGGCTGCGGTAGAGCGTGACGCCGGCCCCGTCGGTCGTGCGCTGCGCCGCAATGACGCGCCGCAGAACCCTGCATCCCCCGACTGCCGCACGCTTGCCCGCTGCACCCGCTTCCAACGCATCCATTTGCAATGCACCCCGGCGGCGCTGCTTCGCCGCGCCGGCTACTTCAGCGGCGCCGGCTTGTTGCGCAGCGCATAGTGCTCGAGGCTCGAGAGGCTGTGCGCGTCCGACCACTCGGTCGGCGCCTCGAAGTACTTCGCGTAGTGCTTGTTTGCGTAGTCGAGCACCGGCCGCGAAAGCACTTCCTCGAGATCACGCGTGGTGCCCATGAAGCAGGCGTACTGGCAGTAGCCGGGGCGCTGGCCCATCAGCATCCATGGCAGCCACGGCGTGACGCGGTTCCAGGTGCCGTTGTAGTCAACGGTGGTGAGCCGCGGGTTCTGCAGATCCTCGACCTTGATGTGGTGCGCGAACATCTCCGACACCTGCGCGATGGGGCCGGAGGATTCGCGCGGCCACTTGTCAGGCTGCAAAGCGTTGGGGTAAGCGAGGTGGATGTGGATCTCCATCTCGGCGGTACCGCCGTGCTGGTACCACGGCAGCACGAAGGGAATCCGCGGCGGCGGCGCTTCCTTGTTGAGCCCGCCGAAGCTCGGCGGCTGCGGGAAGTATTCCTCAATGAGATAGTTGAACGGGTCGTTGTCGACATGCACCGCCTTGACCGTCTCGCCGGTCAGCGGGTTCTTCCAGTCATCGAGTACCTCGCCGCTGCGCAGATCGGTGTAAACGATGATCTCGCGGCACATCCGCCGGATCGCGCCGTTCGGTCCCTCGGCGAGACGGATCGCACCGAAGCCGGAGGTCCCCATCAGGTCGACGATCTTCTTCTGGGGCTCCACCGCCATGAGGTAGCCCTTGAACCAGAAGTACTTCTGTTTGCCGAAGTCGAGGTCGCCCTGGATGCGCGCGTAGGCGAGCTGGTTGCCGCGACCCGTGGACAGGTCGAGATAAGGACCCTTGAGACCCGGCCCCCGGCCGTACCGCGATCTCGTCAGCGAGGCGGCCATCGCCGCCGGTCCGCCGAGCGTCATACCCGCGACCCCGGAAGCGCCGATGGCGAGCGCGCCACCAAGACCGCCAGCCGTGGTCAGGAAGGCGCGTCGCGCGCCGGAAGGAGCTGCTGATTTCTTTGACATGCTTGCGTAACCCCCGTGTGCTGTATGGACCGCAGTACGCCGCTCAGGCGCCCGGCACCTGCAGTTTCTTCAATTCGGCGAGCACCCGCTGCGAGTGCCCGGTCGCATCCACCTTCGGCCAGTGGCGCGCGATGCGTCCCTGCGGGTCGATGATGAAGGTGTCGCGGCGGGCGAACTCCATCAGGCCGAGCATGCTGGTGAGCACGCCGAAGTCTCGGGTGACCTGCTTGGTGGGATCGGCGAGCACCTGGAACGGCAGGCTGTGCTCCTTGGCGAAGCCTTTCTTGGACTCCACGTCGTCGACGCTGACGCCGAGGATCACGGTGTTGGCGCGGCGGAAGGCGAAGATATCGTCGCGGAACTCGCAGGCCTGGGTGGTGCAGCCCGGGGTGTTGTCCTTCGGGTAGAAGTAGAGCACCACCCACTTGCCGCGGTGTTCGCTGAGCGTCACCCACTTGCCGTTCTGGTCCTGGAGGCGAAAGTCGGGTGCCGGCTGGCCGACTTTCGGCGTATCGGCGAACGCCGCGGCGGGCCGCAGCAGACTTGCGGCGAGCAGGCCGCTGGCCAGCAAGGTCAACAGGG
>JBILMF010000010.1:0-43475 GCA_044375655.1 Steroidobacteraceae bacterium | reverse complement strand
GAGTCGGCGCAGGCGTCGGGGCCGGAGTGGGCGCCGGAGTCGGCGCCGGAGTCGGAGCGGGCGTCGGAGCAGGCGTGGGCGCCGGGGTGGGCGCCGGGGTGGGCGCAGGCGTCGGAGCGGGCGTCGGTGCCGGGGTGGGCGCCGGAGTCGGTGCCGGAGTCGGCGCCGGAGTCGGCGCAGGCGTCGGCGCTGGCGTCGGTGCCGGGGTGGGCGCCGGCGTCGGCGCCGGCGTCGGCGCCGGAGTCGGCGCCGGAGTCGGCGCCGGCGTCGGAGCAGGCGTGGGCGCCGGGGTGGGCGCAGGCGTCGGAGCGGGCGTCGGTGCCGGGGTGGGCGCCGGCGTCGGCGCCGGAGTCGGCGCCGGGGTGGGCGCTGGCGTCGGCGCCGGAGTCGGCGCCGGCGTCGGGGCTGGCGTCGGTGCCGGGGTCGGCGCCGGAGTCGGGGCTGGCGTCGGTGCCGGGGTCGGCGCCGGAGTCGGGGCTGGCGTCGGCGCCGGGGTGGGCGCTGGCGTCGGCGCCGGAGTCGGCGCCGGAGTCGGCGCAGGCGTCGGCGCTGGCGACGGTGAACCGCTGTCGGAAGCCGCGACGGCTACCGCCGCGACGCCAAGCAGACCTAGACCGATGAGTGCGGGGCTGACGGCTGCTGCCGCGCCAGCGGCGGCGCCGGCGGCGGCACTCGAGGCAGCGCCAGCAGCGGCGGCCTCAGCGGCCGGCGCGGCAGCGGCTTCGGCGGCCTGGCCCGCAGCCTGACCGGCGCTTTGCGCGGCGGCATCAGCGGACTCCGCGCTCTGCGTGCTCTGCGCCTGCTCTTCAGCAGCTTCAGGGTCGCAGGTCTCGCCAGCGGCCTCACCGTCGGCGGACTTCGCGCAAACCTCGGCAGTCTCGGTGTTTTCTTTGACAGCCTCGTCTGCGACGGCAGAGTCTTCGGCGACCCGGGATTCCCCGGACGAAACGATTTCTTCGGAGGTGACGGACTCGGCCGCAGGGGTGGTTGCGGCGGAGGCGTCGGCAGCGGTGTCGGAGCGATCTTCGGCGCGCACTACGCCGATCGCGTTGCCCAGCAGAAGGGCAGCGAGCGGCAGATCACCTATAGATCCCGGCGCGGATAGATTGATGCGCCGGCCGGACTTCCCGCCTTGCGGCGTGGACGGTTTCTTGGACATGTACAAATCACTCCCTGCCGGGCGCACCCCTGCACCCAGCCTTGCGGACACTATACCTACCGGCTACGGCTGGCGGAAGGCAAATGCCTTGCAAGACAGCCGACAGTTGGACAATGTTTATAACTATCGATATTGCTTGCTTTTTTAGTTTGTGTATTTGTTTTTAGTTTTGCACGGCGGTTTGACGGCAACAAAGGGGCCGCACGTCGCCCGCGATAGGCTTCAATACGAACGATGCGCATTTTCGTCAGCATTGCCTCATACCGCGACCCCCTGCTGGTGCAGACCCTGGCGTCCTGCCTAGAGGCCGCCGCCGAGCGGTCGCGGGTGTCGATCGGGGTGGTGGACCAGAGTCCGCAGCCGACGCCGCTCGATCAGGTGGGTCCGGCGACCGCGAACCTGCGCTACCTGCACCTGCACCACCGCTACGGGCGCGGTCCCTGTTTCGCGCGGGCAATCGCGGCCAGCCTGTGGCAGGGCGAGGAGTTCTTCCTGCAGGTGGACTCGCACACCGTGTTCGAGCCCGGATGGGACGCGCGGCTGATCGGCGCGCTCGAGGCGGTCGAGGGGGCCAACCCGCGGAGCATCCTGACGACCTACCCCTGCCCCTTCGAGATGCAGGGGCCGCTGGCCGTGCCGCAGCCGATGCGCGGCAAGGCGATCGTGCTGCGGGCGCTGCCGGACGCGAGCTTCGCCAACGGCTCCCCGGTGCTGCGGTTCCAGGGGGTGCCCACGGAGAGCGGACGCGCCCTCCCCGGCTTCCACATCGGTGCGGGGTGTCTGTTCGCGCGGGGCTTCCTGCTGCAGGAGGTGCCGATCGACCCCTATCTGTACTTCGAGGGCGAGGAGCAGAACCTCGCGATCCGTGCCTGGACTGCCGGCTGGGACATCCTGCACCCGCCCGACATGCCGATCTACCATCTCTACCATGCGGCCGCCGAGCGCCCCGTGCACTGGGGCGAGGCCGACGATGCCGGGCGTCCGGTGCGCTGGTGGACGCTGCGTGAGCAGGCGGAACTGCGCCTGCGCCGCCTGCTCTTCGACGGCGAGGACCTCGGTGCCTACGGGCTCGGCCGGCAGCGCTCGCTGCGGGATTACGCGCGCTTCAGCGGCATCGATTACCCGGGCCGCACGATCGACCACGGGCGCTGGGCAGGATGAGCGAGCACAGCAGGATGGGCGCGGACGCTGTGGCGGATGCGGACGGCGCGGCGTTGCCGTCCGAGTGGGCAAGCTGGCTGCAACTGAACGTCGGACGCGGCTGCTCGGCGGAGGATCTGCTGCGCGACATGCTGCGCGGCGGCATCGCCGAGGCCGCCGCCCGCAGGGCCCTCGGGGCAGCCTTTGCGGCGGCAGCGCTGGTGACGGCAAGCCCGAGGTTGCCGGGTATCGCGGCCGACTCGCCGAGTCCGCCGGTCGGCGATCGACCGGTGCTGATCGTCACCCGCATGGCACAGCCGCAGATCTGCGTGATCGAAGAATTCCTCACCGCCGCGGAGTGCCAGCGGCTGCTGGCGCTCGGGGCGGCGACGGCGCGACCCGCCGAGGTGGTGGACGGCGCGACCGGCCGCTCGACGCTGCACGCCGCGCGACGCGGTTCGATGGCCTTCCTCGACATCAACGATCCGCTGGTGCGCGATATCGAGCGACGGCTCGCGCAGCTGGTCGATTGGGACCCGCGCTGCTTCGAGCCGATGCAGGTGATCGGTTACGCGCCGGGCGACGAGTATCGGGCGCACTACGACTGGTTCAACGTCGACGACCCGGGTGCGGCCCGGCATCTTGAGCGCGGCGGTCAGCGGGTGGGTACTTTCCTCATGTATCTCGACACGCCGGCCGCCGGCGGCGACACCACTTTCCCGCAGGCCGGCGGGCTGCGGGTGCATGCCCGCGCAGGCCGCGCCGTCTGGTTTCGCAACGTGACGGCGGACGGACGGCCCGATCCGCTGGTGTTGCATTCAGGTGAGCCGGTGGTGCAGGGTGAAAAGCATGTATGTACGGTCTGGCTGCGCGCGCAGCCGTGGCGGGACGAACGCCGCGATGCGCCACCCGCCGGTTCGGCGACCACGGCCCCATGAACAACGGAACTCCAAGCGACACCACCCCATGAGCAAGAAAACCAAGAGCCGTCGCGTTGCCGCGCACCGGCAGCCCGAGAATCGAGCGGTCGCCAACGGCGCGACGCCGCGGCCCGAGGGCATCAACGGCTCAGGCGATCACGGGGGGCCGGAGCTGCCGGAGGCTTCGCCGCGCGCGGACGATGCGCTGCAGGGCAAGTTGCGCAGCATGGAGGCGGCGCCCACGCCGGCGCAACCCGCGGCGGCGCGCGCTGCGGACCCGAAGCCGGCGGCAGCAGAGCGGGCCGCAGCGCGACCGACGACGGCGAGGCCGACGGCGGCGAGGCCGGCAAAGCCCGCGGCGAGCCGCGCGGGCAGGGGTCATCCCCCGGTCGTCATCCACCAGATTTTCTTTGACGGCAAGCAGCGGCCGCATCTCGAGTCGCCGTTCACGCCCTTCGACAACGGCGGCTCGCGCGATCCGCTGCTCGAGTTCGGGGTGTTCGAGAAGCTGTATGCGGGCCTCGGCAAGAATCCGCCGCCGCTCTGGGGCGCGGTGTCGTGGCGATTCCGCGAGAAGACCGGCCTCACGGGCAGCGATTTCCTGCAGGCCATCGCCGAGCGGCCGGGTTGCGACCTTTATCTTTGCTCGCCGAACCCCGAACTCGAGGCGATCTACTCGAACCTGTGGATGCAGGGCGCGCCGAGCCATCCGCGGCTGCTCGAGGTGGCGGCGGCCTTCCTGCAGGTGAACGGCATCGGCGAGGACTGCCTCTACGAGATCCAGCCGTCGGTGGTGTTCTCGAACGCCAACTATTTCGTCGGCGGCCCGGGCTTCTGGGATCAGTATGTGCCCTTCGTTCGCCGCCTCATCGACACCGCGCGCAAGTCGCTGCCGCGGCCGATGCTCAAGCTCATCAACTCGAGCGAGGGAGACCCACGCAAGCTCCACGCCGAGGCAACCTACTGGCCGTTCATCATCGAGCGGCTGCTGCCGGTGTTCCTCAAGCAGCACGGGCAGGGGCTGCGGGTGGCGCGCATCCCGCCGATCAACGAATCGCGGCTGAACTCGCACCTGAGGCGGCTGCGCGAGATGAAGGACGTCGCCCACCACACCAAGTCGAAGTGGCTCGCCTCGTGCTGGCTGCACTACCGCAACACCTACGTGATGAACATCGCGAGCCGCGACTGGTGCCAGACCAACCTGCCGCTGATCACGCCGAAGAGCCTCGAGTTCTACTGACCGATGGCTGCCGTGTCGTCGACCGAAGTGGGGCAGGTCGCCCGCGCCGCCGCGCGCGCCGTGGCGGCGGGCGATCTTGAGGCCGCGCGCCGCCTCTACACGGGCTGCCTCGGTGACGAGAAGGCGGCCGCGATGGTGCGTGCCGATCTCGCCGCGGTCTGCCTTGCGCTCGGCGACAACACCGCGGCGCTGCGGCATGCATCGGGGCGCGTGGTCGCCGACAAGCGGGGCCGCGCGCAGGTCATCCGCGCCAAGGCACTGCGTGCGCTGAAGCGCATGGACGCGGCAGCAGCCGCCTTCGAGCAGGCGATCGCCACGCCGCAGATCACCACCGAGCTGCGCCACGCGGCGGCGCTTGAACTCGCCGACCTGCACCTCAACACCTTCGGCGATCCGGCCGGCGCGGCACAGCGGCTCGAGGCGGTGAAGGGCGCGGCGAGCGCGGCGCGGGCCTCCGAGGCGCGTCTGCTCGCGGATCTTTACCTCGGCGCACGTTCCCCTGCAGAACTGGCGGCGGCGTTCACCCGCCACGCGCGGCGCTACCTGCGGCCCCCGGGGGCGACCCGACGGCGCGCAGCGGGCGGCGCCCGCAAGCGCCTGCCGCCGATGCCGCGGATCCCGCGGATCGGCATCATCTCGCCATCGCTCGGCGCCTCCCCGGTCGGCTTCCTCACGGTCGGCGCATTCCGCGAACTCGCTCGCGAGTCGCGGCTCGTGTACCTCGATCGCGGCGCACGCAAGCGCGACTGGCTCGCCGATGCGCTGCGTGCGACCGCCACCGAGTGGATCGATGTCGCCGGCAAGACACCTGCTGCGCTGCTGGAAGTGCTGCAGGATGCCGGGCTCGACGCGCTCATCGACTGCGGCGGCTGGACCGACATGGACGCCCTGGCGGCGCTCGCAGCGCGGCCGGTGCGCCGCCAGTTCAAGTGGGTGGGCGGGCAGGCGCTGACGACCGGACTCGACTGCTTCGATGGCTTCCTGACGGATCGCTGGCAGGTGCCGCCGCGCTGCGCGAGCCTGTACACCGAGCCGGTGCTGCGCTTCCGGGGGCCCTACGTGACCTACACGCCACCGCCCTACTTCGATTTTGGCGCGGCCGCGGCCGCCGCTCGGCGGGCACCGGAGCGCGGCCTGCTCGCGCTGGTGTCCAACCCGGCCAAGATCAGCGAGCGGACTCTGGCCTTCGTCCGTCGCCGCAAACCGAAGCGTCTGCTGCTGATCGATCAACGCTGGCGCTATCAGCGCACGCGGCAGACCTTCATGCCGAAGCTGCGCGATCTCTGCGAGCACGTCGAGTTCGTGGTGCCCGCCGATCACCGCGAATATCTCGCCGTGCTGCGCGACACGCCGGCCACCTTCGTCGACACCCGGCCCTACTCCATGGGGCTTACGGCGATCGAACTGCTGCTGCTTGGCAAGACGATCATCGGACCGCCGCACCGCGCGGTCGAGCTGATGAGCGAGCGGCACTGTCTCGCGCACCTGAACACCGGGCGTTTCGACGATCACGGCGCACTCGCCGCGCAGCTGCTGGCATGGGTGCGCGGCTAGCCGCCGCGCCGCGGCGTCGGCGCGGTGCGCCGAGCGGCCCGCTGCACTGGCTGCATGCCTCGGCCCTGCAGGCCACCGGCAGCGCCGGCCGCGCCGGCCGCGCCGGCCCCGCGCTGCCGACCGCCGAAACCGTCGCGGTGCTGCCGTTCACCGCGCGCGATCTCGCCGAGAGCACGGCAGCGGTGCTGCTGCAGCGCGCCGGCGCACCGCTTGCGCTGCTGATGGTCGAGGATGATGTCGGCGCAGGTCCGAACGCGATCTGGAACGCGCTCGCCGGCCGTCTCGATGCGACCTTCATGGTCTATCTCGCGCAGGATGTATTCCCGGGGCGCAGCTGGCTCGCCGTGGCGGCCGCGACGCTGCAGAAGCAGCCGCAGTCAGGACTCTTCGCCTTCAACGATGGCAAGTGGTTCGGCGAGCTCGCCTCCTTTGGCATGGTGCGCCTCGACTGGCTGCGCGGCATCTACGGCGGCGGGCTTTTCTTTGCCGGCTATCGCCGTCACTACGGCGACACCGAGCTCACGCTGGTAGCGGCCGCGCAGCGCGCCCTCGCCTACCATCCGCACGCCCTGCTGGTGGAGGTCGACCACGGCAAGGACGCGCGGCCGGTCGACCCGGCCGACCGGGCGCTGTTTCACGAGCGGCGGCGCATGGGCTTCGATGGCCGGGTGAGCGACGCCGCGCTGCTCGGCAAATTCGGCTGAGGCTGCGGCGGCGGCGGCGGCTGCGTCTGCGGCTGCGGCTGCGCCGCAGGGCTGCGCCGCGAGGCCGGAAGACTCGCTCAGCCGTAGTCGGCGCGCCACTCCGCCTTGTAGCCAAGCCCGAGCAGGATGATGCGCTGCAGCAGGTCCTGATAGCCGATGCCGGCGCTGAGCGCCGACTGCGCGAAATCTTCGGCGGCCGCGAGACAGGGGTTGGCGTTTGCCTCGAGCACGAATACCTCGCCGTCGTCGCGCACGCGAAAATCCATGCGCGCATAGCCGGACATGCCGAGGGCGCGATAGATGCGCCGCGACATGCGGTCGAGTTTGGCCACCACGGCTGCGGGCAGGTCCTGCGCGGCGGCGCGCGTGATGCCGTGGCGCTGCTGGTACGAGCGGTCCCATTTCACCTTGCGCGTGGCGATCGCGCTCTGGCTCGCGCCCATGGTGCCGAACTGCAGCTCCCACACCGGGAGGCGCGACAGCCGCTCGTTGCCGAGCACGCCGACGTAAACCTCGCGCCCCGGTATGAACTCCTCCACGAGCGCGTCGGTGCCCACCTGCTCGTGGATGAAGGCGACGCGGTCCTGCAGCTGCTGCGGAGTCTCGACGACCGAGGCCTGCGCGATGCCGAGAGAAGCGTCCTCGGTGGTCGACTTGACGAACAGCGGATAGGTCATCTGCTTCGGCGCGCGGAACTTGCGGCCGCGCGGCAGCAGCGCGAAATGCGGCGATGGGATGCGGTGCCAGGCGAGCAGCTGCTTGGAGAGCGGCTTGTCGCGCGAGAGCAGCAGACCGCGCGGGTTGCAGCCGGTGTAGGGCTGCTGCATCAGTTCGAGGTAGGCGACGACATGCTGGTCGTAGGTGACGATGCCGTTGAACTCCTCGAGCAGGTTGAAGACGACGTCCGGCTTCCACTCGGTGATCGCCACGCGCAGCCCGGTCAGGCTGTCGAGCACGCCGAGCACCTTCACCTCGTGGCCGAGGAGGCGCAGCGTGCGGATGACGTCGTACTCGGTGCGCCACTCGTCGATCTGCTGATCGGTGAAGCCGTCGTCGCTCTCCGGCGGCACGAGACTCTCGTGGACCACCACCAGTATCTTCAAACATTTCATAGAGTAAACCCGATCCTGCCATCGCGCAGGCTCGCACGCGCGAGCCGTCTTACCATCGCCTCTGCCTTCGCCCGGCGCTGCGGCGCCGTGCCGCGCAGCCACAGCTGCCGCTCGTGGCAGCGCTCGATCGCGAGCTGCACCAGCTGCCTTGCACCGTACTCGTCGATCGGTGTGCGGGCCACCGCGTGTCTCACCAGTGCCGCGCGCAACCCGCGCAGGCAGGTCTCGGCACGCCGCGCGCTGCCGCGTCGCCCGGCCGGCCGCAGCGCCGTGAAGCCGCCGGTGAGTGCGCGGTCGATGAGCGAGAAGTCGCCCTGCTGTCGCCGTTGCAGACTGCGGCGGTAGTGCTCGCGCAGCGTGAGTTCGTTAGCGGCGACCGGCTCGATGCGGTGGGCGGAACGCACCGGCGGCCGGCGGTCGGCGATGTCGTGCATCAGCCGGTCCATGACCTCCAGCTTGACGAGCGCCGCGGTGCCCGCGTAGCGCCGCCGCCATGCAGAGCGCGGCGCCAGCCACACCGCGAAAGTCTCGGCGAAGTCCTCCGCGGGGTGCGCCTGCGCATACCAGCCATCGAGGTGGCGGACAAAGGCCGTGCTGCCCGGATCAGCCGCATAGCCCTCGGGGTACGCCGTGGACGGTGGACCGAAGGTCTGCCGCCAAAGCTTGCGCCGCCGCAGCCTGAAGGCGGTGTCGACCACGTGTCCGGCCTCGTGGCGCAGGATGCGCATGAGGCCGGTGGCGTTGCCGCCCTCCACGCTGCGCGCCATGCGCCGCTCGAGCCGCTCGAGCCGGCGGTGGGCAAGATAGAACGGGATCGCGATGCCGGGGACGCCGTCCGGCGAGAACCATTCGTCGGCGAACCAGTAATGCGGTTCGATGCAGATGGCACGCGCCGCGAGCTCGGTCTGCAGGCGGGCGATCGCGCGTTGCAGCGTCGCGCGCCGCGGCGGCCCGAGATGCAGGTCGCGGAAACGCAGGCGCAGCAACTGCGCATCGGAGTGCCGCGCCCACAGCGGATTGCGCCGACGGCTGCTCACGACCCCTCGCCGATACGCACGAGCACCTCGACAAGCAGGCCTTCGGCGAGCTCCTCGATGGCGTCACGTCCGACGAGCGCGGCGAGCCACGGCTCGGGGATGGACTCGACGCCGAAGGCAGCACCGGCCAGCTGCCCGGTGGCCGCGCCGAGCACGTCGGCGTCGCCGCCGGCGTTGACCGCGCGCAGCACCGCGTCCTTCCAATCGCGCGCGCCGTGCAGCGCCGCACAGGTCGCGGCGAGCGCGCGCGAGGACGCGCTGCTGCCGACGGCCGGCGTCGAAGCCGACCACTGCGCCGGCGGGACGCCGCGCAGCGCCTCCTGCAGCAGCCCGGCGAAGCGGCCGACGGCGAGCAGGGTGTCCGCTTCGTGACAGGTCACCGCCACCATCGGCGGAAGATCGCGCTGCAACGCCGGTTCATCGCCGTAGTGCCACATGGCGAGCGGCGCCACGCGCACCAGCGCGTCGGCTGCATCGGCAATCGTGGCGGCGGGCGCGCCGTCGGCGAGTGCACGGCTCACGCTCGCCGTGATGCCGAGGCACTCGTGGGTCGCGGACCCCTCGCCGTCGATCTGCCAGCGGCGGAAGCGCGCCCGCTGGTCATGCGGATCGCAGCCGCGGCACTCGAGCAGGCTGCGCGCGAGCAGCAGTGCGAGCGCGGTGTCGTCAGTCCAGGCGCCGCGCGGCAGGTCGTAAGGACCGCCGCCGAGCAGGTCGCGCACCGGAGCGAAGCTGCCCGGCCGGGCGTACTGGGCCGGCGCAGCGAGCGCATCGCCGAGAGCAAGACCGAGCAGTGCGCCGCGGAAGCGGCTACGCAGGCGCGCCACCACCGCAGTGGCGTCGGCGCCCGCGTTCACGCGCCGCCGTCCGGCGCCGCGGCAGGCCCGGCGAGGCTGGCGCCGGCAGCGCCGCCGCCCACGAGCCCGGCGAAGTCGAACAGCGCCGGGTCGGCGAGGTGCCCGGCCTCGACCTTGCAGATTGCGGAGAAAATGGACTCGGTGCGCCCCGGGTAGTCCTTCTCCCACTCCTGCAGCATCCGCTTGATCGCGCGCCGCTGCGCGTTGTCCTGCGAGCCGCAGAGTTTGCAGGGGATGATGGGGAACTTGCGCACGCGCGCATAGCGGGCGATGTCGCGCTCGGCCACGTAGGCGAGCGGGCGGATGACGATGTGGCGTCCGTCCTCGGAGCGCAGCTTGGGCGGCATAGCCTTGAGGCGCCCGCCAAAGAAAAGATTCAGAAACAGGGTCTCGACGATATCGTCGCGGTGATGGCCGAGCGCGATGCGGGTGATCCCGTTGGCGGCCGCCCAGTGGTAGAGCGCGCCGCGACGCAGGCGCGAGCACAGGCCGCACATCGTCTTGCCCTCGGGGATGACGCGCTTGACCACCGAATAGGTGTCCTGCTCGATGATGTGGAACGGCACGCCAAGCGCACCGAGATAGTCCGGCAGCACGTGCTCGGGGAACCCCGGCTGCTTCTGGTCGAGGTTGACGGCGACGAGCTCGAACTCGACCGGCGCGCTGCGCTGCAGCGACATGAGCAGATCGAGCAGCGTGTAGGAGTCCTTGCCGCCGGAGAGGCAGACCATGACCTTGTCGCCCTCGCCGATCATCGAGTAGTCGGCAATCGCCTTGCCCACGAGGCCGCGCAGCCGGGCCTGCAGCTTGCGGAAGGTGTTCGACTCGCGCCGCACCGCCATGTCCATCAGGCCGGCTCCTCGAGGTATCTGCGCTCGAGGTGGCGCAGTGAAGCCGCCGCGGTCAGCGGTCGGCCGGTGGCCTGCGCCACGAGTTCGCCGAGCGGCAGACGCGCGCCCTGCGAGTGCACGGCGGTGCGCAGCCAGCCGCGCAGCGCACCAAAGTCGCCGCGGCCGATTTCCTCGTCGAGTTGCGGGCTCTCGCGCCGGATCTGCTCGGCGAGCTGCGCGGCGATCGCCGCGCCCACCACGTACAGCGGAAAATAGCCGAAGGAGCCGCCGGCCCAGTGCGCGTCCTGCAGCACGCCCTCGGCGTCGTTCGCCGGCACGAGGCCGAGCCGCTGACGCATGGATTCGTTCCAGGACTCGCGCAGGTCGCGCACCGCGAGGCGGCCGGCGAGCAACTGCCGCTCTAGCTCGTAGCGCAGCATCACGTGCAGCGGATAGGTGAGCTCGTCGGCATCGACACGCACCGCACCGCAACGCACCCGCGTGAGCCAGCGGTAGAGGTTGTCCTCCGACCATTCATCACCACTCGCGCCGAGGTGCTTCTCGAGCAGGGGCCGCAGGTAGCGGACGAACGCGCGTGAGCGGCCGAGGATCATCTCGAGGAGCAGCGACTGGCTCTCCTCGAGCGCCATGCCGCGCGCCTGGCCGACCGGCTGGTCCAGCCAGTCAGCCGGCAGGCCAAGATCGTAGAGCGCATGCCCCGCCTCGTGCAGCGCGCCGAGCAGCGCGACGAAGGGGTCCGCGCGCGACAGGCAGTAGGTGATGCGGATGTCGCCGCCCACGCCTTCGGTGAAGGCATGGGAGGCTTCGTCGATGCGGCCGCGCTCGAACGGAAAGCCGATGGCGCGCAATACCTCGGTGAGCAGCGCGCGCTGCTGGCGGGGACGGAAGTTGCCGCCCACCGGCAACACCGGCCGGGCGGCCTGCCGATCGATGACCTCGCGCACCATGCCGGGAAGACGGCGCGCATACGCCTTGAACAGCGAGTCGATGAGCGCCGAGCCGACACCCGGACTGAACTCGTCGACCAGCGCGTCATAGGGCTCGAGCGACAGCGACTGGCCGAGCAACCCGGCTTTTTCGCGCACCAGCGCGAGCACTTCCTCGAGATGTGGCACCAGCAGTTCGCAGCGGTTCTGCTGCCGCGCCTCGCTCCACGCCGCTTCCGCACTGGCCGCCGCCTTGACGAGCCGGGTGAGCAGCGCCAGGGGCATCGCGAACGCGTGGTCGCGCTGGCGACGCATCTCGCGCAGGTTGGCGATCTCCCACTCCTGCAACGCGGCCTGCCCGGCCACGGCCCGCTCGAGCAGGCGGCTGACCTTGGGCGAGGTGAGCACTGCATGGCATTCGGTTTCCAGCGCGGCGAGCTGCTCGCCGCGACCGCCCGCACTGCCCCGCGGCATCATCACCGCGGCATCCCAACGCAGCAGCGATACCGCACCGCGCAGCGCGTGCAGGCGCTTCCACTCGAGTTCCAGCTGCTTGTAGGGCGAGAGGGCCATCACGCCACGCGTTGGGCACCCATGACGACGAGACAGACGCAGCTGCCGAGACCGACCAGCCAGACGAGCGAGCGCAGCGTCGAGAGGTTGGCGAGGTAGCAGGCGACATAGGCGATGCGCGCGCCCAGGAAAATGCCGGCGATGAGTGCGACCGTGCCGCCCTCGATGCCGCCCATCCAGGCGGCGACGAGCCCCGCCGTGTACATGGCAAGCGCTTCCCAGCAGTTCGCCTGCGCGGCATTGGCGCGCGCCTGATAGCCGCTGCGCCGCGCCAGCCAGTCGCGCGGGTTCGCATTGTCATAGCGGTCGGCACCGCCGAACTTGGAGATGCCGGCGCAGGCGAGCGGCATGAGCATCGAGACGAGCAGGATCCAGAGAGCCGTGGACATGATCAGCCTCCTTTCTCGGGTTGTGGCGCGGCACGCTGCACCGGCAGCGCATCGTCCGCGCTCGCGGGCGCGCGGCCCGCGAGGCGATCGATGAGGTCACTCACATGATGCGGCGAGCGCGTGTTGCGCGCCACGAGCGCATACAGCGCGGGCACCACGTAGAGGGTCAGCGCCAGCGACAGCACGGTGCCAAAGAATACCGCAGCGCCGATCGACTGGCGGCTTTCGGCCCCGGCACCGGCCGCGAGCATGAGCGGCACGGCGCCCGCGGCCGTGCACAGGCTGGTCATGAGCACCGGGCGCAGGCGGATCGAGGCCGCCTCGATGACCGCCTCGACGAACTCGATGCCGCGGTCGCGCAACTGGTTGGCGAACTCGACGATGAGGATGCCGTTCTTGCAGGCGATGCCGACCAGCATGATGCAGCCGATCTGGCTGAACACGTTGATGGAAGAGTTGAAGAGCCACAGCCCGAGCAGCGCACCGGTGATCGCGAGCGGCACCGTGGCGAGGATGATGAAGGGATGCACGAAGCTCTCGAACTGCGCGGCGAGCACGAGATAGACGATGAGCAGCGCGAAGCCGAATGTGAGCCAGACGCCGCCGCCAGTCTGCCTGAAGTCGCGCGACTCGCCGTCGTAGTTGACCTGCACGCCGCCGGGGATCTCCTCGCGGATCACGCCCTCGACGTAATCGAGCGCCTCGCCGAGCGAGTAGCCCGGCGCGAGATTCGCGCTGAGCGTGATCGACCGCAGCCGGTCGAAGCGGCGCAGCACGCTCGGCGCGGCCGACTCCTCGACCGCGACCAGCGCCGACAGCGGCACCATGTCGCCGCGTGCGGTGCGCACATACAGGTTGCCGAGATCGTCGACCGTGGCGCGGTCCTGCTCGCGCGCCTGCAGCACCACGTTGTATTCCTCGCCGCCGCGCAGGAAGGTGGTCACCACGCGCGAACCGAGCATGGTCTCGAGCGTGCGCCCGACATCCTGCAGCGACACGCCGAGGTCGGCCGCGCGGTTGCGGTCGATGCTCACCTGCAGCTGCGGCTTGCGCTCCTGATAGTCGGAGTCGAGGCCGATGATGCGCGGGTTCTCGCGCTGGATGCGCTCGACCACCTTGTCGCGCCAGGCGGCGAGTTCGGCGTAGTCGCCGCCGCCGAGCACCACCTGCAGCGGGCGGCCGCTGCCGCGCATGCCGAGCGAAGGCGGCTGCACCACGATCACGCGCACGCCGGTGATGCCCATGGTGCGCATGCGCAGGCGCTGCGCGATCTGCTGCGAGGTCTCCTCGCGCTCGTCCCACAGCGTCATCGGCATGAAGAGCGTGGCGTTGTTGACGTCGCCCTGCGCGCCAAATGAGCCGGAGCGGGTGATGACGCGGCGCGCGTTGCCGGCGCGCACCTCGTCGAGCATGATTTCTTCGACCTGCCGCACGTAGCGGTCCATGTTGGCGAGGCTCGCGCCCTCGGGTCCGTTGACGATCACCGGCAGCATGGCGCGGTCCTCGGTCGGCGCGAACTCCTGCTGCAGCTTCAGCCACGGTACCGGCTTGCCGAACACCGTGAGCGCGATCAGCAGGGTCGTGAAAGCGGCGGCGCCGAGCACCACGGCGAGCGGCCTCCGGGCCGTCATCACGCGCCGCAGGCTCGCCTCGTAGGCGACCGTGAAAGTCTGGAACCAGCGGTCCGTCGCCCGCGCGATGCGGCCGCGGTGGATGCCGCCGGCAAAGAGTTTCGAGGCCATCATCGGCGTGAGCGTCAGCGCGACCACGGCCGAGAAGCCGACCGCCGCAGCCACCGTCACGCCGAACTCGCCGAACAGGCGACCGAGCGTGCCTTCCATGTAGGAGACCGGCACGAACACCGCCATCAGCACGAGGGTGGTGGCGACCACCGCGAAGCCGATCTCGCGGCTGCCGTTGATGGCGCCGAGGAGCGCCGGCTCACCGGCCTCGATGCGCCGCGCGATGTTCTCGAGCACCACGATGGCGTCATCGACCACGAGACCGATGGCGAGCACGGCGCCGAGCAGCGTGAGCGTGTTCATGGAATAGCCGAGGGCCACCATGACGAGCGCGGCGGCGAGGATCGAGACGGGGATGGTCACGGTCGGGATCAGCGTCGCGCGCAGCGTGCCGAGAAAGGCGAAGATCACCACCAGCACCACGAGCAGCGTCTCGAGCATGACGGTGACAACCTTCCGCATCGACTCGGAGATGAACACCGTGAAGTCGAGGTTGATGTCCGCAGTGATGTCCTTGGGCAGCGCGGCCTTGATCTGCGCGAGCTGCACGCGCACGGCCTGCGAGATCTCGAGCACGTTGGCCTTGGAGGTGGGGATGACGCCGATGCTCACGCCGGGCAGGCCGTTTGCGCGGCCGAGCGAGCGTTCGTCCTCGGCGGCGAGGCGCACGTCGGCGACGTCGCCGAGCCGCACGAGATAGCCGTCCGCTGCGCGGCCGAGCACGAGCAGGCGGAAATCCTCCTCGGTATCGAACGCGGTCCGCGTGCGCAGCGTGAACTCGCGGTCCACGGACTCGACGCGGCCGGCCGGCAGCTCGACGTTCTCGCGGCGCAGTGCGGTCTCGACGTCGGCAACCGTCAGCTGACGCGCGGCAAGCGCCTCGCGGTCGAGCCAGACGCGCATCGCGTAGCGGCGGCCGCCGCTGGTGCGCACGGTGGCGACGCCAGGGACCGAGCCGAGTCGGTCGGTGACATAGCGGTCGACGTACTCGGTGAGCTCGAGCGAGGTGCGTCCCACGCTCGAGAAGTTGATGTACATGATCGGTTCGGCCGCATCGTCGACCTTGGTGACCTGCGGCGCCTCGGCCTCGTCCGGCAGCCGCGCAGCCACCCGCGAGACACGCTCGCGCACGTCGTTGGCGGCGTCGTCGAGATCGCGATCGAGGGAGAACTCGATGTTGATGCGCGCGAACTGGTCGAGGCTGGAGGAGGTGAGTTTCTCGACGCCCTCGATACCTGCGATCTCGTCCTCGAGCACCTGCGTGACCCGCGACTCGATGACTGCCGCATTTGCGCCTCGATAGAACACCGAGACGCCGACGATGGGCCGACTCACGTCCGGCAATTCGCGGATCGGCAAGCGCAGTGCGGCCATCAGGCCGAGGATCAGCAGCATCAGCGAGATCACGGTCGCGAAGACCGGACGGCGGATGGAGAGCTCGGAGATCTTCATGGGCGGGCCGCGGCCTGGTCGCGAACCGGACCGCCCTCGCGCAGCTTGACCGTACCCTCGACGACGATGCGCTCACCGGCCCGCAGTCCGGCGGTGATCTCGACGCTGCCCGGGCGGCGCAGCCCGCTGCGGACCTCGCGCTTCTCGGCGATGCCGTTCGCCACCACAAACACGAACTGCCGGTTCTGCTCGGGCACGATGGCTTCCTCGGGCACCACGACCGCCAGCCGCTCGTCGCGGCGCAGTTCGACGTTGAGGAACATGCCGGGCTTCAGGGCGGCGTCGCCGTTCGGCAGCTCGGCACGCACGAGGATACTGCGGCTGGTCGCATCGACGCGCGAGTCGAGGCTGGCGACGCGGCCGCCGAAGCTGCGGCCGGGATAGACGGTCGTGGTCACGGTCACCGGCAGTCCGGGACGCAGCGCCGTGAGGTGGTTCTCCGGGATGGGGAAGTCGACCTTGATGATCGATGTGTCGTCGAGGGTGGTGATCACCGTACCCGGACTGATCAGGCTACCGACGCTGACGCGCCGCAAACCGATCCGGCCGGCGAAGGGCGCGCGGATCACGGTGTCATCGAGGCGCGCGCGCGCCGCATCGACGCGGGCGGCGTTCGCGGCGCGCGTGGCGGAGATCTGGTCGAACTGCGACTTGGAGAGGGCCTGCGTGGGCAGCAATTCGTTGGCGCGCCGGAACTGGCTCTCGCTCTCGGTGAGCGCCGCCTCGGCGGCCGCGAGATCGGCGCGCGCCTGCGCGCTGTCGAGCTCCACCAGCACGGCGCCGCGCGCTACCGGCTCACCATCGCGGAAGCGAACGGCGCTGACGATGTTGGAGCTCTTGGCGGTGATCTCCACCGACTCGTTGGCCCGCGCGGTACCGAGCGCCTGCAGTTCGCGAGCGATCGGCTGCAGGGTGACTGCCTGCGTCACCACGGATACGGGCATGCCGCCGCGCGGCCCACCGCCACCCGGCCCGGCACCCGGGCCCCGCGGCGCACCGGCACCCGCCCCACCCGGACCCGCGGCACCGGGTCCCCCGGGACCCATGCTCGGCGCAGCGGCATGACGCGAGGTGTAGATCCCCCAGCCGAGACTCAGCAGGGCGACGGCGAGGCTGACGATGACGACGAGATTGCGGGCGGGAGGCATCCGCTGATTATCTCACGGCCCCCCGGCCGCGACCGGCCAAGAGGCGGCGAACCAGCCAATCGCCACCGACAGACCGACGAGCAGTACCAAAGTAATGATCAGCATCGCTCGCCGCAGCCACATGGTGGTCACCGGGCTCAGCGCAGCGGCAACGTACCCTTCTCGTCGAAGGGGATGGTTCGCAGCAGGCCACGCTCGAGCTTGACCTCGCCGTGCAGGCGATACTCGAGTTCGCGCGGCGTGCCGCCGGCCTTGCGGGCGCGCTCGACGAGCTTGAGGATGGCCCCGGCGAGGTTCGCCGTGACCAGCATGTCGAACTCGGCCTCGCCGCGCGGGGGTACCACGAAACTGCTGCCGGAGAGCCCACGGCCGAACTCCTCGCCGCCGAGCTCGATGCTGTAGGTGATGCCGCGGACGCGCAGCTCGATGTCGTTGGGGTTCTGGACCTTCACGCGGGCGCGCAGCCGCTGCTCGAAGAGGTCGCCCTTGACGAGTTCCACGCCGGCGATGTCGAGCTGCGGCGCCTTGAGCTTCGGACCGAAGGCGGCACAGCCCGACAGCAGCGCGAGCACCATGCAGGGCAGAAGGATTCGTTGGCCGATCACGTGGACGGTCACCGCGACATGGACCTTGTCTATGGGCAGTCTACCCGCTCGACCGTCGCCACAGTAGGCTCGGGGTGGTTGCGGGGCCGATCGGGCCGCGCCTGAGTGGTCCGCCAAGGAGCAGCCTGAGCCATGCACGTCCCGAGAGCCCTGCCAAGTCAGAGTGCCCCGCCAGTCCCAGTCCCGCCAGTCCCGAGAGCCCTGCCCGCGCAAAGCGCGACGTTGCGCCCACGACCCGCGGCCGCGGGACGACGGCTGCGATGTCTGCTCATCGCCCTGCTCGCCCTGCTCGGCGCGCGGCCGGACCTGCTGTCCGCCCAAGGGCCGGCGATGGGCGAGCCGCCGCTGCTCGAGCTCGCCAGCTATCCGCAGGACCGGATGGAAATCGTCGCCGGTCCCACGCGCCACCGGTTCGAGGTGTGGATCGCCGACACGCCGGAGCGCCAGCGCCAGGGCCTGATGTATGTGCGCGATCTGCCCGCCGACCGCGGCATGCTGTTCGTCAATGATTCGCCGCGGGTGTCCTCGTTCTGGATGAAGAACACTTACATCCCTCTCGACATGCTGTTCATCGACGCGCGCGGACGGATCGTCGCGATCTTCGCCAATACGACGCCGCTGTCGCTGGAGCCGGTCGGGCCACCGATGCCGGTGCGGGCGATCCTCGAACTGCGCGGGGGCGAGGCGGCGCGGCGCGGCATCCGCAAGGGTGATCGCGCAGTGCATGCGGTGTTCGGCAAATGACCCGCCGCAGCACGCATTCGCAGCGCCGCGCGCTGCCGCTCGCCGGCCTGCTTGCCCTGGGCGCACTGCCGGGGCCGCTGCCCGCGCAGCCCGCCGAAGGCGTCGCCGTCGATGGCAGCTACCTGCTGCAGGTACCCGCCGACCGTGTCCGCATCGCGCTGCGGCTCGCCGCACAAGGCGACTCGCCGCAGACAGCGCTCGAGGCATTGCGCGTAGCTGCCATGCCGCTCGGCGCGCTGCTTGAAGCGGGCGGTGTCGAGCCGGCATCAATGTTCACGGCCGACGCACCACCCGCGCCCGCGGCTGCAGCGACCGGGTGGATGGTCGTACGGGAAATACGCGCGACGCTGCCCATCGCCGGGTCGCCGCGCGTGCTGAACGCACTGGCCGCGCAGCCAGGGGTCACGGTGACCGAAGTGGTCAGCGAACTCGCTGACCGCGAGCGTATCCGTCAGCAGGCCATCGAGCGGGCGACGGCCGAGGCGGCGGGCAAGGCCGTCATCGCCGCCAGACAACTCGGATTTACCGTGGGTTCGGTGCGCGAGATCCGCGTCGAAGATCGCGAGCAGACCGGCCCGGCTTCGATCGGTGTCGAGGCAAAGGTAAGCGTGCGCTACGCGCTCGTACCAGCGAGCTCACGCAACGAGGTGCTGGCCATTGCCGCGGCGCGCGCGGCGGCGCCGGAGGCGTCACCGGGCGCAGCGCCGGTCACCGCCGCGACAGCCGCCCCCTCGACAGCCGACGCCGCAACAACGGGGCCGACGCCGACGGGCGCGAGCACGGCCGATGACTCAGCCCCCGTGGCGCTCGCGGTCGAGATCGTGGACGCCAGCTACGACGCTACGGGTCGCGGCCGCTTCACCACCGCGGTGGGTACGATCTGGCGAGAAGTCGTGCCGGTGCCGCGCGAGCAGCGCTTGCGCTCCGGGCGGCGTTACGCGGGCACGATCACCGCCGGCATCTTCGGCGGGTACCGCATGCAACTCACGGGCGTGCCGCGGATCCTGAAAGTGGAACCGGTGCCGACCCCGCAGCCCGCCGCGCGCTAGCGCGCGCGCGGCAGACCCCCAAAACGAACGCGCCGCCGGAGGTCCGGCGGCGCGCACGTGGATCCGGCTGTGCGCTGGATCAGAGGCGGAAGTCGATGCCCACGTAGTAGCGACGTCCGAGCACGTCGTACAGCGAGGGATCGGTGTTCGCCTGCACGTTGGGGTTGTAGATGCGCGGGGCCTGATCCGACAGGTTGTTGATGCCCATGCGGACCGTGAGGTTGCCGGTGATCTCGTACCGACCGATGAGGTCGTAGTACCAGGTCGCCGGTACGCCGGTGTTGCTGATCGGCGAGCCGCCGGTCACGGTTGCCGCGTTGACCATCGCGTCGAGGTAACGCGCCGTCAACTGCAGCTTCAGCGGACCGCGCGAGTAGACCGTGTCGAAGTTGGCCTTCCACTCCGGCACCGACGAGCCCGTGGTGCTGCCGATAGAACCGGCAAAGTCGAACACCGGATCGACAGCGGTGGTCTGCGACTCGTTCTTCTCGGTCCACGTGGCACCGAGGTTGAAGTCCAGCGAACCCGCCGACTCACCGAGATCGAAGCCGACGCCGGCCGCGAGATCGACACCGCTGACCGAGTTGATGGCCTGGTTCTGCGACAGCTGCAGCAGACCCTCGACGCCGCCATTGGTCGCGCTGCGCGTGAACAGCCGGCACCACTGGTTGTTGATGTCGAAGGTCGGGTTGGCACCGTCACGGTTGTAGCAGCGCTGCACGATCGTCGTCGCTACCACGGCCGCGATCACTTCCTCCAGCTCGATCGACCAGTAGTCGACCGAGAGGTAGGAGCGATCGAGGGCGGTGATCGGCTGGTTCAGCACGAAGCCGAGGGTGAAGGAGTCGGCCACTTCCGGAGCGAGATTCGGGTTGCCACCGACGATGCCGGTAGCCTGACCGAACGGCTGGAAGTAGTTCGCACCGCCCGCCACGACCGACTGCGCGGCGCACAGCGCACGCACCTGCGCACCGTTCGGGCCATTGCGGTAGGTCGCCGCGATGGTGCCGGTGGTGTTGCAGGGGTCCTGGTTGGTGAACGTCGGGAAGTTGTTGAGCTGCGGGGCGAACAACTCGTTGATGTTCGGGCTGCGCACGGCGTGCTGATAGCCGGCGCGGAAGCGCAGGCTGTCGGTCGCCGTCCAGTCGAACGTCGCCTTGTAGGTCTCGTCGGAACCCGAGCGGCTGTTGTCCGTGACGCGGTAGCCGAGGGTGAGCGACAGCGACTTCACGAAGGCCATGTCGGAGAGCAGCGGCACCGCGACTTCCGTGAACACGTCCGTGAAGTTCAGGGCGCCCGACACCGGCTTCTGCTCGTTGAAGCCCGCGACCAGACCCGGCTGCAGGCCGCCGTCCGGACGGAAGTCGAAGTCGACTTCGCGGTAGCTGGCGCCGACCGCCGCCTGGATCATGCCGGCCGGCAGCTCGAAGACATCGCCGGTGGCGGTGGCTTCGATGATCGACTGCTCGATGACCGTGAGGTTCTTGGCTTCGAGGCTGATGAAGTCGCGGCAGGCCTGGCTGATATCGGCCGAACCGAAGAGGTTCAGGCCACCGGCGCAGACCGAACGACCACCGTCAGCGGCGTTGAGCAGCTGCTGCGTGCGATCGCGACGCACGTTGCCGCCCTGGATTTCGTTGAGCACCGAGCGGCCGTAGGACGCGTAGACGTCGTAGCTCCACGAACCGACGATGTCACCGGTGGCGCCGGAGGTCAGCTGCCACACGTCGTGCGTGTTGAAGCCGGTGCGGCCGCCGAGGGCGTTGAAGCGCTTGGCCAGATCGAACGTCGCCGTCGGATTCGGCCGCGAGGCGAGCAGCGCGCGCAGCGGCGCGGTGATGAACGGGTTGGTGAGCGGAACGGTGAAGCCCGTGGAACCACCCGCCGGGGTCGGCGCGAGTTCCTGCAGCGCGTTGTAGTTCGTGTACATGAACTGCGCGTACGGCCGGAAGCGGTCGTTGATCTCGAGACCGACGCGTCCGTAGACGTTCCAGCGCTCCATCGGCAGCACGAGGATGTTGGCCGGCTCGAAGTTGTACGAGAAGAAGTCCGGGAAGAACGCCCTCGCGATGTCGCTGTCCGGGCCGCGGTAGTTGACGACGTCGAGCGGGCTGCCCGAGACGCCGGTGCAGAAGAGTGAGCCGTCCGGGTTGAAGCCGAAGCCGGCCTGACCGCCGTTGGCGGCGCAGCGACCGGGCCCGAAGACGGCGTCGACCGCCGCTTGCGAGGGTACGTTCGCGCCGGCCGTGTAGGAACCGCCGGGGAAGGTACCGGTCTGGGCGCTCGCCTGGGCCGCGAACGCGCGCGCGTCCTTGTACATGTCGTCGCGCTTGAAGTAGCCGGCCGAGAACACCGCGCTGCCACGCCCGTCGGCAAACTTGCCGCCGAGGGTGATGTCGGAGCTCCACTCCTGGCCATCTTCCTGCTCGGTCAGACGGTACTGGCTGCTGATGGCCACGCCCTCGAAGTCCTTCTTCATGATGAAGTTGACGACGCCGGCCACGGCGTCGGCACCGTAGGTCGCGCCCGCGCCGCCGGTGATGACTTCGACGCGCTCGATGAGCGCCGAGGGAATGGTGTTGATGTCGACCACGCCGCCGCTGGTCGAACCCATGCCGCGACGACCGTCGATCAGCACGAGGTTGCGATTGGAACCGAGGCCACGCAGGTCGATGACCGAACGACCGTTGTTCGACGGGTTGTTCGACTGCGAGCTCGAGCTCGGCGTCACCTGCGTCAGGGTGTTCATGAACTGGTCGACGGTGGTGTAGCCGGACTCGACGATCGCCTCGGCGTCGACGGTGAGGATCGGGCTCTCGGCTTCGGCATCACGCTTGGCGATGCGGGTGCCGGTCACGGTCACCGTGTCGAGCGATTCGGCGCCTGAGGTCGGCGCCTGAGCGGCGGCAAGGCCGGAGTAGCCGGCCGTAGCAGCGCCGAGCGCGGCGAGCAGAATCGCTTTTCGCACGGCAATGCGGGCAGTGGGTTTGTTCATCAACGCAACTCCAGTTTCGGGTTTGATTTTCTGGCTTGGTATGGCTGGGTGTGCCGAAGCCGCAACAACTGTGCGGCCGCTGTCCCCCCTGTCATCAGCCTGCAATTAGGCCATTCCCGCGCTTGCCAAGCAAGCCTCAGAGATGCCCCACGAAGACCAGGGGCAGCCCTGACGGTCATCTCTGTAGCGGGAAAACAACGCCTCGATGGCGCACGGCGCCAGCGCCGCGGGGCGTTGCCGAGCGGTCAGCCGGCGCCGAGAGCTCGCAGCGTGCGCTCGAGATACTCGGCCTGCAGCCGGCTGCGCGCGGCCGCCTCGGTGTCGTCCGGGACGAACTGTTCCACCTCGTCGCTGCCGAGCAGCTGGCGGCGGGCGAGCAGGCGCTCGACGGTGTCGAGCCGGGTACGGGTCACGGCGAGCTCGGCGACCAGCGCCAGCGTCACGCCGTAGAGCCGATCGAGCATCGGGTCGTCGGTGAACTGAGGGGTTTCCGGACGGCGCCCCGTGACTTGGGCGGATGCGGCCTGGATGGGGTCAGCGTCGATCGGGAGGGAGTGATCCATATCCTTGCTATCCAATCGCGGCGAGTCCTTTCGCCGTCTGCCACGCACCCACCGCGTACCACGCGGGCGCTCGTCCGAAATCTTCGTGTTTTACAGCCTCGGGACGCGCGCCGCCGCTGCCCGCCGGTGGGGCGACACAGCGCGTCTCGAAAATGTTGGCAGTGCCGAAACCGGCGCGCGCGAGCAGCGCGGTGAGATCGGTTTCGTGCAGCGCGCTCCAGAACGGCTCGTTGTTGTAACGACCGTCCCAGTCGCGCATGAACTGCTCGAACGCCGGGATGCCGCGGTACGGCGGCTGCTCGAGGTGGATGGTGAGACCACCCGTGCGCAGCAGGCGATGGGCTTCGGCAAAGATCTTCGGCAGCGCCTGGCGCGAGGTCTCGTGCAGCACCATGGTGGTGAAGACGAGATCGGCCGAGTTGTCCTCGAGCGGCGTCGCCGTGGCATCGGCCTGCATGAACTGCACATCGCGGTAGCCACGGGTCTGCGCGCGCGCATGGCCGTAGCGCAGCATCGGCGCGGCCACGTCGAGCGCAATGATTTCGGCCTCCGGAAAAGCGTCGCGCAGCGGCAGCGTGTTGTGGCCGAGCCCGCAGCCGAGATCGACGATGCGCCGGGGCGAGAACCGCGGATGCTCGCGCCGCAACCACTCGACGAGCGCACGGCCCGCCGCATCGTTCCAGGGGCCGCCGCCGCCGCCGATCGTCGCGTACATGCCAGCGTCGTAGTTGGCGGCGTTGCCGACGTCCTCGGCGAGTCGCTCGGCCGTGTATCCCCCCTGCATCAGATGGGTGTCCACCGCCGTCACATAGCGCGGCAGGTCCAGCGTCGGATCGAGGCGCAGCGTCGGCGCACCTTCGTTGACGGCTCGTGCCGCGTCGCGCAGCCGCTCGATCTGCCGATTCACCAGCGAGCGCCCGGCCTGCTGGCGGATCTCCATGGTGTTACGGCGAACGAGGCTGAAAGCCCGCCATGCCGGCTCACGCTGCATGGCCTCGGCCACCTCGTGGCGGTCGGCCGGCTCGCGGCCGTGGCGCATGCGCCAGGCGTTGAGGGCGTGCGATTCGTAGGACTCGCGCACACGCGGCGCGAGGCGCTGCGCCACCAGCGTGTTGAGCTGCGCGACCACGTCGAAGCGCACCACCTCGTCGTGGTTGGCGACCGGCAGCAACGCATGCCGTCCGATGGTGTTCCAGGGTGCGGGCGAGGTCATGGGCGGAGGGTACCGCCATGGTCAGATTTCGGAAAAATCGATTATTCTTGATCAATATTTCGATCGAACCGAAGTGAAACACCCGCCATGCGCCACCTCAACTACACCCATCTGCTGTACTTCTGGAGCGTGGTGCGCGAGGGCGGCGTGGCCGCCGCCGCCGCCGCGCTGCACATCACGCCGCAGACGGTCAGCGGGCAGATCAAGCTGCTCGAGGACCAGCTGCAAGGCTCGCTGTTCGAGAAGCAGGGTCGACGGCTGGTGCCCACGGAACTCGGGCGCATCGCCTACGCCTACGCCGAGGAAATCTTTCCCAAGGGTCTCGAGCTCGCCTCGGTGCTGCGCGGCGCGCGTACCCGTGGCAGCCGGCAGTTCACCATCGGCGTCGCTGACGGCGTGCCGAAGCTTGTCACCTGGCGGGTGCTCGAACCGCTGTACGCCGGCGACGGGCGCTTCCACGTGACCTGCCACGAGGCGTCACTGCCTTCGCTGCTCAGCGATCTAGCCGCGCACCGCCTCGATCTCGTGCTCGCCACGAGCGCGGTTCCGAGCGACTCCCCGATCAAGGCCTTCAGCCATCTGCTCGGCGAGTCGGAGCTCGGCTTCTTCGCGGCCAAACCGCTGGCTGCGAAGCTGCGCGAGAACTATCCGTACAGCCTGCAGGATGCGCCGCTGCTCGTGCCCACCGACCGCAGCGCGAGCCGGCGCATGCTCGACGGCTGGTTCGAGCGGTTCAGGATCACGCCGCGGATCGTCGGCGAGCTCGACGACAGCGCGCTCGTCAAAACCTTTGCGCAGCACGGCGTGGGCGTGTTCGCGGCGCCGCTGGCGATCGAGGCAGAAGTGGTGCGCCAGTACGGCGTGACGCCCATCGGCCGGCTCGAGGGTCTGAAGGCCCGCTTCTACGCGATTTCCACGGAGCGGCGCATCAAACACCCGGCGGTCGCGATGATCACGGAAGCCGCGCGCACCGAGCTTTTCCCGACCGCGGACAGCCGTCCCGCCCGCGCCGCGGCGCGGACCCGCCGCCGCAAGGACGGCTAATCCGCCCGGCTCGTCGAAACGCCCTCGAGTTCGCCGCGCTCGCTCACCTGCAAACGCACCTCCAGCGGGCGGCAGCAGACCTGACAGTCCTCGATGTAACTGCGCGAGGCATCGGTCAGATCGAGCATGGAGCCGTAGGGCTCGCCGCACCACGGGCACTGCAACTCGACGTAGACGCCAAGCTCGGCGGCCTCCGGCCCGCCGCCGCCCGGCTCGAACACCGGCTCGAGGCCGTAGAGGGCGTCGATGCTGGCGCTGTCGAGCCGGGTGACTCCGGCCAGCAGGTCCTGCGCACCTGGGCGTCGCTGCGGGGGGCTCATGGGCGCGATGATAGACTGGCCGCGTGACAGCATGCCGCAACATGCCTGCGCGCCGCCGCTCGCTGCCGGCCATCGCCGCCGGGATGGCTTTGGTCATCCTGCCGGCGCTCGGTAGTGCAGGCGGGTCCGCACTGGCCGGTATGGCCGGCGCGACCCGTTCAGCCGGTGCGGCGGACCTTGCGAGCAGCCACGATGCTTTCTGCGCGCTGGTGCAGCACCTGCTGGTCGACACGCCGCTGCCGGTGAACAACGACCTGCACGTCGACAAAGACGCGTTCACCAAATCGAAACCGCTGGTCGAACCCGTGACCACCCAGCAGTTCCTGCAACGGGACCCGGCCGGCCGGGTGCGCGAGATCTCCTGCAAGACGAAGAGCGCCGACCACCTGCGCGCCATCCACGGCGATGCCGCGGCGCGCGACCCGGCGGCCGGCGCGCGCAGTTGCCGCGACGTGCAGCGGCGCGTGGTGATGGACGTCTGGAAGAGCCTCGACGGCGCGCAGCGCGCCGCGGCGGCGCAGCCGCCGCAGCGGCTGATGCTCGATCCGGACGTGCTGAGCTACACCGGCTCAAGCTGGATCGGCACGCCCGCCGAGGTCCGTATCGGCGAGGACGGACGGTTGCACCTGCAAGCCTCGGCGCTGTTCGCCGAGTGGGACGACTGGCGCTGGAAATTCATGCCGCAGAGCTTCCGCGGCAACCACTATTGCCATCTGGTCGCGCCCGAGCGCGTCCGCCGACTGCTGCTCGGCGAGGAACTGCTCAGCCGCTGACGATCTGCACCTCGAGGTGCCGCGCGGCCTTCAACGAATTGGAGATCAGACACAACTGCTCGGCTTTCTCGAGCAGCTTGCGCGCCCGCTCGGTGTCCGCCGAAGGCGGCAGGGTCAGCGTCGCGTGCAGTACAAAGGCCGTGAACTGCGTGTTGCGCTCGATGCGTTCTAGCTTGCCCTCCGCGCGGCATTCGAGGCGCGACCACTCGAAGCGCGAAGCGCCGGCCACCGCACGGAAACTGAGCACGAAGCAGTCCACGAGGGCGGCGGTGAGCAGGGTCTCCGGCGACCACTTGTCGCCCGGGCCGTCGAACTCGGCCGGCGCATCGCTTGCGAGGGCAGCGACCCCGGGCGATTCGAGCGTCACGGCGCCACTCGCGGTGGCCGAAGCGCTGACGGTGTAGAGATGCGGGAACGGGTGCATGAAACCTCCGCGGGTCGTCCACTGGGCAGGGCACGCATTATCGCCCGACCGCACCCGCGCTTGCTGCATGCGCCGGCGCCGCTCAAAATGACCGGGTGAGCGACGACACACGCAGCGGCCCGCGCAGGCTTCCGGCAACCACCGACGCCTCGCGCGAGGCGAGGGACGAGCGCCGCGTGCGGCTGCGCGAGCAGGGCCACCTCATCGACGCCCTGTGTGGCAGCGGGCCGGAACTCGATCCGGCGCGGCTCGCCGGCAGCATCGAGGGGTTCGTCGGCTATGCGCAGGTGCCGCTCGGCGTCGCCGGCCCGGTCAACATCCGCGGACTGCATGCGATCGGCGAACACATGGTGCCGCTCGCCACCACCGAGGGCACGCTGGTCGCGTCCTTCCAGCACGCCTTCAACGTCATCAACCGCTGCGGCGGCGCGCAGGCGGCCTGCAGCCGCCAGCTGGTGGGGCGTGCGCCCTGCTTCGAGTTCAGCGACCTGCACACCGCCGTCCGCGTGGCCGAGTGGCTACCCGGACGCTTTGCTGCCATGCAGGAGGCTGCGGCCGCCACCTCACGCTACTGCCGGCTGCAGGGACAGAAAATCTCGGTGCTCGGTAACACCGTGTACCTGATGCTCGAGTACTCCACCGGCGATGCGGCGGGGCAGAACATGGTCACGCTGGCGACGCAGGCGGTATGCCGCCTGCTGCTGCCGCAGATGCCCGCACAGCCCGTGAGCTGGCTGCTCGAATCAGCACTCTCCGGCGACAAGCGCTCCTCGGCGCAAGCCTTCCTCGGAGCGCGCGGCCGCAACGCCTCGGCCGAGATCACCATCCCCGCACGCACCGTGGGCCGCTACTGGCGCGCCGATCCCGCGGCGATGGCGCGCTGCTGGGACCAGGCGGTGGCGGGCGCCGCGCAGACGGGTGCGGTCGGCCTGCAGGGCAACGTCGCCAACGGCCTTGCAGCGCTGTTCATCGCCTGCGGGCAGGACGTCGCCTGCGTCTCGGAGGCCACCACCTCCATTACGCGCTTCGAGGTCACGGCTGCCGGCGACCTGTACACCTCGGTGACACTACCCAACCTCATCATCGGCACCGTGGGCGGCGGCACGTTCCTGCCCACCGCGCGCGAGTGCCTCACCATGCTCGGCTGTCGCGGCGAGGGTACGGCAGCCAAATTCGCCGAGATCTGCGCCGTCGTGGCGCTCGCCGGCGAGCTGTCGCTGATCGGCGCGATGGCGAGCGGCGCGTTCGCCGACGCGCACGCGAGCGGCGGCCGCAAGGGCCGCGGCACCGCCGAGTAGACCCCTTGAGCCGCATCGCCCCGCAGAGCGGCGGCCGGCAGCGGCCGCGCAAGCCTGTCAGACGCTTCGTGCTGCACCGGCTGCTGCCGCCGGTGGGCTGGCGGATGTACCGCGCACTCGGCCGCTCGTGGCGTTACGAGGAGCGGGACGTCGGCATCCTGCGCGAACTCGTGGCCGCAAAGCAGCCGGTGGTCGGCGCCTTCTACCACTCGCGCACGTTTGCGCTGCTGCACTACTTCAGCCTGCCGGCGCAGGGCCGCTGGATCCTGATGTGCTCGCAGAGCCGGGACGGCGAGGCGATGGCGCGCATCGAGGAGGGCCTCGGCTTCCGCGTGGCGCGCGGCTCCTCGGGCAAGGGCGGCGCGCGCGCGCTGGTCGAGATGATCAAGGCGCAACGCGAAGATCGCGGCCTCAACTCCTGTCTCGCCATCGACGGCTCGCGCGGCCCGCGCGGCATCGCCCAGCTTGGCACCATCACCCTCGCGCAGAAGACCGGCAGCCTGTTGCTGCCGGTGGCGGCCTCGAGCGCCCGGCCGTGGCGCTGGAATGCCTCCTGGGACCGCACCATCATCCCGCGGCCCGGCGCCAGCGTCGCGGTGCGCATCGGCGCACCGATCGAGGTCGCCCCGAAACTCGACGAGACCGCGCTCGAGACGCTGCGCCGCCGGCTGGAGGACGCCATGTTCGAGCTGCACGCGGAACTCGACGCCCGCACCGGCTACCACGATCCCGAACCACTGCGGGTTGCGGCGGTCTGAACCGTCACCATGCGCCAACTGTTGCCACTGCTCATGAGCACCACCCTCCTCGCCACCGCCGCCGCCGCCGCCACCGCCGCCGCGCCGCAAGACACGCTGCTGCAACCCTGGAGCGGGCCCTACGGCGGAGTGCCTCCGTTCGACAGGGCCTCACCCGCGTTGCTCGGTCCGGCGCTCGAAGCGGGCATGGCGGCGCATCTGGCGGAGCTCGAGCGCATCGCCAACGACCCCGCACCGCCCAGCTTCGAGAACACCATCGCCGCCATGGAGCGATCGGGCCGGGCTCTCGATCGGGCGAGCACGGTCTACTACATCTTCGGCTCTTCGCTGAGCGATGCGGCCGTGCAGCAGGTCGAGCGCGACATCGAACCGAAGCTCGCCGCCTTCCGCGACTCGATCACGCAGAACGAAAAGCTCTTCCGGCGTATCGCCGCGGTCTACGAGACGCGCACCACGGCCGGCCTGACGGCGGAGCAGCAACGGCTCACCTGGCTGATACACCGCAATTTCGTGCGTGCGGGCGCCAGCCTCGAGCCGGCGGCGAAGCAGCGTCTTGCGGCCATCAACCAGTCGCTCGCCGGTCTGTTCACGCGCTTCAGTCAGAACCTGCTCGCCGACGAGAACGATCGCCACACCGTGCTCGACAGCGCGGCGGACCTTGCGGGTCTCCCCGAATCGCTGCGCAGCGGTTTCGCCGTCGAGGCGGAGCGGCGCGGCCTGCACGGCAAGTGGGTCGTCACCAACACCCGCTCGGCCGTGGAGCCGTTCCTCACCTATTCCTCGCGGCGCGAACTGCGCGAGCGCGTGTGGCGGGTCTTCGTGAACCGTGGTGACAACGGCGACGCCCGCGACAACAACGCGATCATCGGCGAAATCCTGCAGTTGCGCGCGGAGCGCGCCGGGCTGCTCGGTTACCCGACGCACGCGCACTGGCGGCTCGAGGACTCGATGGCGCGCACTCCGGAGCGGGCCATGGACCTGATGCGGGCGGTGTGGGCCCCAGCCGTGGCGCGGGTGCGCGAAGAAGTCGCCGACATGCAGCGGCTGGCCGATGCCGAGGCGGCAGCCGGCGGCGAGCGCATCACCATCGAGCCCTGGGACTACCGGTACTACGCGGAACAGGTCCGCAAGGCGAAGTACGACCTCGACACCAACGAGCTCAAGCCCTACCTGCAGCTCGAGAAGCTGCGCGAGGGGATGTTCTTCGTCGCCGCGGAGCTCTTCGGTATGCACTTCGTCGAACTGCCGGCGGGCAGCGTGCCGGTGTACCACCCGGACGTGCGCGTGTGGCGTGTGGACGACCGCGACGGCAATCTGGTCGGCCTCTGGTACTTCGACCCCTACGCGCGTCCCGGCAAGCAGTCCGGCGCGTGGATGAACGCCTATCGCAGCCAGGAGCGTTTCGACGGCGACGTCAAGACGATCGTGTCGAACAACTCGAATTTCACGGAGGGCCGGGACGGCGAGCCGGTGCTCATCAGCTGGGACGATGCCGTGACGCTGTTCCACGAATTCGGGCATGCGCTGCACGGCCTCGCCTCCGACGTCAACTATCCGAGCGTCTCGGGCACCAATGTCGCGCGCGACTACGTCGAGTTCCCCTCGCAGCTGCTCGAGCACTGGCTGCCGGTGAAGGAGGTCCTCGAGCGCTTCGCGGTCCACTACCGCACGGGCGAGCCCATTCCCGCCGAGCTGGTCGCCAAGGTGGAGCGCTCGCGAACCTTCAACCAGGGGTTTGCGACGGTGGAGTACCTCGCCGGCGCGCTGGTGGACATGCAGCTGCATCTGGCGGCCCGCGCCGACGCGCGCATCGACCCGGACGCGTTCGAGCGCGAGGCACTGGCCGCGCTCGGCATGCCGCGCGAGATCGTGATGCGGCACCGCGTGCCGCAGTTCGGCCATGTTTTCTCGAGCGACGGCTACTCGGCCGGCTACTACAGTTATCTTTGGGCGGACACGCTCACCGCGGATGCGTGGGAAGCCTTCAGCGAGGGCAAGGGAGCGTGGGATCGCGAGCTTGCCGCACGCCTGCTGCGCAACGTGTTCGCCACCGGCAACACGATCGACCCCGCTGACGCGTATCGCGCATTCCGCGGGCGCGACCCGCAGATCGAGGCGCTGATGCGCAAGCGCGGGTTCACCGGAGAGCCGAAAACTGCCGCTCCATCACCATGAAATCTTTGTAATGTGGAATCGCGTTCCCGACCCATGCACCGAAATACTGTAGGCAGATTCTTTGTTTGGCAGTAGAATCGGCGCCGTCAATCCTCAAGTCGAAGATCCACATGGCCAAGAAGACCGCACGCACCACCCGCTCCCCGAAGAAATCACGGCGCAACGTCACGCCGTGGACTCCGGCCGACGAGCAAAAGCTCCGCAAGCTCGCGGGCAAGATGCCGACCGCCAAGCTCGCCAAGGCGCTCAGCCGTTCGGTGGCTGCCGTCACCTTCAAGGCCTTCTCGATGCGCCTCTCGCTGCGGCTGCCAAGCAGCAACCGCGGGCGCCGGATCAAGATCTCGAAGACCCGATAAGCCGCAGCAGCCGCTTCGCAAGACCCACCAGGGTCAGCGCCCGTCCCGCGTAACGGAACACGCGGCGCGGGCCGGCGAGCAGCGCGAACAGCGCAGCCGCGCCGGCTAGCAGCACCGGGCGCCCGGCGAGGGACCGTGCCGACTGCGCGAGCCGCTCGACGCCGGCAATCTTCCCGGCGACATCCCTGCCCTGCGCGGCCATCTCTGCGCGCAGGCGCGCGCTGCGCGCGAGCAGCTCTGCACGCCGCGCGGCGAGATCGTCACGTCGGGTCATCTTTGCGCTCCCCGCCGTGTCCGGCGATGAGCTCGCCGTCACGGCGCAGTTCGTCGAGCGTGCCCTGCAGCAGGCGCGGATGCTGGGTGAGATCGCGCCAGACGCGCCATGCGGCGACGGCCGCGATCAGGAAGAACACCGCTGTCACCACCACACTCGCGAGCACGCGACTCTCGTCCCAGAGAGCGATGACGACGGTCAGCGCAGTCAGCAGCAGGGCGAGCGCGCCGAAGAGCAGCGCAGCCACCCCCCAGGCGAGCACGCGCAAGATGCGCTGCAGCTCCGCCGACACCTCGGTGGACAGCAGTTCGAGCCGCACCTGCAGCAAGGCGACTAGCTGCACCAACAGCCGACGCAGGGACTCGAGCACGCGTGTCCGCCTCAGCGCCGAGCGAGCAGCACGCCGATGACAAGGCCCACCCCGGCGGCGATGCCCACCGCCTGCCAGGGGTTGTGGCGCACGTAGCGGTCGGCATCGTGCGCCGCATCGCGCGCCCGGCCCATCACCTCGTGTTCGAGGGCCGCAAGCCGCTCGCGCGCGGCGCGCACCGAGTCGGCGGCCCGTTCGCGAAGGTCATCAGCACGTTCACCCGCGAGACCCGCGGACTCGCGCAGCAGGGCTTCAGCGTCTTCGATCACCCGCCGCAGGTCGTCGACGACGCGCTCGGAACCGGCACTGGACATCGGTCTCTCCTTACACGGTTGGGTTGTTGCGTAGTCCGACCATGCTAGCCCCGCCCCGGTTCCGTCGGTATTGCGGGATACCGCTAGTCAGGAAAGCCGGCGAGCCAGGCCCGTTCGTCGGCCCTGGCCGCGGCGTCGAGATCGCCGGCTTGCGCCGTCCGATCATCGACCCACTCGCGCAGCAGCGGCCCGCCGTTGATCACATCGATCGCCAGGCGCTCGCGCTCGTACTCGTAGGGAAAGTCCCGCCACAGCGCATAGTCCGGCCAAAGATTGCGGATCGCCTTGAAGGCGAGCGCCTGCAGCCGCCACGGCCGGAAGGCATGATGATCGTAGGCGGGATCGTCGGTGTGGATCTGGACCCCGCTGCACAGACGGCCGGCGTGCTTGTGGAAGGTCGGTTCGAACCAGCAAGTCCGCAGGCGACAGCCACGCAGCCACTCCGGGGCGAGACGCTGCATCTCCCCGAGCAGGCGGCTGGCATCGATATCCGGCGCGCCGAAGATCTCGAGCGGCCGGGTGGTGCCCCGCCCCTCCGAGAGCGTCGTGCCCTCGACCATCACGGTGCCGGCATAGGCACGCGCCATGAACACATTGGGCGCATTCGGGCTGGGGTTGATCCAGCTGCGCTCGCCGAGGGGCCAGCCATGGCCCGGGCCACGCGCAGGGTCCCAGCCTTCCATGCCGACGACCACGAGTTCGACCTCGAGGCGCAGGCGACGCACGAACCAGCGGGCCATCTCGCCCATGGTGAGACCGTGACGCATCGGCATCTCGCCCGCACCGACGAAACTCTCCCAGCCGGGGCGCAGCGCGAGGCCCTCGACGGGCCGGCCGGCGGGGTTCGGGCGATCGAGCACCCACACCGCCTTGCCGAGTCTTGCCGCAGCCTCGAGCACGTAGCGCAGGGTGGTGATGAAGGTGTAGATGCGGCAGCCGAGATCCTGCAGGTCCACGAGCACGACGTCGCAATGCGCGAGCATCGCGTCGGTCGGACGACGCACCTCGCCATAGAGGCTGAACACCGGAATGCCCAGCGTCGGATCGGTGTAGTCCGCAGACTCGATCATGTTGTCCTGCTTGTCGCCGCGCAGGCCATGCTGGGGCCCGAAGGCGGCCGTCAGCCGCAGGCCCGGCGTCGCAGCCAGCGCATCGAGGCTGTGGCGCAGATCGACCGTCACCGAGGCCGGATGGGCGAGCAGACCGAGCCGCCGCCCGGCGAGCGGCGCGCGCAGGCTGGCATCGGCAAGCAGTCGATCGATGCCGAACGCGGTCGTCGGGCCGGGTGGGGTGTTTTGGCCAGGTGCGGTCATTGGCACCCGCCGTCGCGTCCGCGCGTGGTCGTCAGCTCGAGCGCGGCGGCGAGATTCCCCTCGCCAGCGGCGCCACCGTGGAAATCGGGCGCGCCGGCCGGGTGCCGCAGGGCAAAGTAGCCGTGTCCCGCGGCGGTCTCGAGCACGGCCGTCGGCGCGAACGCGAGGCAGCTGCCGCAAGCCTGCAAGGACAGCGTGACGCGCAGCCGCAGGCCATCGCCGGTCGTCGCCTCGTGCGCGGACAGGGGTTCGGTCATGATCAGCGGCGCACCACCCCAGTCGTGCGCGCGCATGCCGCGCCGCGGCCCGTCAAAGCGGTAGGCAGCCCAGGCGTCCGCCGGCGAAAAATTGAACTCGAGGTAGGGGCCGGGGCACTGCGGATCGAGGGCGAAGAGCTCGCCGCAGGTATGTCGCCACAAGCCGTCGCGGCGCTGGCCGCGCTCGCCCATGGTGGGTGGCCGCACAAGCGGCTCGTGCGCGTGCATCTCCCAGATGAGCTGCAGATCGCTGCCGACAGACTGAATGTCCACGCTGACTGCGCCGGCGAAGGGATTTGCCGCGTGCGGCAGCAGCCTAACCCTCACGCTCGCCGCCCGGCGATCACCGGCACCTGCCATACCCCGTAGCTGTCGGGATCGAGCACGGTGGCGATGACCGCATCGAAGGCCGCTCTCACCTCGCGCTCGCTGAGCGCGGAGTGCTGCGCCAGCGCCGCGGCATAGCCGTCGCGCCAGGCCGTGAAGATGCCGGCGAGTTCGGCACGCGACACCGTCTCGGTATCGATGGCGAGGTACTGGATGCCAAGGTGGGTGAAACCGAGACGGCGCAGTATCGGCAGCGTACGGCGACCAATCCGCGCATCGGTGCCGGTCGCGCGGGTGAAGGGCACGACGGCCTCTTGCCAGAGTCGATCGGGATCGGCGCCGTCACGCTCGGGAAAGTGCAACATGCCGTAGTCCTCGCTGAGCACATGCGCCCAGCCGCCGGGCTTGAGCAGGCGGTGTATCTCGGCGAGCAAGCGTTGCGGGTCCGGGACGAGCTGCGTCACGTGCCGGCAGACCACGAGGTCGAAAAAGCCGTCCGCGAACCGCAGCGCGCAGCCGTCGCCCTCCTCGAACATCACCGCCGGTTGCGCCGGCAGCTCGCGGGCCCGGGCCGCAGCCAGCAATTCCGGCATGAGGTCGACCCCGTACACCGTCGCGGCGCCGGGAAACATTGCAGCCAGACGCAATGTTGCCTCGCCGGAGCCGCAACCGAGATCGAGGATGCGGGCGTCCCGCGGCAGCGCATAGCGGCTGAAGAGTCGCGATTCGAGCGGCCAGATGGCTGCTGTCTGGTGCCGCAGCGTGCGCAGCATGGACTCGTCGGCCATCTGCGGAGCCTGGGGATTGAGCGCCGCGGGGGCGGTGGGCAAAGGCGTCATCGGCGTCAAAACGTCACTGGGTACCACGCGTCAGCCAGTCCAAAAAGTCATCTAGTCCCAAATGATAGGCCAACAGTGGGACAATGGCCGCCCCGACATGGATGGTCGGAGCCCCGAGATGAACGCCGCAGTCGCCGAATTGCCGTTGTTTGCCCCGCCGGAGAGCGCCGCCCCGCGCATCCGCGAGATTCCCTACAACTACACGTCGTTCTCCGACCGCGAGATCGTCATCCGGCTGCTGGGTGCCGACTGCTGGGCGCTGCTCGACGAGTTGCGCGGCGAACGACGCACCGGACGCTCGGCACGCATGCTCTACGAAGTGCTCGGCGACATCTGGGCCGTGCAGCGCAACCCGTATCTCGAAGACGATCTGCTCGACAATCCGCGACGCCGCCGGCTGCTGATCGAAGCGCTCGAACACCGGCTCGGCGAGATCGATCGCCGGCGCGAGGCCGGGCGCAGCGCCCTCGACATCGAACGCGACCGCAAGGTCGGCCTGCTCCTCGAAGCCGCCCGCCGCGCGGTCGGAGCCTTCGCCGATTCCTTCCGGCACACCGCGCGGCTGCGCGAGCGCGCGCGCCGCCGTCTGGGCCGGCACACGCGCGCGGATGCGATCCGCTTCGACGCCTTCGCGCGCGTCTCGCATGTCACCGATGCCACCGACTGGCGGGTGGAGTACCCCTTCGTGGTCATCTGCCCGGACGCGGAGGACGAAATCCCCGGACTGGTGCGCGCCTGCACGGAGCTCGGCCTGAGCGTGATCCCGCGCGGCGGCGGCACCGGCTACACGGGCGGTGCGGTGCCGCTCACGCCGCTGTCGGCGGTGATCAACACCGAGAAGCTCGAGCGCGTGTCCGAAGTCGAGCATGTCGCCTTGCCGGGCGTCGGCGAGCCGGGACGCAAGCGTACGGTACCCACCGTCTACTCCGAGGCCGGCGTCGTCACCAAGCGCGTCGGCGATGCCGCGGAGCGTGCCGGCTTCGTGTTCGCGGTCGATCCGACATCCATGGACGCCTCCTGCATCGGCGGCAACATCGCGATGAACGCCGGCGGCAAGAAGGCCGTGTTGTGGGGCACCGCCGTCGACAATCTCGCTTGGTGGCGGATGGTCGATCCGGACGGCAACTGGCTCGAGGTCGAGCGCGTGGGCCACAACCTCGGCAAGATCCACGATGCCGCCGAAGTCGAATGGCGCCTCACCTGGAAGGACGGCCGCGAGCCGGCCGCGAGCGCGCGCGTGCTGCGTACCGCCCCGCTGCGCATGCCGGGTTCGCTGTTCCGCAAAGCCGGCCTCGGCAAGGACGTCACCGACAAGTTCCTCGGCGGTCTGCCGGGAGTCCAGAAGGAAGGCTGCGACGGCCTCATCACCGCCGCGCGCTGGATCGTGCACCGCATGCCGCGCCACGTGCGCACGGTCTGCCTCGAATTCTTTGGTCAGGCGCGCGCCGCCATCCCCTCCATCGTCGAAATCATCGACCACCTCGCGGCGGCCGACCGCAGTCACGGCGTGAAGCTAGCCGGACTCGAGCACCTCGATGACCGCTACCTGAAAGCCGTCGGCTATGTCACCAAGAGCAAGCGGGCGCAGCTGCCGAAGATGGTGCTGATCGGCGATGTAGTCGGCGACGACGAAACCGCCGTGGCCCGGGTGACCTCCGAGGTCGTGCGCATCGCCAACGCCCGCGGGGGCGAGGGCTTCATCGCCGTCGGCGCCGAGGCGCGCAAGAAATTCTGGCTTGATCGGGCCCGTACCGCGGCGATCGCACGGCACACGAACGCGTTCAAGATCAACGAGGACGTCGTCATCCCGCTGCCGCGCCTCGGCGACTACACGGACGCCATCGAGCGCATCAACATCGAGCTGTCCATCGCCAACAAGCTGCGCCTCGCCGATGCCCTCGAGGAGTGTCTGCGCGGCGAGTTGCGGCCAGGCAAGACCGGCGACGCCGAACTCGACGCCCTGTCGCGCGCCGAGATCCTGGGTGACCGACCGGCGCGCGCACTCGAGCGGGTGATCGCCGTGCGCCGCCGCTGGAAGCAACTGCTCGCCGACCTCGATGCGCCGCTCGAGCGGAGTGATGCACCTTCGTCCGCCCCGACGCCGGCGTCCGCTGCCGACGCCGGAACGCATGACACACCGCCGCCACGCAGCGTGTTCGCGGCGCTGCAGGATCGCAGCCTGCGCGTATCCTGGAAGCGGGAACTGCGCGAGCCACTCAACGAAATCTTCGCAGGCGATGCTTTCGCGCCGATCCGCGCGGAGTTCCAGGCGATCCACCAGCGCGTGCTCAAGGGCCGCGTCTGGGTCGCGCTGCACATGCACGCGGGCGACGGCAACGTGCACACCAACATCCCGGTGAACTCCGACGACTACCTGATGCTGCAGGAGGCCAATGCCGCCGTCGTGCGCATCATGCGGGTGGCGCGCGAGCTCGGCGGCGTGATCTCCGGCGAGCACGGCATCGGTATCACCAAACTCGAGTTCCTCACGGAGGACGAAACCGCCGGGTTGCGCGCCTACAAGCAGCAGATCGACCCGGAGGGCCGCTTCAACAAGGGTAAGCTGCTGCCGGGCGGCGATCTCGCGCGCGCGTGGACGCCGAGCTTCAATCTGCTCGGCCACGAGTCGCTGATCATGCAGCAGTCGGACATCGGCACCATCTCGGGGGCCATCAAGGACTGCCTGCGCTGCGGCAAGTGCAAGCCGGTATGTGCGACACACGTGCCGCGCGCGAACCTGCTCTACAGCCCGCGCAACAAGATCCTCGCGACGTCGCTGCTGATCGAGGCTTTCCTCTACGAGGAGCAGACGCGGCGCGGCGTGTCGATCCGCCACTGGGACGAGTTCGGCGACGTCGCCGACCACTGCACCGTGTGCCACAAGTGCGAAACGCCCTGCCCGGTGGACATCGACTTCGGCGAGGTCTCGATGGCCATGCGCGACCTGCTGCGCCGCATGGGCAAGAAGCGCTTCAACGCCGGCACCGCGGCCTCGATGCTGTTCCTGAACGCCACCAGCCCGGAGGCCATCAAGCTCGCGCGCAAGGGCCTCATCGACTGGGGCTTCAAGGCGCAGCGGCTCGGGCACCAGCTGCTCAAGGCCTTCGCGAAACCGCAGGTGCAGGCGCCGCCGGCCACCACCGGCAAGGCCCCGATACGCGAGCAGGTGGTGCATTTCGTCAACCGGCGCATGCCGGCGGGCGTACCCAAGAAAACTGCGCGCGCACTGCTCGACATCGAGGACCGCAACTACGTGCCGGTGATCCGCGATCCGCGCAGCACGGGCAGCGATGCCGAGGCGGTGTTCTATTTCCCGGGCTGCGGGTCCGAGCGGCTGTTCTCGCAGGTGGGACTCGCGACTCAGGCCATGCTGTGGCACGTCGGCGTGCAGACCGTGCTGCCCCCGGGATATCTTTGCTGCGGCTATCCGCAGCGCGGCTCGGGCGACTTCGACAAGGCCGAGAAGATGATCACCGACAACCGGGTGCTCTTCCACCGCGTCGCCAACACGCTCAACTACCTCGACATCAAGACCGTGGTGGTGAGCTGCGGCACCTGCTTCGACCAGCTGCAGGGCTACGAATTCGACAAGATCTTTCCGGGTTGCCGCATCGTCGACATCCACGAATATCTCATGGAAAAGGGCGTGCGCATCGAGGGCGTGACCGGCGTGCGCTACCTCTACCACGATCCCTGCCACTCGCCGATGAAAAGCCACGAGCCGCTGAAGGTGGTCAACCAGCTCGTCAACGCCGAGGCCAACGGCAAGGTAGTGAAGAACGACCGCTGCTGCGGCGAGTCGGGCACGTTCGCCGTCTCGCGCCCCGACGTCTCGACGCAGGTGCGCTTCCGCAAGGCCGAGGAGATGCAAAAGGGCGCGAAAGCCGCACGCGCGGACGGCTTCAACGGCGAAGTGAAGGTACTGACTTCCTGCCCGTCCTGCCTGCAGGGCCTCAAGCGCTACGAGGACGAGACCGCGCTCGACGCCGACTACATCGTGGTGGAGATCGCGCGCCATGTGCTCGGCGAGCACTGGATGCGCGACTATGTCGCGCGCGCCAACGACGGCGGCATCGAGCGCGTGCTGGTCTGAGGCCGCGCGCGGCGTACCGCAGTCACCCCGCCTTGCGGAAGGTAAGGTTTATGCGCGTCGTCGCCGCAGCCAGCGGCGGGCCGACGCCGTGATAGCCGCGCCGTGCGGCGCCGCCCCAGACGAGCACATCGCCGGGTTCCAGCCGTACCCGCAGGGGCGAGCCCGCGCGCCGCGCGCCGTACCAAAAGAACATCGCCGGTGCGCAGAGCGTCACCGAAACGATCGGCTGGCTGAAGTCACGCTCGTCGGCATCGCGGTGCGCGCCCATGCGAGCGCCGGGTGCGTAGCGGTTGACGAGGCAGGCGTCGGGCTCGAATCCCGCCCAGCCCGCGGCGGCGGCGGCACGCCGGGCGAGGTCGCAGAGCGCAGCGGGCATCGAGGGCCATGGCCGGCCGCTCAGCGGATCACAGGCTTCGTAACGATAGCCGCGCGCATCGCTCACCCAGCCCAGCGCGCCACAGTTGGTCATGGCGGCCGACATGGGCCGCCCGCCCGGTGTTTTGAGGTGCCGAAACGGCGCGGCGGCCGAGATGGACTCGACCGCCGCGACGAACTCTTCGGTGGGCCCCGTGAAGCCGTGCAGCAGCACGACCTCCGGAGCGACCGGCGTAGCCTTCACCGGATCAGAACGCGAAGGTCACCCGACCGTAGATGAAGCGCCCCGAACGACCGAAGGGCGCGAGGTTGGAGAACGACGTCGCACCGGTGGTGTTGAGGCCCGGCGGGTTCGGATCCGGGTACTCGTCGAGCAGGTTGTCCGCACCCACGGCGAGCTTGACGCGCTCGCCGAAGGCGTAGCGCGCCTCGAGATCCACCAGCGTCTTCGCGGTCAGCAGCAGGTCGGGAGCAGTCACGGTCGGTGCGTTCTGCGCCACCAGCACCTCACCGTAGCGGGTTGCCCGCGCCGTGACGCCGAAGTCGCCGAGCGACCAGGCCAGAGACAAGGTGTACTTGTCTTTGGGCGTACCTTCCTCGAAGCGCAGCCGGTTCAGGCGATCGAAGAGGATGGGCGCCGGGTTCAGGGCCGACAACTGCGCCGTGGTCGGGATCTTGTTGACCTCGGTGTCGTTGAAGTTGGCCGTGGTTGTGATGTCGAAGCGGCCGGCGCTCTCGGTGATCACCGGGTAGTTGAACACCACGTCGAAGCCTTCGGTGGTGGTGTCGACGCCATTGATGAAGAAGCGGCCGCCACCAATGCCGATGAACCCCTGCGCAGTGAGGAAGTTGCGCACTGCGGGCGAGGTCAGGTTCTCGGAGAGCACGATTCGGTTGTCGAGCTTGATGCGATACGCATCGACGGTCAGGCTCGCGCTGCCGAACTTGAGTACCGCGCCGAGGGCGAAGTTCGTCGACTCTTCGGCGTCGAGCTGCTTCGAGCCAAGCGCCACCGCCACCGGATCGGTGGCCGGGAAGGTCGTGACGTCAAAGGGCACGCCGCCGATGAAGTTGGTCGAGGTGGTGGCGAAGAACTGCTGCTGCAGCGACGGCGCGCGGAAGCCGGTGGACACCGACGCCCGCAACGCAAACGTGTCGCTGAAGTCGTAGCGGCCCGCGATCTTGCCCGACACATTGCTGCCGAAGTCCGAGTAGTCCTCGGCGCGGACTGCCGCCGAAGCGAGCAGGCGATCGGTGATGTTGGCCTCGAGGTCGATGTACAGACCCACCGCGTTGCGACTCTTGTCGACCGCGTTGGCCGGCCGGAAGCCTGGGAACACCTGCGCGCCCGAGGGTGTCGGGCAGCCGCCGGCCGCAATGTCGGCGGCAGTGGGCGGGTTGCAACCCGGGCTGCCGAGCGGCAGACGGGCACCGCCGTTGCGCCAGGAGTCGGGCTCGCCGGCGGTGATGCTGTAGCCCTCGCGCCGGGCTTCTAGGCCGACGGCGACGTTGAGCGGCGAGGCGAGGCCCGAGACCTCGACGCCACGCACGCCGGAGAGGTTGAACACCAACTGGTTGTAGTCGTAGCCACCGGCTTCGAACACGGTCTTGCTGGTGGGTCCGAGCGAGCGGTTGAGGGTGTTCTGGATGGTGAACTCCATGTCGTTCGCGCCGTAGCCGAGCGAAGCATCGAGGTCCCACTCGCCGAGGCTCCAGCGCATACCGGCCGACAGCGCGTAGTCGGTGACGTCGGGCGCGATTTGCGGCAGGAAGCCGTCGGGGTAGATCGAGGCGATGTTGCGGCCGGAAGGATCGTTGGCGAGCCGCTGGAAGCCGGCCGACACCGCCGAGCGGTCCTGGAAGCTCGCGGTTGCGTAGAACGCGGTGGTCTCGTCGAGATCGTAGCCCGCGTTCACGAGTACGGTGGTCTGCTTGAGGTCGGGCTCGCCGTACCACTGGCTAAAGCGATTGAAGGTCGCCTCGCGCGGATCGAACGTGGTGGGCGTCGGACGCGCGTACTGCGGGCGGAAGTCCCAGCCGCCACGCTCGGTGCGGTTCTGGTCCTTGTATTCGGCGGCGACAGTAACGAAGCCGCTGTCACCGAGCGCGAAGCCCTTCCAGCCCGAGACCGTGAACGTCTCGCCGTCGGAGCGCGAGCGCTTCAGCACCGGCGGTGCCGACCAAGTCGCGCCCGCGGGCGGCGTGCCGGTCAGATTCTCGTAGGTGGTGTCACGCCAGCCGTAGCTGACGCCGAGTTCGCCGCCGTCGCGGTCCTCGCGCAGCCGCAGGTTGATGACGCCGGCGATGGCGTCCGAGCCGTACTGCGCCGAGGCGCCGTCACGCAGCACTTCGATGGCACGCACTGCGGTGTTCGGGATGGTGTTGAGGTCGACGGCCGCCGAGCCGCGACCAACCGTGTCGTTGACGTTGACGAGCGCGGCCGTGTGACGGCGCTTGCCGTTGACGAGCACCAGCGTCTGGTCAGGCGCAAGGCCGCGCAACGAAGCTGGACGCACCGTGTCGGTGCCGTCGGCAAGGCCGGGGCGCGGGAAGTTGAACGAGGGCACGGCCACGGACAGCGCCTGGTTGATCTCGGCGACGCCGAGGTTCTGCAGCGCCGACAGCGGGACCACATCGACCGGCACCGCGGTGTCGAGCGCCGAGCGGTTGGCGACGCGCGTGCCAGTGACCACGACCTGTTCGAGTTCGTCGACGCCGGCCGACTGCGCGGCCTCCTGGGCGGCTGCGGCCTGAGCGAGCGCAGCGGCTACGAATACGGCAACCATCTTGTTGCGCATGTACAACTCCTGGGGAGGGTGGCTAAGCGATTCGGGCTGACAAGTTAACCAAAAAAGCATAGGTCTGCTCAAGAGAAGCCCTGTTTTTTATTTACAACAATTAGGCATGAGGGGATAACCCGCCAGTCGCCGAATGTTTCCGGATTGCCACCGATCCGGTTGTTTCTGGACAATCCCACCGATTTCATCAAGATGGCGGCTGCATCCGCTTTGGGAGGGGCGCCATGCCTGCTTTGGAGTTGCTGGAGCACGCGCGTGAACAGGAGTCGGACTCGCCCGCGGAACGGGCGGGCGACTCGCTCGTGCTGCTGATCGACTCCGACCCCTCGTCGGTCGAGTTCATGGCGAGGGCGCTCGCGCAGGCCGGTGTACGCGTGCTGATCGCCGACCGCATAGGTGGCCCGGCCGGGGCTACTGCGCTGCTCCGCCAGCATGCCGGCATCAGCGTCATCGTGCTCGATCCGCAAACCGTACCCGGACGGGACAATCTCGCCGAACTGCAAACGGCCGGGCTGCGCGAGGAGATGCAGATCATTCTCGTCGCCGAGCCAGTCACCCTGGCACGCTACACGCAGCTCGCGCCCGCGGAAGTTGCCGACTTCCTGCCGAAACCGGTACCGCGCCGCACGCTGCTGCGGGCGGTGCTCGAGGCGCAGCGCCGGCACTGCGCCACCCGCGAGCCGCCGCTGCAGGAGGCCCGCCTCGCACGCCTCGTCGAGCGGACAGTCGCGCAGCCGTCGCGGCGTGCGCCGGCGCGAGAGCAGCCGGCGGAGCTGCGCACCCTGCAGTTGCTCGTCGATCTCGACGACTGCCGGGCGCACGCGCTCGACGGCGTGCTCGAACCCGACGCCACCTGGAGCATGCTCAGCGAACTGCTGCGCGCGCGGATCGCACGCCGCCGTCTGTCCGTCACCAGCCTGTGCCTCGCCTCAAAGGGGCCGGTGACCACGGCGCTGCGGCGCATCGACCGGCTGCTCGAGGCGGGACTGATCCTGTGCACCCGGGATCCCAAGGACCGCAGGCGCAAGTACATCGAACTCACCGCCGACGGCATGGCGCGGCTGCAGGAGGCTCTGCGGGTAGCGGCGTTACGCGTGAGTGGCGAAGACGCCACATTGCCTTGAGGGCCGATGCCTTGAAGGCTGGGCAAGGGAAGGCGGCGGCGGCGATGCCGGCGGCTCCGCGCAATACAGGTGTTTTTCTGCGACTTGGGTTTAGAATCGGGATGAACAAATCAACAACACCCGCGGAACGCCCTGGCGGCCGCAGGGATAATTACAGAGGGGCTTTGTCAATGAAGACAGTTTCAGCCGTCGGTCTAGCGGTGTCGCTGACCTTGCTCGCCGGCAATGCCGTCGCGCAGGAAAGCGAGGGCCTCGAAGAAATCGTGGTCA
>JBILMF010000209.1:0-3676 GCA_044375655.1 Steroidobacteraceae bacterium | reverse complement strand
GTGACGTGCGATCGCTGGTTGTGGGCGCCGCGTTCCGAAATGCGCTTGCTGCAGGGACACAGGCTGGTCACCGGGACCACCACGCGCACCCACATCTCGGCGAGCCCGCCGCGCTGCTCGCCTATGAGCGTCGCCCGATAGTCCATGAGGCTCTCCACGCCCGATACCGGCGCCTTCTTCATGACAAAGAAAGGGAAGGTCATCTCGATATGGCCGGACTCGGCCTCCAGCCTGCGGGTCATCTCCTCGAGCATGCGGCGGAAGTTCTCCACCGAGATCTCGCGTTCGCCATGCAGGATCTCGACGAAGCGCGACATGTGCGTGCCCTTGAAGTCGTGCGGCAGGTTCACGTACATGTTGAAGGTGGCGACCGTGTGCTGTTCGCCGCTCGAGCGGTCGCGCAGCTTCACGGGGTGGGTGATGTCCTTGATGCCCACCTTGTTGATCGGCAGTTGTCGGGTGTCGGCCCGCGACTGGACGTCCTCGACGACGGCGATGGAGACGGAGGCCATGTGAGTCCTTTCAGGTTCCGGTACGTTGCAGGGCACGGCGGCTCTGCCACCAGGGTTCGATCTGGCTGGCGAGTCCGGCGGCGTCCAGGCCCGCGAGCGCAAGGCAGTCCTCGCGCGAGCCGTGCTCTATGAATCGGTCGGGTATGCCGATGAGGTGCAGTGGCAGCGACACCCCGGCCGCCGCGAGAGCCTCGGCTACGGCGGAGCCCGCTCCGCCCTGCACCGAATTTTCCTCGACGGTCACCAGCGCTGCATGACGGGAGGCGACCCGCAGCAGCAGTTCGACGTCTAGCGGCTTGATGAAGCGCATGTCGATCACCGTTGCGTCCAGCCGCTCGGCGATCGCCAGCAGCGGGTGCAGCAGTGTGCCGAAGGCGAGCATGGCGAGGCCGCCGCGCCCCTCGCGCCGCACCACGCCGCGGCCTACCGGCAGCGGCGAAAGCTCGCGCACCGGGGTGGCACCGCTGCCCGTGCCCCGCGGGTAGCGGACGGCGGCGGGTCCGGCCAGGGTGGTCGCGGTGTGCAGCATCTGTCGGCATTCGTTCTCGTCCGAGGGCGCCATCAGCACCATGTTCGGAATGCACCGCAGATAGGAGATGTCGTAGGCGCCCTGATGGGTCGCGCCGTCGCCGCCGACGAGTCCCGCGCGGTCGAGCGCGAAAACCACCGGCAGGTTCTGCAGGGCGACGTCGTGGACCAGCTGGTCGTAGCCGCGCTGCAGGAAAGTGGAATAGATCGCCACCACCGGCCGCAGGCCCTCGCAGGCGAGTCCCGCAGCGAAGGTGACGGCGTGCTGCTCGGCGATCGCGACGTCGAAGTAGCGGTCTGGAAAGCGTCGCGAGAACTCGACCAGCCCCGAGCCCTCGCGCATCGCCGGGGTAATGCCCACGATACGCGGATCCTGCTGCGCCGCATCGCAGAGCCAGTCGCCGAAGATCTGCGAGTAGGTCGGTCCGCTGCTCTTTTCCTTGAAGATGGTCCCGCTGGCCGGGTCGAAGGCGCCCGGACCGTGCCACTTGATCGGGTCAGCTTCCGCGGGGGCATAGCCCTTGCCCTTGCGCGTCACCACGTGCAGGAACTGCGGACCCCGCAACTGACGCTGGTTGCGCAGCGTGCGCACCAGGGCCTTGATGTCGTGCCCGTCGATCGGGCCGATGTAGTTGAAGCCCAGTTCCTCGAACAGCCCGCCGGGCAGCACCATGCCCTTGAAGTAGGCCTCGGAGCGACGTGCCAATTCCCAGGCCGTCGGCATCTTCGCGAGCACTTTCTTGCCGGTTTCGCGCAGCGCGGCGTACCTGCGGCTGGAGAGGATGCGGGCGAGGTAGTTGGACAGGGCGCCCACGTTCTCCGAGATCGACATGTCGTTGTCGTTGAGGATCACGAGCAGATCGTTGCCGAGCGAGCCGGCGTTGTTGAGCGCCTCGAAGGCCATACCGGCGGTCATCGCGCCGTCGCCGATCACCGCGACCACGCGCCGTGGGGAACCCTGCCGTGCGGCGGCCACCGACATGCCGAGCGCGGCGCTGATGGAGGTGCTCGAGTGACCGACGCCGAAGGTGTCATAGGGACTCTCGTCGCGGTCCGGGAACGGCGCGAGGCCGTCGCGCTGCTTGATGCTGCCCAGTCGCTCGCGACGGCCCGTGAGCACCTTGTGCGGGTAAGCCTGGTGGCCGACGTCCCACACCAGCCGATCCTCCGGCGTGTCGTACACGTAGTGGAGGGCGACTGTGAGCTCGACGGTGCCCAGACCGGCCGCAAAATGCCCGCCGCGGGTGGCGACGGTGTTGATCAGGTAGTCGCGCAACTCGCGACATACCTCGCCGAGCGACTCCGCGGGCAGGGCACGCAGGTCGGCGGGACTGTCGATCTTCGACAGCAGCGGGTAGCTGGAGGCGGGCGGGGACATGGAACCGCGCAGTTTATTAGTTCGCGCGGCCGATGACGAAATCGGCGAGCGTGGCGAGGTCGCGGCCGGCCGCGCCGAGCGGGGCGATGGCCGAGTGTGCTCTGGCCCGCTGGGCAGCGGCCGCGGCGCGCGCGCCCTCGATACCCATGAGGCTCGTATAGGTCGGCTTGTGGTGGGCGGCATCGGCTCCGGCGATTTTGCCGATCTCGGCCGTCGTCCCGGTGACGTCGAGGATGTCGTCCTGAATCTGGAAGGCGAGACCGATGGCAGCGCCGTATTCCCGCAAGGCCTGCCAGCGCGGGCCGTCGATGACGCCGGCGGCGGCGGCCCCGAGCAGCACGGCGGTCTCGATCAGCGCGCCGGTCTTCAGCCCATGCATACGCTGCAGCGCCGCCAGATCGAGGCTGAGGCCTACGGATTCCAGATCGATGGCCTGCCCGCCCGCCATCCCGCGGGTGCCGATACCGGCCGCCAGCAAACGCACCATCGCAAGGCGGCGGAGCGTCTCGTCCGCCGGGGCACCGGCCGGTCCGGCAAGCAGTTCGAAGGCCACCGCCTGCAGGGCATCGCCGGCGAGGATGGCGGTAGCTTCGTCATACGCCTTGTGACAGGACGGACGGCCACGGCGCAGATCGTCATCGTCCATGGCGGGCAGATCGTCGTGGATAAGGCTGTATACGTGCACGAGTTCGACCGCTGCTGCCGGGTCGTCGAGCATCTCGAGCGACGCCCCGAGAGCTACCCCGGCGGTGTAGACGAGTGTCGGGCGCAGCCGCTTGCCGCCGCCGAGCGCGCTGTAGCGCATCGCCTCGACGAGGCGCGTCGATCCCGAGTCGGGCAGTTGCAGCGCGCGTTCGAGCACGCGCTCGATCCGCTCGCGGTAGTCGTTGCTCATTCGTGTCGCGCGGTACCGTCCCCTTCGGCGTCCGGGAACTCCGGCTCGTCGGCAGTGGCGTCGGTCGCTCCCTCCGCGGTGAACGGCGCGAGGCGCTCGCCATCGCGTTGCAGCAGGATCTCCACCCGGGCCTGTGCGGCATCGAGAGCCGTCTGACATTCGCGGGTGAGACCGATGCCGCGCTCGAAGGACTTGAGCGCATCCTCGAGCGGCAGGTCGCCGGTCTCGAGCCGCTGTACCAGTTCTTCGAGCTCGGTCAGGGACTTTTCGAAGTCCGGTGGGCGCTTGGTTCGGCTCATGGGGGCGTTATACAACAAGGCCCGTGGTCGCGGGCCCGCTGGTTGACGATGCTCGGGGCGGCGT
>JBILMF010000075.1:0-13974 GCA_044375655.1 Steroidobacteraceae bacterium | reverse complement strand
TGGATCTTGGCTTCGCGCCCGCACCGGGCACGCCGGTGGCCGGCGAGGCCCACGAGGCCTATTCTACGCGTCGATATCTTTGGGGCACCCACAAGGGCCTCTCCATCCTCGAGGCGCTGCGCCCGGCGCACGAGCGGCTGGTGCGCGCGGGCCGTATCGACCTGCGGCTGCAGTCCCGCATGACCTCACTGCTGACCGACACGCGTGGCACCGTCATCGGCGTGCGCGCCGCAACGCCCGACGGCGAGGTCGCGCATCACGGGCTCAACGTGGTACTAGCCTCGGGCGGCTACGCAGCCAACCCGCAGCTGTGGAAGCAACTCACGCCGCAGTACCCTCTCTGTTCGCATGCCAACCCCTACTCTCGCGGCGACGGCCTGCTCGCAGCCGGCGCCCTCGGCGCGCGGGTCGATGGCAGCGAGAAGTTCCTCTGCACGTTCGCCGGCGTGCTCGAGGACCCGCAGGATCCGCGCTCGGGCAGCTTCCTGCTGCTCTCGCCCGGTGCTCGCAAGGTGTGGGAGATGTTCGTCGACACGCGCGGCCGGCGGTTCATGCAGGAGGATCATCCGAGCATCGATTACCGCGAGCGGGCGCTGCTCGCCCAGCCCGATACGCGCATGAACATCGTCTTTGACCACGCCATCCTGCAGAACGCAGCGACGCTCACGCTCGAGCCGGCGGCGGTCTACCGGGCACGGTTCGGCAACCACCCGGCCTTCGTCCGGGCAGCGAGCATCCCGGCGCTCGCCCGCCAACTCGGCGTGCCCGCGGGCGGTCTCGCGCGCAGCATCCGCGAGTACAACGCGGCGGTCACTGCAGGGGAAGATCGACGGCAGGGCAAGCAGTTCCTGATCCGGCGCATCGAGAAGCCGCCGTTCTACGGCATCATGGCGCAGGGGCTCACGGTGGTGAGTCCCGCAGGGCTCGCCGTCGACCGCCGGCTGCGTGTACTCGGCACGGATGGCCGTCCGCTGCGCAACCTGTACGCGGCAGGAGAGATCCTCGGCTTCGGCAGGACGTCGGGGGACGCCTTCGTCGGCGGTCTATCGCTGACGCCAGCCCTCACCTTTGGGCGTTTGCTCGGGGATTCGTTGCCCGGGTCGTGAGGGCGACTTCGAGCAACTGCGGCAGCAGCCGCCGTCGCGCTTCCTCGAACGACACCGCCGACAGCGCGAAACGCACGGCCAGCGCGCCCACCGGTTCGCCCTCGACCATGATCGGTACGGCGAGGCTGCCCTGCTCGGTGAGCCGCAGCGGGCGCGTGCAGCGCGCATGGCCGCGCTCGCGGGTCAACGCCATGTCGCGCTCGAATGCGGCGCGGTCAGCCCAACTGGTGATGGTTTCCTCGGGCCGGTTGGGCCACAGGTACTCGAGCAGCGACTCGCGCACCTGCGGACTGGAGAAGGCGACGATCGCACGACCGGAAGCGGTCGTCAGCACGGGTACGAGCATGCCACGCTCGAAATACTCGACCGCAAAGCCGCTCTCGCGGTCGGTTGAATCCTCGATGTGCATATGCGGGAACTGCAGTCGCATCAGGCTCATCGGCCACAGCACGCGGTTGGCAGCGGCGTGCATGGCGAGGCGCACCGGTTCGAGGCGCTCGACGGCAGCATCGAAACCATGGCTGAGAGTGACTGCCCGCAGCGTCAAGGCATGGCGGCGGTTCGGCAGCCGCTCGACGTAGCCGCTTGCCTCAAGCGTGGCGAGACAGCGGTTGATGGTCGTACGTGCGAGGCGCAGCCGCTGACTGAGCGCCGCGGTGGTCATGGGCCCGTGACGGTTGAGAGCCTCGAGCAGTTCGAGGCCGCGCAACAGCACCCGGACCGGGGTCGGGTGACCCCTGGAGGATCCCTGCCCGTCCCCCACACGGCCGTCGAGATCGTCCTCGTCGGCCGTGTCGGGTGCGATCGGCTCATCCATCAGCCGGCAGCGCTCTCTTCCTCGCCCACCGTGGGCTCGTCGGACTCGCCGCCCGTGCCGCCGACATCCATGAAGCTGCGCGAGGGCGTGCCCTCCAGCTTGCGCCGGCGATGTGCGTGCGCCGCAAAGCCGGTGCCCGCCGGAATGAGCCGGCCGACGATGACGTTTTCCTTGAGGCCACGCAGGTCATCCTTCAGACCGCGTACCGCAGCCTCGGTGAGCACCCGCGTGGTCTCCTGGAACGAGGCCGCCGAGATGAACGACTCGGTGGCGAGCGAGGCCTTGGTGATGCCGAGCAGCACCGGCGCAAGCGTCGCCGCCTGCTTGCCTTCTTCGCCCATGCGGTCGTTGATGTCGAGGGCGCGCGAGCGATCGAGCTGCTCGCCCTTGAGCAGCGGAGTCTCACCCGAGCCCGTGACCTCGGTCTTGCGCAGCATCTGGCGGATGATCACCTCGATGTGCTTGTCGTTGATCTTCACGCCCTGCAGGCGATAGACGTCCTGGATCTCGCGCACGAGATAGTTGGCGAGCGACTCGACGCCCTGCAGACGCAGGATGTCGTGGGGATTCGGCTCGCCGTCGGCGATCACTTCGCCGCGCGCGACCTGCTCGCCCTCGAACACGTTGAGCTGACGCCACTTCGGGATCAGTTCTTCGTACTTCTCGCCCTTCTCTTCGGTGATGATCAGGCGACGCTTGCCCTTGGTCTCCTTGCCGAAGCTGACCGTGCCGCTCTTCTCGGCGAGGATCGCCTGGTCCTTCGGCTTGCGGGCCTCGAACAGGTCCGCCACCCGCGGCAGACCGCCGGTGATGTCGCGGGTCTTGGAGGATTCCTGCGGGATGCGCGCGATGACGTCGCCGACCGACACCTTGGCACCGTCCTCGAGGCTGATGAGCGCACCGGCCGGCAGCGTGTAGACCGCCGGGATCTCGGTGTTCGCGAACGGCACTTCCTTGCCCTTGGCGTTCAGCAGCTTGATGGTCGGCCGCAGTTCCTTGCCGCCACGCTGCTTGCTGGCATCCATCACGACGACGGATGACAGACCGGTGACCTCATCGACCTGACGGGTGACCGTCAGACCGTCGACGAAGTCCTGGAAGCGCAGGAAGCCCGCGACCTCGGTGACGACCGGGTGGGTGTGCGGATCCCAGGTGGCCACGGTCTGGCCGGCAGCGACCGCCGTACCTTCGTGGACGCTGATCTGCGCGCCGTAGGGAATCTTGTAGCGCTCGCGCTCGCGGCCGAATTCGTCCACCACGCCGATCTCGCCCGAACGCGATACTGCGACCAGATAGCCCTTCTCGTGAGCCACGGTCTTGACGTTATGGAAGCGCAGCGTGCCCTTGTTGCGCACCTCGACGCTCGAGGCGGCCGCCGCACGCGATGCGGCACCACCGATGTGGAAGGTACGCATCGTCAGCTGCGTTCCCGGCTCGCCGATCGACTGCGCCGCCATCACGCCGACCGCCTCGCCGATGTTGATGATGCGGCCGCGCGCAAGATCGCGCCCGTAGCACATCGCACACACGCCGTAGCGGGTCTCGCAGGTGATGGGTGAACGCACCTTCACCTGGTCGACGCCATGCTGCTCGAGCAGGCGTACGAGCTGTTCATCGATGAGCGTACCCGCAGGCACCAGCACCGCGCCCTTGCCACCGGGCCGCAGCACATCCTCGACGACCACGCGGCCGAGCACCCGCTCGCCGAGGCCCTCGACCACGTCGCCACCCTCGACGAGCGGCGTGACGGTGAGGCCGTGCTGCGTGCCGCAGTCGGTCTCGGTCACCACGAGGTCCTGCGCGACATCGACCAGGCGCCGGGTGAGATAGCCCGAATTCGCGGTCTTCAGCGCCGTGTCGGCGAGACCCTTGCGCGCGCCGTGGGTGGAGATGAAGTACTGCAGCACGTTCAGGCCTTCACGGAAGTTCGCCGTGATCGGCGTCTCGATGATCGAGCCGTCGGGCTTGGCCATCAGGCCGCGCATGCCGGCGAGCTGGCGGATCTGCGCCGCGCTGCCGCGGGCGCCGGAGTCGGCCATCATGAAGATCGAGTTGAACGACTTTTGCCGGTGCTTCTGCCCGCGGGTGTCGGTCGCCTCCTCGCTGCCGAGCTTTTCCATCATGGCCTTGGCGACCTGATCGTTGGCGCGCGACCAGATATCGACGACCTTGTTGTAGCGCTCGCCGTTGGTGACGAGACCCGAGGCGTACTGGTCCTGGATCTCCTTCACTTCACGGTCCGCGGCCGACACGATCTTGACCTTTTGCTCCGGGATGACGATGTCGTCGATGCCGAAGGAGACCGAGGCGCGGGTCGCGTAGTGGAAGCCCGTGTACATCAGCCGGTCGGCGAAGATCACGGTGTCCTTGAGGCCGAGCTGGCGATAGCAGGCATTGATGGTCGCGGAGATCGCCTTCTTGGTCATGTCCTGGTTGACGATGTCGAAGGACAGACCCTCGGGCAGGATCTCGGAGAGCAGCGCCCGGCCAACAGTGGTCTTCACGAGACGGCGCCGCGGCTTCTTCTCGCCGTTCTCGATGAGCGTCTCGAAGATACGCACGCTGATGCGCGCCTGCAGGTGCACCTGCCGCGTCTCGTAGGCCCGGTGGACCTCGCCGACGTCGGCGAACATCATGCCCTCGCCGACGGCGCCGATGCGCTCGCGGGTCATGTAGTAGAGCCCGAGCACCACGTCCTGCGACGGGACGATGATCGGGTCGCCGTTGGCGGGCGAGAGGATGTTGTTGGACGACATCATCAGCGCCCGCGCCTCGAGCTGGGCCTCGAGCGACAGCGGCACGTGGACCGCCATCTGGTCGCCGTCGAAGTCGGCGTTGAACGCCGTGCAGACGAGCGGATGCAACTGGATCGCCTTGCCTTCGATCAGCACCGGCTCGAACGCCTGGATGCCGAGACGATGCAGCGTCGGCGCGCGGTTGAGCAGCACGGGGTGCTCGCGGATAACCTCGGAGAGGATGTCCCACACCTCGGGGCCCTCGCGCTCGACGAGGCGCTTCGCGGCCTTGATGGTGGACGCGTCCCCGCGCAACTGCAGCTTCTGGAAGATGAACGGCTTGAACAGTTCGAGCGCCATCTTCTTCGGCAGCCCGCACTGGTGCAGGCGCAGCGTCGGGCCGACGACGATGACCGAACGGCCCGAGTAGTCGACGCGCTTGCCGAGCAGGTTCTGGCGGAAGCGGCCCTGCTTGCCCTTGATCATGTCGGCAAGCGACTTCAGCGGCCGCTTGTTCGTGCCGGTGATCGCACGACCGCGACGGCCGTTGTCGAGCAGCGCGTCCACCGCCTCCTGCAGCATGCGCTTCTCGTTGCGCACGATGATGTCGGGCGCGTTGAGTTCGAGCAGCCGACGCAGGCGGTTGTTGCGGTTGATGACCCGGCGATAGAGGTCGTTCAGATCGGAAGTCGCGAAGCGGCCACCGTCGAGCGGCACCAGCGGTCGCAGGTCGGGCGGCAGCACCGGCAGGATGGTCATCACCATCCACTCGGGCCGGTTGCCGGACTCGATGAAGGATTCGATCAGCTTGAGACGCTTGGAAAGGCGCTTGAGCTTGGTCTCGGAACTGGTGTTCGCCATCTCCTCGCGCGCCTTGCCCACCTGCTCCTGCAGATCGAGCGAGCGCAGCATCTCGTGGATGGCCTCGGCGCCCATGCGCGCGTCGAACTCATCGCCGTGCTGCTCGATCGCCTCGAGGTAGAGCTCGTCGGTGAGCAGCTGGCCACGCTGCAGCGGCGTCATGCCCGGATCGATGACCACGAAGGCCTCGAAGTAGAGCACGCGCTCGATCTCGCGCAGCGTCATGTCCAGCATCAGGCCGATGCGCGAGGGCAGCGACTTGAGGAACCAGATGTGCGCGACCGGCGAGGCGAGCTCGATGTGGCCCATGCGGTCGCGGCGCACCTTCGACTGGGTGACCTCCACGCCGCACTTCTCGCACACCACGCCGCGATGCTTGAGGCGCTTGTACTTGCCGCAGAGGCACTCGTAGTCCTTCACCGGCCCGAAGATCTTCGCGCAGAAGAGGCCATCGCGCTCGGGCTTGAACGTGCGGTAGTTGATGGTCTCCGGCTTCTTGACCTCGCCGTAGGACCAGGACCGGATCATCTCGGGCGACGCCAGCCCGATTTTGATCGAGTCGAACTGCTCGACCGGTGCGTTCTGCTTGAAGATTTTGAGTAGGTCTTTCATGGCTGCACCTCGGATCAATCCTGTTCGAGTTCGACGTTGATCGCGAGGGAGCGGATCTCCTTCACGAGGACGTTGAACGATTCGGGCATGCCGGCATCCATCTGGTGATTGCCGTCGACGATGTTCTTGTACATCTTCGTGCGGCCGTTCACGTCGTCGGACTTGACCGTCAGCATTTCCTGCAGCGTGTACGCCGCACCGTAGGCCTCGAGCGCCCAGACTTCCATCTCGCCGAAGCGCTGGCCGCCAAACTGCGCCTTGCCGCCGAGCGGCTGCTGCGTGACCAGCGAGTACGGACCAGTCGAGCGCGCGTGCATCTTGTCGTCGACCAGGTGGTTGAGCTTCAGCATGTACATGTAGCCCACGGTCACCGGCCGTTCGAAGCGCTCACCCGTGCGGCCGTCGGTCAGATGCGTCTGGCCGGACAACGGCAGGTCGGCGAGCTCCAGCAAGCGCTTGATCTCGGACTCCGCGGTACCGTCGAACACCGGGGTGGCGATCGGCACGCCGCGCGCGAGGTTCTTCGCCAGCGAGACGACTTCGGCATCGTTCAGACTGTCGATGTTCTCGCTCTGGCCACCAGTCTCGTTGTAGACCCGACCGATGAACTGGCGAAGTTCGACGAGCGCCTGCTGTTGCTCGAGCATCCGCCCGATCTTCAAACCGAGCCCCTTGGCGGCCCAGCCCAGATGGGTCTCGAGCACCTGGCCGACGTTCATACGCGAAGGCACACCGAGCGGGTTCAGGACGACGTCTACCGGCGTGCCGTCCTCGAGGTACGGCATGTCCTCGACCGGAACGATGGTCGAGATGACGCCCTTGTTGCCGTGACGGCCGGCCATCTTGTCCCCGGGCTGCACCCGGCGCTTCACGGCGAGATAGACCTTGACCATCTTGAGCACGCCAGGAGACAGGTCGTCGCCCTGGGTGATCTTGGAGCGCTTGTTCTCGAGCTTGGCCTCGAACATCTTGCGCTGCTCGCGCATGCGCTCGGCCGTGGCCTCGAGCTGCGCGTTGGCGTCCTCGTCGTCGAGACGGATCTCGAACCAGTCGTCACGCTTCAGTTCGTCGAGGTACTCGCCGGTGATTTTCGTGCCGGACTTGAGCCGGTTCGGACCGCCCGCCGCGACCTTGCCGAGCAGCATGCCGCGGACGCGCTGGAACATGTCGTCCTCGAGGATGCGCTGCTGGTCACCGAAGTCCTTGCGCACGCGCTCGATCTCGGCCTTCTCGATCGACAGCGCACGCGAGTCCTTGTCGACGCCGTCGCGGGTGAAGACGCGCACGTCGATCACCGTGCCGTCCATGCCCGGCGGCACGCGCAGCGAGGTGTCCTTCACGTCGCTCGCCTTCTCGCCGAAGATCGCGCGCAGCAGCTTCTCCTCGGGCGTGAGCTGCGTCTCGCCCTTCGGCGTGACCTTGCCCACCAGGATGTCGCCGGCACGCACCTCGGCGCCGATGTAGGCGATGCCTGCCTCGTCGAGCTTGTTGAGCGCCTGGTCACCGACGTTCGGGATGTCGGCGGTGATCTCCTCGGAGCCGAGCTTCGTGTCGCGCGCTACGCAGGTGAGCTCCTCGATGTGGATCGTGGTGAAGCGGTCCTCCTGCACCACACGCTCGGAGATGAGGATCGAGTCCTCGAAGTTGTAGCCGTTCCAGGGCATGAAGGCCACCAGCATGTTCTGGCCGAGCGCAAGCTCGCCGAGATCGGTGGACGGCCCGTCCGCCAGCACGTCGCCACGGGCGATCGAGTCTCCCGCCGAGACCAGCGGCCTCTGGTTGATGCAGGTGTTCTGGTTGGAACGCGTGTACTTGGTGAGGTTGTAGATGTCGACGCCGGGCTCGGCCGCGGTGGTCTCCCCGTCGTTGACACGCACCACGATGCGCGAGGCATCGACCGAGTCGACCACGCCGCCGCGACGGGCGATGACGGTGACGCCGGAGTCGATGGCCACCGGCCGCTCCATGCCCGTGCCGACCAGCGGCGCCTCGGTGCGCAGCGTCGGCACCGCCTGGCGCTGCATGTTCGAGCCCATGAGCGCGCGGTTGGCGTCGTCATGCTCGAGGAAAGGGATCAGCGAGGCCGCCACCGAGACGATCTGCTTCGGCGAAACATCCATGTAGTTGATGCGGTCGCGCGGCATCAGCGTGAATTCGTTCTGGAAGCGGCAGGACACGAGCTCGTCGGTGAGCTCACCCCGGCCATTGGTGCTGGCGTTCGCCTGCGCGATGGCGAACTCGCCTTCCTCGATGGCCGACAGGTAGTCGATCCGGTCCGTGACCCGCCCGTTCTCCACGCGACGGTACGGCGTCTCGAGGAAGCCGTACTGATTGGTGCGCGCATAGACCGAGAGCGAGTTGATGAGGCCGATGTTCGGACCTTCGGGTGTCTCGATGGGGCACACGCGACCGTAGTGCGTCGGATGCACGTCGCGGACTTCGAAGCCGGCACGCTCGCGGGTGAGGCCACCCGGGCCGAGTGCCGATACGCGGCGCTTGTGAGTCACTTCGGAGAGAGGATTGTTCTGGTCCATGAACTGGGACAGCTGCGAGGACCCGAAGAATTCCTTGACCGCGGCCGCCACCGGCTTCGCGTTGATCATCTCCTGCGGCATCAGCGGTTCGGTCTCGGCGATGTTCAGCCGCTCCTTGACCGCACGCTCGACGCGCACCAGGCCGACGCGGAAGGCGTTCTCCGCCATCTCGCCGACCGAGCGCACGCGGCGGTTGCCGAGGTGATCGATGTCGTCCACCGTACCGTCGCCGTTGCGGATGGCGATCAGCACCTTGAGGACGTCGAGGATGTCGTCCTTGGAGAGGACGCTGGAGCCGATGATCTCCTTGCGGCCGACACGCCGGTTGAACTTCATGCGGCCGACCGCAGACAGATCGTAGCGCTCGGCGTTGAAGAACAGGTTGGCGAACAGATTCTCGGCGGCGTCGCGCGTGGGCGGCTCGCCCGGACGCATCATGCGGTAGATCTCGACCAGCGCCTCGAGGCGATTCTTGGTGGGATCGATGCGCAGCGTGTCGGAAACGTAGGGGCCGCGGTCAAGATCGTTGACGAAGAGCGTGCTCACCTCGGTGACGCCCGACTCGATCATTTTCTCCGCGGACGCGGCGGTGATGACCTCATTGGCCTTGGCGATGATCTCGCCGGTGTCGGTATTGACGACATCGTGCGCGAGGATCTTGCCGTAGATGTAGTCGCGCGGCACGGCGAGCTTGCTGACGCCGGCGTCCTCGAGCTGACGCACGTGGCGCGCCGTGATGCGTCGACCTTCCTCGACGACGACCTTGTCGCCGATGCGGATCTCGAAGCTCGCCGTCTCGCCGCGCAGCCGCGCGGGTACGAGTTCGAGGGCCGTCTCGTCCTTGGAGATGAAGAAGCGGTTCTTCTCGAAGAAGGTGTCGAGGATTTCGCCCTCGTTCATGCCGAGGGCGCGCAGGATGATCGACACAGGCAGCTTGCGCCGGCGGTCGATGCGCGCGTAGACGCAGTCCTTGGCATCGAACTCGAAGTCCAGCCAGGAACCGCGGTAGGGAATGATGCGGGCGCTGAACAGCAGCTTGCCCGAAGAATGGGACTTGCCCCGGTCGTGATCAAAGAAAACACCCGGGCTGCGGTGCAGCTGGGAGACGATCACGCGCTCCGTGCCGTTGACCACGAAGGTACCGTTGTCGGTCATCAGCGGCAGTTCGCCGAGATAGACCTCCTGCTCGCGCACGTCCTTGACGGGTTTCTTGGGGCCAGCGGCCTCTTTGTCGTAGACCACGAGGCGCACCTTGACGCGCAGCGGCGCCGCATAGGTGAGACCGCGCAGCTGGCACTCCTTGACGTCGAACCCCGGATCGCCCAGCCGGTAGCTGACGTATTCCAGGGTGGCGTTGCCCGAGTAGCTGGAGATCGGAAAAACCGACTTGAAGGCCGCGTGCAGGCCGACGTCCTCGCGTGCATCCTCGCCCTTCTCGAGCTGCAGGAACTGCCGGTAGGAGTCGAGCTGGATGGCCAGCAGATACGGTGTCTCGAGGACACTGCCCTGCTTGCCGAAGTTCTTGCGGATGCGCTTCTTCTCGGTGAAGGAGTAAGCCATCGGACACCTCTTTCGTCAAAACCTTGCGGGGACGGCGACGCAGCCGGGACCTTCCGGTCCCGGCTGCGTCGCCTGCCGCGAAACGTGCGTAATTCCCACCGTCAACTACGGCGGGATTACTTGATCTCGACCTTCGCGCCAGCGTCTTCGAGCTTCTTCTTCATGGTCTCGGAGTCGGCCTTGTTCACGCCGTCCTTGACCGTGCCCGGGACCGCCTCGACGAGGTCCTTGGCTTCCTTGAGGCCGAGTCCGGTCAGCTCGCGCACGACCTTGATGACTCCGACCTTCTTGTCCGCCGGGTATTCCTTGAGGATGACGGTGAACTCCGTCTTCTCCTCGACGGGCGCCGCGGCGGCCGCGGGACCAGCGACGGCCGCGACGGCGACCGGGGCGGCGGCGGTGACGCCGAACTTCTTCTCCATGTCGGCGATCAGTTCGACCACCTGCATGATGCTCATCTGCGAGATCGCTTCGAGGATTTCGTCCTTGCTAACAGCCATTGTCGTTACTCCAAAAGTTGTTTCTACGGACCGAACAAGATCAGCCGCTGGCGGCCTGCTTCGCGTCGCGGACAGCCGCGACGGTGCGGACCAGCTTGGTATGCGGTGCGGCCAACGTGCGCACGAACTTCTCGATCGGTGCCTTGAGGGTTCCCAAGAGCATCGACAGAGCCTGTTCGCGCGTCGGCAGCGAAGCGACCTTCTCGAGGTCCTTGCCCGGCAGCACCTGGCCGCCGAGGGACACGAGGGTCGCGACGAGCTTGTCGTTCGTCTTCGCGAAGTCCTTCACCACGCGCGCAGCGGCGCCCGGGTCGTCCTTCGAGAAGGCGAGGACGAGCGGGCCCTTGAGATGGACACCGACCGCCTCGAACGACGTGCCGACCATTGCCTTGCGCGCCAGCGTGTTCTTGACGACACGCATGTACACGCCCTGGGCACGGGCCTTGGCACGCAGCTCGGTCATCTGCGAAACCGTGATTCCACGGTACTCGGCAGCGACCACGGATTGCGCAACAGCCGCAATCTCCGCCACTTCCTTTACCAGCGCTTTCTTGTCTTCGAGGTTCAGAGGCACTTGTTCATTACTCCTCTCCTGAAGATCACACACCGGCCGACGGCTTGCGCCGCCTGCCGGACCTTTCGACGGTGACCTTCATCCGAGGACGATCCTCGTCTGAGCGGCACACCACCTGCGCAGGCGATCATTAAGGGTCGGCGGAACGGTACTCCCGTTCCCCTGCCCGCCTGCGGTCTTCGATGGAACCCGGCACCCCGCGGTGCCGGACCCGCATCAACCAAAAAAAACTGCGCGATCAGACGCTGAGCGACGCCTGGTCGACCTGCACACCCGGCCCCATCGTCGAGGAGAGGGTGACGCGCTTGAGGTAGATACCCTTCGAGGTCGCCGGCTTGGCCTTCTGCAGGTCCGCGAGCAACGCCTGCAGGTTTTCCTTCAGCTGCTGCGGCTCGAAGCTCGCCTTGCCGATCGTGCAGTGCACGATGCCGGCCTTGTCGACGCGGTAGCGCACCTGACCGCTCTTGGCGTTCTTCACCGCCCCGGCGACATCGGGGCTCACGGTTCCGACCTTCGGGTTCGGCATGAGGCCACGGGGACCCAGGATCTGGCCCAGCTGGCCCACCACGCGCATCGCATCGGGGCTGGCGATGACGACGTCGAAGTTGAACTCGCCGGCCTTGACCCGCTCAGCCAGGTCCTCGAGACCGACCACGTCGGCACCGGCGGCCTTCGCGGCCTCCTGGTTGCGCCCGGAGGTGAACACGGCGACGCGGACGGACTTGCCGATGCCGTGCGGCATCACCGTCGAGCCGCGCACCTGCTGATCCGACTTGGAGGCGTCGATGCCGAGGTTGATGGCGGCGTCGACCGACTCGTTGAACTTGGCGTTGGCAAACTGCTTGACGAGCTTCAGTGCGTCATCGACGCCGTAGCTCTTGCCTGGGGGCAGCGCGTCCTTCCAGGGCTTCATGCGCTTGGCGGTGGCGGACATGTTCAGACTCCTTCCACGTCTACGCCCATGGAACGGGCGCTGCCGGCGATCGTACGCACGGCCGCATCGAGGTCGGCGGCGGTGAGATCGGGCGTTTTGGTCTTCGCGATCTCCTCGAGCTGGGCCCGGGTGATCTTGCCGACCTTGTTGGTGTTCGGCGTGCCGCTGCCCTTCTCGATGCCGATCGCCTTGCGGATCAGCACGGCCGCCGGCGGCGTCTTCATGATGAAGGTGAAGCTGCGATCCGAATACACGGTGATCACCACCGGGATCGGCAGACCCTTCTCGAGCTTCTGCGTGGCAGCATTGAACTGCTTGCAGAACTCCATGATGTTCACGCCCTGCTGGCCCAAAGCCGGACCGATGGGCGGGGACGGGTTCGCCGAGCCTGCAGGGACCTGCAGCTTGACGTAGCCCTGGACTTTCTTGGCCATCGTTCATTCTCCTGGGTACGAACGCCCACGACCTGCGCGGGCTCCCCATGCGCTTCCTTGCCGTTGCGGCGTGCGATCCTTCGCGCGCCGATCCACCCGATCCGCTCCCTTGCGGAAGCGGACCCTCGAAAACATGTCAGGCCTTCTCGACCTGCGAGAAGTCGAGCTCGACGGGCGTCGAGCGCCCGAGGATCTGCACCGCCACCTGCAGGCGGTTCTTTTCGTAGTTGACGTTCTCGACCACGCCGTTGAAATCGTTGAAGGGCCCGTCCGTGACGCGCACGACCTCGCCCGGTTCGAAGATGACCTTGGGACGCGGCTTCTCGACGCCTTCCTCGACCCGGCGCAGGATCTGGTTGGCCTCGCGATCGGAGATCGGCGCCGGCTTTTCCTTGGTACCGCCGATGAAGCCGAGAACCTTCGGCACCTGATGCACCAGATGCCAGGTCTCCTCATCCATCTCCATCTGTACGAGCACATAGCCGGGGTAGAACTTGCGCTCGCTCTTGCGCTTCTGCCCGTCGCGCATCTCGACCACCTCTTCGGTGGGCACGAGGATTTCGCCGAACTTGTGCTCGAGACCGGCGCGCTTGATGCGCTCTTTCAAACCCTCGGCAACCCGATGCTCGAGGTTCGAATAGGCGTGGACCACGTACCAGCGCATCGCCATGGTCAACCGCCCCCTGCCGTGTCTGCACCGCCGAGGATCGCGCGCGTGGCCCAGCCAAGCACGGAGTCGACTCCCCAGAAGAACAGCGACATGATGATCACGAACACGAATACCACCAGAGTCATGGTCCCGGTCTCCTGACGCGTCGGCCAGAAGACCTTGTAGAGCTCGATCCGGGCCTCGAGCACGAATTTCCAGAAATCGCGGCCGTACTGCGACACCGCAAACATCAGCGCCCCGACCAGCAGCGCGCCGACGAACACCAACCAGCGGACCCAGTCCTCCTGCTCACCCTTCAGGTAGTAGAAGGCGAAGATGCCCGCCACCACGCTGAAGATCGCGAGGTAGAGCTTTGCCTTGTCGGCGCCCGAGACGCCTTCCTGCCTGACCGTTTCGTTCATGGTCGACCCTGAGTGGCAGGCCAGGAGGGAATCGAACCCCCAACCTGCGGTTTTGGAGACCGCCGCTCTGCCAATTGAGCTACTGGCCTGTACTTGAAGTCCGCTGTCCGCCTTACTTCAGGATCTTGGAGACGACGCCGGCGCCGACGGTGCGGCCGCCTTCGCGGATCGCGAAGCGCAGGCCGTCCTCCATCGCGATCGGTGCGATCAGCTCCACCGTCATCTTGATGTTGTCC
>JBILMF010000208.1:0-3706 GCA_044375655.1 Steroidobacteraceae bacterium | reverse complement strand
CAGTTGCAGGGCCACGGCGCTGGCTTCCTCCCGCGCCACTTGGCTCAACCCGAGATACAGCGCGGAGCCCTGGTTCGATTGGATGTCGAGCAACCACGTCCGCAAGCGGCCTTTTGCTTGGCTTGGCGCCGAGACACACTTGGCAAATCAGGGCAATGGTGGGTACAGCAGTTCGAGATGCGCACCGAGGCAGCGAGCGCTTTCTTTGCTATGTTCGATTGCCCGCCGGCATCCCGGTGATCGTAAGCAATTGGCCAAGCCTGATACAACTAATCTGGAGTGAGCCTGCGAAGATGCATGCACTTTTCGACAGTCGTCCTGCGAGTGTCGTCCTGCGGGAAACTGATGGCGGTCGCTAGACCTCATTTGCCCGCAGTTTGCGGTAACCCCGCGCAGGCACGCTTGCCGATGGCGTGAGGAAATCCAGCAGCGCACGTGCTGCGACGCGCAGGCGACCGCCCGGCAGGAACATTGCGACCAATTCATCGGCTGGGCCACCTTCCAGACGCCAGCGTGGCAAAACTTCCGCGACTTTTTCGCGCTCCACGTCAGTCGCCGGCAGATAGTCTGGCAGCAGCGCGATGCCTGCATCGGCCAAGACGAGTCGTGCAATTGAATCGGTCCAATTCACGGAAAGGTTTGCGTCGAGACGTACGGTCTCGCGGGTTTCGCCCTTGCTGAAGACAAAGCTGCCGCGTCCGCGATAGGCGCTGGGCAGCAGCACGCGGTGGTCTCGCAGGTCACCGGGCTTCTGTGGGACGCCGTGGGAACGCAGGTAAGGACGCGACGCCACCAGCCGCCAGCCGATTGGCGTGATGCGACGCGCACTGGTCTGCAGCGGTGGTGCCGACGTGATACGCATCGCGAAATCCAGCCTTTCGGCGATCAGGTCGACCGGGCGGTCCGAAAGCTCTACGTCGATCTGCACGGCGGGGTTACGGTCGAGAAAAGTCAGCACCTGAGGCAGCACGACCGTATTTCCATATGAGGGAGGAACGCTGATGCGCACCAAGCCGGCAAGACTGCCGGCAGCGGTGCGCGCGGCATCCAAGCCCAACGCAATCTCGGTGGACGCCTGATCCGCGTGCACCAGCAATGCAGCACCCGCATCCGTCAGCTCCACTCGTCGCGTCGAGCGCTTCAGGAGCGCGGTTCCCACCTCGCGCTCCAGCGCCTGGATTCGCTTGCTCACCCCTGGCCTCGACAGTGACAGGGCGTCGGCAGCGCGGGCGAAACTGAGCGAGCGAGCAACTTCTGCAAAGGCGGCGAGATCTTCGAGGCGAGGCATGTTGCTTTCGTTTGGATGGAGTATCCGACCCTACCATTATGTCTCTCAGGTTTCCAAACAAGTTCTATTTGGTGTCTTTATTGTCTCCTTAAGAATCAATCTAATGCAGGCCATCAACCGGAGGCATACGATCATGACGACTCTCCAATGGATCGCTCTGCGGCGGAGCACTGCGCTGGTAACCGCGTCGATGCTCGTGCAGGTTGGTGCGATGGCACAGCAGCACCCTGCCGCGGCGACCGCGCCCGTGAGCCCTATAGCGGCTGCAACGACCACTCAATTCATCCCCACTCGACTTGGCCGACTCGCAGTTCATACGGCAGGCGACACGGGTCCTGCGGTGCTTTTCTGGCCCGCGGTGTTCTCCGATTCGTCGATCTACGCCGCGCAGGTGGAGGCACTGCGCAGGCGTTACCGGCTCGTTCTCATCGACGGACCGGGGTTTGGGCGCAGCGATGTGCCGACGCGCCCGTTCACGATGGAATCCTGTGCCGACGCGGCCGCCGAGGTGCTGGATGAACTTGGCTTGCAACAAGTGACCTGGGTGGGAACCTCGTGGGGCGGGATCGTCGGCGTGCACTTCGCCACGCGGCATCCCCAGAGGGTTCGCGCTCTGGTGCTGATGAACACGCCTTTTGATATGCCAGTAGAGGGACCGGGCTTCTCGGAACGAATGGTGGTGTGGGCGGCGCGCTGGATCGGCAACACTGGTCTGTTTGCCAACGGGGTCGCTCGATCGTATCTTCCGGAGGCTTGGCGCAACAGCCGTCCCGACGAACTCATTGCCTTCACCTCCGCGCTCAAGGCGAACAACCGCCAGGGCATGGCGGTGGCCAGCCGTTCGGTGCTGCTCAATCGCGCGTCCGTGATGCCGCTGCTGCCGCAGATCAAGGCACCGACTCTGGTTTTGGGAGGCGTCGACGACCAACTCTACCCCGTGCCGACCCTGAAGGCTGCAGCCGCGCGTATCGACGGTGCAAGGTTTGTCGAGATTCCCTCCAGCGGACACGTTTCGGCGGTGGACCAGCCTGGGCAGGTCAGTACGGTGCTCGGGGAATTCCTTGAGCAAGTGCAGTGACGTGGCACCTGCGCGAACAAGCGCAGAGCATGAAGACACTGATGTTCTTCCCCTTATACGTCCTGTCGAGCGGATGCGCCTATATGTCAGGCTTCGCTCAAGCACAGGCGTCGCGCAGCCTCTTTGAGCGCGGCTACTTCGCCGAGATGGCCGCCGATGAGGGTTACCCGTCGCCTCGCAGGACCGAGGGCGTGACGCTGATCCGCGATATCACCTACCGCGAGGGCGGCGAGTCAAAGGACCGCGCTGCATCCTTGCTGGATATCGTGACATCGTCAAAGGCAAGCGCGGGATTGCGCCCGATGGTGGTTTTCGTACATGGAGGTGGGCTGAACGCTGGCGCAAAAGACGACGAGACACAGGTCAACACGAATCTGGCCATTGCCTTGGCGCAGCGTGGCTACCTAGTGCTCAACATCAATCACCGACTGGTTTCGGACATGCCGCATCCGGCCCAAGCGCAGGACATGGCGGCTGCCGTGCGCTGGGCGATTGATCATGGCTACGTTCACGGCGGCGATCCGCAACGAATCGTCCTTGGCGGCTTTTCCTCAGGTGGCTACCTGGCCGCGTTGCTGGCGGCTGACCGTCGCTATCTGCGAGAAGCCGGGGTAGACCCGGAGCGAATCCGCGCCGTCTTCGCGGTTTCTGGGTTCTTCGACCTGCATCAGTTGTCGCAGTCATTCCTGGTACGAAAATTCATCGTCGAGCCGGCCTTCGGCACCCGCAGTCGGGTATGGGAGACGGCTTCGCCATCGACCTTCGTCGGCGCGCATTGGCCACCTACGCTGCTGCTGAGTGCTGCGGAGGACCGCTCGGCAGGCCCGCAATCCGCTGTTCTGTGCGCACAGTTGAAGCGCTCTGGAGTCGTCTGCCAACACGTGATTGTGCCCTCATCTCGGCATGCCACTGCAATCGCACACCTGGGAAGTGATCGCGCCCCGGAATCTTTCAACATGCTGGCGGACTTCCTTGAAGAGCATACGGTCAAGCGATGAACGCGACGGACGATGCACCGGCAAGCGCAACGGACCTGCTGAAGAAGACGCGTCCGCATGTTCATTGCGGAGCGATATCGCAAGGCCGGTTGGACCTCGTCAAAGTGTCGGTAGCTCTGACGGTAAAAGTTGGCCTTCGCGCGATTGACGTCACCCCGATCTTTTTCATGGATTTCATGCTGGCGAACAGACAGGGTGAGATTGGCTCGAGTCATCCAAGGCCCTCGCCCCTTGCACCTCAAGCCTTCGAGAGCTAACGTTTGAATGGCCGGTTCCCAACGGAGTAGCACACGTGCACAGCCGGACGAGAGTTCTGGGTGCCCTCTTCGTGTCGGCGTTGGT
>JBILMF010000073.1:0-14077 GCA_044375655.1 Steroidobacteraceae bacterium | reverse complement strand
TCTCGGTGACGTCCTCGGGCCGCTCGTCGATGAGCAGGACGATGAGGTACACCTCGGGGTGGTTCGCCGTGATCGAGGTGGCGATGTTCTGCAGCAGCATGGTCTTGCCGGCCTTGGGCGGCGAGACGATGAGGCCACGCTGCCCCTTGCCGATCGGCGCGACGAGGTCGATGGCGCGTGCGGTGAGGTCCTCGGTGGACCCGTTGCCGCGCTCGAGCTTGAGGCGCTTGGTCGGATGCAGCGGCGTGAGGTTCTCGAACAGCACCTTGGTGCGTGCGTTCTCGGGCGAGTCGAAGTTGATCTCGCCGACCTTCAGCAGCGCGAAGTAGCGTTCGCCATCCTTCGGCGGGCGGATGAGGCCCGAGATGGTGTCGCCGGTGCGCAGGTTGAAGCGGCGGATCTGCGCCGGACTGATGTAGATGTCGTCGGGACCGGCCAGATAGGAGCCGTCGGCCGAGCGCAGGAAGCCGAAGCCGTCCTGCAGGATCTCGAGCACGCCGTCGCCGTAGATGTCCTCGCCCTTGCGCGCATGCGCCTTCAGCAGGCTGAAGATGATGTCCTGCTTGCGCGAGCGGGCCATGTTCTCGACGCCGAGGGCGCTCGCCATGTCCACCAGCCGCGAGATGGGCATCGCCTTCAGCGTGGTGAGGTTCATGGAGCTGCGCGAGGCGGCAAGCTCCTCCCTGCTGATGATCTCCGCGTCATCACCGGACTCGATGAATGGCGCATGGTCCATCGGCATGTCGTCGTGCATCGGGCCGCCGACGTTGCCGTTGCGCATGCCGCGATTGGGGTCGCGGTTGCCGCCACCATGCCGGGGTCCCTTGCCCTGACGTCGCGAGCCGCCCTGGCCGCCGAGATAGCCGCCTCTCACAGGTGGCTGTCCAGGAAGGCCGCGAGCTGCGAGCGCGAAACCGCGCCCACTTTCTGCGCCTCGACCGTGCCGTTCTTGAAGAGGATCAGCGTCGGGATCCCGCGGATGCCGAACTTGGGCGGCGTCTGTGGGTTCTCGTCGATGTTCAGCTTGGCGATGCGCACGCGATCGGCGTAGGTGCCGGCGATTTCATCGAGGATGGGGGCGATCATCTTGCAGGGACCGCACCACTCCGCCCAGAAATCGAGCAGGACGGGCTTGTCGGACTTGAGTACATCGTCGGCGAAAGTGGCGTCCGAGGTGTTGATGATGTGAGGGCTGCTCACGCGGTTGAACCTCCGGCTGGAGTGGTTGTGGGTGTGGAAAGCGCGGGAAAATTCGGGGGGATTGGCCGACCCCGGGGCTGAACGCCGTGTCTGTGGGGCCGTCAAACGGTTACACTAGACCGTCTTTGTGCTTCGGGTGTTGCCTCTGGATCGACCAGATTGTTGGGTGGTTCGGAGGGGAAAGAAGCCTGAAAACAAAGGGCAGAACGCCCGTCTGGGTTCACTTTTTAGCCAATTCCCGTCACCTTTGCAAGCCGACCCCAAGGTTTCCGAGTACACCCACACCTAATGTCCGATACCCATCTTTCCGACCTCACCTTCTCCGCCCTCGATCTCGCCCCACCCCTGATGCAGGGCATCGAGGAAGCCGGTTTCACCCGCTGCACACCGATCCAGGCACAGACCTTGCCGTTCGCCCTCGCGGGCCGCGACATCGCCGGTCAGGCACAGACCGGCACGGGCAAGACCGCGGCCTTTCTGGTCGCGCTGTTCCAGAACCTGCTTGCGACACCTGCGCCCGCAACCCGCGGCGCCACCGCGATCCGTGCGCTCATCATCGCGCCGACCCGCGAACTCGCGGTGCAGATCCACCAGGATGCCGTGCTGCTCGGTCGGCACACCGGCCTGCGCCTCGCGGTGGTCTTCGGTGGCGTCGACTACGAAAAGCAGCGGCGCGACCTCGAGGGTGGCGTCGATGTGCTCATCGGCACGCCGGGACGCATCATCGACTACTACAAGCAGCACGTCTTCGAACTGCGCGAGGCGCGGGCCGTGGTGCTCGATGAAGCCGACCGCATGTTCGATCTCGGCTTCATCGCCGACATCCGCTACATGCTGCGTCGGCTGCCGCCCCCCGAGCAGCGCCAGTCCATGCTGTTTTCGGCGACGCTCTCGCAGCGCGTGCTCGAGCTCGCCTACGAGCACATGAACAACCCCGAGCTCGTGCGCATCGAGCCGGAGAAGATCACTGCCGATCGGGTCCGCCAGACCATCTACTACCCCTCGATGGAGGAGAAGATCCCGCTGCTCGTCGGCCTGCTGCGCAAAATGGACCCGCACCGCACCATGGTGTTCGTCAACACCAAGCGCATGGCCGAGCGGCTCGAGGACGTGCTGCGCGCCAACGACATCGACGCGCAGGCGCTCTCGGGTGACGTGCCGCAGAAGAAGCGGCTGCGCTTCCTGCAGGACTTCCACGCCGGCGAGCTCGCCGTGCTGATCGCCACCGACGTCGCCTCGCGCGGGCTGCACATCCCCGAGGTGAGCCACGTCTTCAACTTCGACCTGCCGCAGGACTGCGCGGACTACGTGCACCGCATCGGCCGCACCGCGCGCGCCGGCGCCGAGGGCGACGCGATCAGCTTCGCCTGCGAGGAGTACGCCGTCGGCCTGCCGGACATCGAAAAATTCATCGGCCGCAAGATCCCGTACGAGCCGATCTCCCCCGACATGCTGCCCGAGATCATCTGGCCGCCGCGCCGTCGCTACGAAGACCGTGGCGGTGGCTCGCGGGGTGGCCGGCCGGGCGGCGGTGGCCGCCCCGGTGGCAGCAGACCGGGTGGTGGTGGCAGGCCGGGTGGCGGCGGCAGGCCGGGTGGCGGTAGGCCCGGCGGTGGTGGACGCTCCCGCGGCGGCAGGCCGGGTGGTGGCGGTGGCGGCAGGCCGGCGGGCGGCGCCTAAACGAGATCGGCCACGCCGTCGATGGCGGCGAATTCTTCGTGCGCGTGCGGCTCGCGCGAGGTGTCGGGCCGCTTGACCCCATAGACCCAGCGCACGCCGGCCACGATCGCCGCGTGCAGCACCGAGCGGCTGTCGTCGACGAACATGGTGCGTTGCGGATCGAACGGTTCAGTCGCCCGCGCCGTGCTCCAGAAGAGCTGGTCTTCCTTGGGCGCGCCGAAGCCGTGCGAAGTGTAGGCGGCGTCAAGATAGCGCAGTACCCCGGTACGCTCGTCCTTGATGGCGAGGATGGTCGGGTGGGAGTTGGTCATCAGCACGAGCCGCTTGCCACGCTCGCGCACGCGCTCGAGGAAGCCGCGGGCTCCCGGCAGCCAACCGGCCCGATGCGCCTCCTCGCGATGCACGCGAGCGATGTCGATGCCGAGCTGCTCGCTCCAGTAGTCGATCGAATACCACTGCAGCGTGCCCTGCACGCGGGCGAAGCGCGGCGCGAGCAGTGCGTGGGTCTCGGCGAGCGACAGCCCGTGGTTCTCGGCGTAGATCTCCGGAACGCGCGCGAGCCAGATGTAGTTGTCGAAGGCGAGATCGAGCAGCGTGCCGTCCAGATCGAGCAGCACGGTGTCGATCCGGTCCCAGTCGGGCTCCGGCCCGGGTACGAGTGTCATGCGACTATCATACCGGTGATGCACGCCCCGCCCCTCGCCGATCTGCACCTGCACAGCAGCCACTCCGACGGCATGCTCGAGCCCGCGGCGCTGGTCGCCCTGTGCGCGGCGCGCGGGGTGGGCATGCTCGCGCTCACGGATCACGACACGGTCGCGGGCTGTGCCGCCGCGCGCGACGCCTGCGTGGAGCACGGTGTCGCGCACGTGAGCGGCGTCGAGATCTCCTGCGCCTGGAGCGGACAGACGCTGCATCTCATCGGCCTCGGCTTCGACGCGCAGGACGCGCCGCTCGCCGCCTTGCTCGCCGACATCCGCGCCCGGCGCGCCGCCCGTATCCGCGAGATGGGTGAGCGGCTCGAGCGCAAGGCGCGGCTGCCGGGCCGCGAAATGGCCGCACGCGTGCTCGCCACGGCGGCGGTGCCGACCCGCCAGCACCTCGCCCGCGAGCTGGTGGCCGCGGGGCAGGCGGCCGGCATCGGCGAGGCCTTCGGGCGCTGGCTGGTGCGCGGCCGTCCGGGCCATGCGCCCGCGGAATGGCCCGCCCTCGCCGCGGTGATCGCCTGCCTGCGCGCCGCCGGCGGCCGCCCGGTGCTCGCGCATCCGCACCGCTACAAGATCTCCGCGGGTGCCATGCGCCGCCTGCTCGGCGAGTTCCGCGAGGCCGGCGGCGAAGCGATCGAGGTCGCGGTCGGCGGCATGGGCGCAGGCGAGCTCCAGCGGCTCGGTACGCTCGCGCGCAACCACGGCCTTGCCGGTTCCAGCGGCTCGGATTTCCACGATCCGGCCGTGCCGTGGAATCCGCCCGGACGCTTCGCTAAGCTACCTCCCGGCGTCGAACCCTTGGCCAAGCGGCTCGCATGACCGACCAGCAAGATCAAGAAAAAGTCGACCGCGAGCTGCTCCGCAACGTCGAAAAACTGCGTCAGCTGCGCATCGAGCATCGCGACCTCGACGACATCATCGCGCGCCTCTCGATGGACATCCTCGTCGACGAGGTGCAACTCAAGCGCCTCAAGAGGCGCAAACTGCTGCTCAAGGACCAGATCGAACGCTTGGGCAGCCAGCTGATCCCCGACCTCAACGCCTGACCCGAGGCTCCATTCCGCATGACACATGGCGTATCGACCGAGGGACTGCTGCGCGAGCTGCTGAGCCGCGAGGGCGTCAACGAATTGGCTGCGATCGCGGTTGCCGTGGTCCTCTCGCTGCTCGTCGGCCACCTGATGCGCGGGCCGCTGCGCCGGGTGCGCGAACGGCGTGGCGGCAGCAGCCTCGCCGAGGGACTGATCATCCTCGCGCCCTTCGCCGTGGCCACGGCGCTGATCGCCGCAACGATCGGCGTCTCGCGTGTCGTGGGCGCCCCCGACGGCATCCTCATGCTCTCGCTGCGCCTCGTGCTCGCGCTCGGCGCAGTGCGTTTTGCAGTGTTCCTGCTGCGCCTCTTGATCGGCGAGTCGGGCTGGGTGGCGCGCTGGGAAGGTCGCCTTACGGTGCTCATCTGGGCAGGCCTCGGCATCGAGCTGCTCGGCGGCTTCGACTGGCTCGAACAGACGCTCGACGCCATCGACCTCATCCCGGGCAAGTCCGTCTTCAGCCTGTGGGCACTGCTGCGCGGCGTCATCGTCGTCACCGGCTTCGTCATCGCCACCAGCCTCGCCGCGCGCGCGGTGGAGCGGCGCGTCATGAAGATCGAGGACCTCGCGCCCTCGACGCGGGTGGGCATCGTCAAAGGCACCTATTCGCTGCTCATCACCATCGGCATCCTGCTCGGCGTCAACTCCGCGGGGGTCGATCTCACCTCCCTTACGGTGCTCACCGGCGCCGTCGTGTTCGCGCTCGGCTTTGGCATCCGCGACATCACCAGCAACTTCGTCAGCGGCTTCGTGCTGCTCATGGACAAATCCATCAAGCCGGGCGATGTCATCAGCTTCCACCAGCACACCGGCACCACCTCCGACAACTTCGGCTGGGTGCAGGAGCTGCGCGGCCGCTATGTCGTGGTGCGCGACCGCGATGGCGTCGAGTCGCTCGTGCCCAACCAGAGCCTGATCACCAGCTCGGTCATCAACTGGAGCTACTCCGACCAGCGCGTGCGGCTGCGCCTGCCGGTGATGATCAGCTACGACGACGACCCCGAGCTCGCCCTCGAGCTGCTGATCCGCGCCGCCAGCGATCATCCGCGGATCCTCGTCGATCCGGGTCCGGTGTCGCGGCTCATGTCCTTCGAGAACTACGGCATGAAGCTCGAGGCCCGCTTCTGGATCCGCGACCCCATGAACGGCGTGAACAACGTACGCTCGGACGTGAACCGCAAGATCTGGAAGCTCTTCAAGGAGCACGGCATCAAGATCCCGGTTGCCCAGCAGGAAGTGCGCGTGCTCGACCCGGGCGAGTCCGCCGAGCCGCCGTCCTTTCCGCCGGGCGCGCAGCGCGCGTCGTCTTCGCGAGGCCCCGGCGGTGCCGGTACACGCGGGTAAGGTGCTGATCCCGGACACCGACCTCGAGGTGTCCTTCGTGCGGGCGGGCGGCCCCGGTGGCCAGAACGTCAACAAAGTCGCCTCGGCGGTGCAACTGCGCTTCGATCTCGCCGGCACGACGGCGCTCGGACCCGCCGCTAAGTCGCGGCTGCGCCAGCTCGCCGGACGCCGGCTGACCGACGAGGGCGCGCTGTTGATCATCGCCCGCGAGCATCGCAGCCAGGAGATGAACCGCCGGGCCGCCGAGGAGCGTCTCGCGGCCCTCGTCGAAGCGGCGCTCGTCGAGCCGCGGGTGCGCAAGGCCACCCGTCCGACGCGCGCGGCGAAGCAGCGGCGGCTCGAGGGCAAGACCCGCCGCGCCACCGTCAAGCGCACGCGTGGCCGCGTCCGCGGCGAGGACTGAGCGAACCGCTCAGGCCGCGCGCGTGACCTGCAGGATGCTGTGGCGGATCTGCTCCGAGAGCACGAACTCGGCATCCGCCGCCACGCGCATCAGCACCTCGTCGTACACCAGCTTGCCCGCATCGTCGGTGCGGATCACCGCGCGCTGCAGCAGCAAGGAGATGAAGTTGTCGAACATCGCGCGGTCCGAGAACTCCGGCGAATTGAACCCGTAGAGCATGGTGATGCGCTGCGCCACGAGCTGGCAGCGCTCGGCGAGCGCCCGCGTACCGAGCACCCCGGAGCCGGCGTGCGTGAGCGTGGCGATCGCGAGGTAGTAGCGCTCGATGGTCTGCACCGAAGCCTGTGCGAGCAGCGACAGTTGCACGGCCTGCGGCGCGCTCGGCGAGGGCCGCCGCCACGCATCCTCGGCCTCCAGGCGCTCGAGCACGCCGAGCCCGGCGAGCGCATGCAGCAGCTGCAGCACGACGCCGGCGAGCTCGTCTTCGCGCCACTTCAGGAACAGCTCGGCGGCGACGTAGGGGTAGACGCGCCACGCGAGGCGCTGGATGTCCTCGGTGCGCACCACCGAGTTGGCGATGAACGCGCAGGCGATCAGCGACGGCAGCGTGAACAGATGCAGCACGTTGTTGCGGTAGTAGGTCATCAGCACCGCCATCTCGTCGCTGATGCGCAGCAGGTCGCCGAGCTTGTGCGACTGGCGCTGCAGCACCTTCATCGACTCGCCGTAGGCGATGATCGCGGCGCCGTCGAGGTCGGTGATCGTCACCCGCGGGTCGTAGGGGGCGCGTCGCAGCAGGTCGAGATACAGCTCGCACTGGCGCGCAAGCTCGCCCTCGGACATCGCCTGCCGCGGCATCGCGAGCAGCGTGAGCGCAAGCAGGTTGATCGGGGTGATCGCCGCGGCGGCGTTGATGTTGCGCATGATGCCGAGCGCAAGGTCGTCGACCACCGCGGACACCCAGGGTGCACGACCCTCGGCGTCGATGCGCTCCTCGCGCCAGTTGCCGACCTGGCGCTGCAGCGCCGCATCGAGGGGGATCGGTTCGCCGACATTGACGTAGACGCGGCCGAACTTCTGGCGCAGCACGCGCAGCGCACGCAGCAGATCGCCGATGCTTTCCTTGCGCTTGGCCGCGCCGGAGAGCTCGCCGACGTAGGTGCCGGCCTCGACGATGCGCTCGTAGCCGAAGTAGACCGGCACGAACACCACCGGACGGCGCGGATCGCGCAGGTAGCTGCGCACCGTCATCGAGATCATGCCGGTCTTCGGCTGCAGCAGCCGCCCGGTGCGCGAGCGACCGCCCTCCACGAAGTACTCGATGGAGTGGCCGCGGGCCATGATGGTCGCGAGGTACTTCATGAACACCGCGGTGTAGAGCGCGTTGCCGGCGAAGCTGCGGCGGATGAAAAACGCGCCGCCCTTGCGCAGGAAGCGTCCGACCAGCGGGATGTTGAGGTTGATGCCGGCCGCGATGTGCGGCACCGCGTAGCCCTGCTTGTAGATGACGTAGGAGAGCAGCAGGTAGTCCATGTGGCTGCGATGGCACGGCACGAAGACGATCTCGCGGTCCTGCGCCACCTCGCGCAGCGTCTCGGCATGGCTGAAGGTCACGCCATCGTAGAGCCGGTTCCAGAGACGGCGCAGGAATCCCTCCATGAAGGTGATGAACACGTGCGAGTAGTTGGCGGCGATCTCCTCGACGTAGCCCCTCGCGAGCAGCAGCGCCTTGCGGCGCGGCAGATGCTTGTCGCGCATCTCGGCGGCGACGGCGGCGCGTACCGCACGCGTACCGAGCACCTTCGCCACGATGGTGCGCCGGTGCGAGAGGTCGGGGCCGATGCGCGCCGCGCGCTGGCGCCGAAAACTCGCGCGCTGCGTACGCGCAATGCGCGCTGCCTGCGCCGCGGCGCTGCCGCTGCCGCCGATGAGACCGCGCAGGCTGACGGGCTCGCCGATCTCGATCATGGTGAAGCGGCCGTTGATCAGCACCTGCATGAACTTGCGCAGGCCGCTGCCGAGCACCCAGTTCTCGGTGAACAGCAGGCGCCACCACGAACGCTCCTTCTGCGGCGCGCGGCCCCAGTAGACCGCCACCGGCACGAGCCGCGCGTCGAAGGTGGGATCGCGATCGAGCGCCTCGATGAGCCGCACCAACTCGGGCGGCGGGCGGCGGTCGATGCGCGCGTCAAAGAGACCGCGGGTGCGCAGCAGCGGCACCATGGCGCGCACGGCGCTCTGCTCGCGGCCGAGTATGCGGCCCGAGGGCCGCGGCAGGCCGTGTCGCACACAAAGATTTTCGAGTACTGCGAGATCGACGGCGCTGCGCCGCTCGAGCACGTAGCAGACGGGCGCGGCGGTGACCGCCACGATGCTGCCCGGTGCCGACTCCGGGCGCACCTCCGGCTTCACCCAGAGCGCAAACAGCCGGCGCCACACGGCGCTCATGGCGCGTACTTCAGGCATCGAGGTTCACGAGGAAGTCTCGCAGCCAGCCGCCGATGCGGGGCAGCGAGACGTGCAGACGGTGATCGTCATCGACGAGGTGCACGAGCGCACGCTGCGAACGCGCGAAGGCAAGACCGATCTCGACCGGCACGATGTCGTCGTTCCAGCCGTGCACCACCACCGTGGGGCAGCGGGCGACGACCGGCGTGGGCGGCAACCCCGGCAGGTCGAAGGCCGGCGCCATGAGGAAGAGCCCGCGCGCACCGAGCGGCACCGATGCGGCCGCGGCGAGGTGGCCGCCGAGGCTCGAGCCCACGAGCACGGGCGCGGGGATGTCCGCGGCGGCGGCAAGCAGGCGGGCGAGCCGACCCTCGACGCTGTCGATGCCGCGATAGTCGACCGACTCCACGCGCCAGCCGAGGCCGCGCGCCACCTCAGCGAGCGCGAGGATCTTCGTGCCCCAGGGTTCGGAGTCCTTGCCGTGCGAGAAGATGACCGTGCGTGGCTGCATGGGGCGAAGTCTAACCGCTTGCGCTGCCGGCCTGCCGGTCCCCGCGGCTCAATGCTCGCGCCAGAGCGGCACGTGCGCGAACTTGAAGAGCGGGATCAGCGCAAGCCCGGCGAGGAACCCGCCGACATGCGCCGTGAACGCGACGCCGCCCGCCGAGGGACCGAAGCCGATGCTCATCGCGAGCTGCAGCAGGAACCAGATGGTGAGCACCCAGATCGCGCGGAACCAGCCCACGGTGACGAAGATGAGCGGCGGCGGCAGCGCAATCAGGATGCGCGCTCGCGGGTAGAGCAGCAGATAGGCACCGAGCACGCCCGAGATCGCACCGCTCGCCCCGACCATCGGCACGCTGCTCGCGGGCTCCGGCAGCACTTGCGCGGCCACCGCTGCCACCCCGCAGGCGAGGTAGAAGAGCGTGAAGCGCAGGTGCCCCATCGCGTCCTCGATGTTGTTGCCGAACACCCAAAGAAACAGCAGGTTGCCGAGCAGATGCGCGAGCGAGCCGTGCAGGAACATCGAGGTGAAGACCGTGAGCCAACCCGGCACCCAGGGCTGCGGAGCGACGGCCGCCGCCTGCCCGGTGAGGATCTCGGGCGTCACGCCGAGCCCGCTGAAGCTCGCCGCAAGGTGCGCCTCGCCGCCGAACGCCTGCCAGCCGTAGGTGACGACGCAGACGCCGATCAGGAGGTAAGTGACGTACGGCGTGATGTGGGCGGGGTTGTCGTCGCGGACCGGGATCACGGCGGGGATTCCCGCCGCGCACCGACGTCGGCGGCCGCCGTCGCCGCCCCGGCCGCCTGCGTCTCGCCCGTCACCGATTCAGCCGTCACCGTTTCGCCCGCCCATGTGGCGCCGATGGGCAGCGCGTTGCGCACCCGCCGGGCCTGCGCGATACGCGCCTCGTAGGTCGAGTCCACGCGGGCGATCGACACCGGCAAGCCCCGCGGGGCGTGGCTGAATCGCGATACTGCCTCCCAGTCGATGCTGCCGCCGCGCGCCTGCAGCTCCTGCTGGATCTTTGCGGCCACGCCGCGCGAGAGCAGCCGACGCTGCGCCTTTTGCCAGTCGCGCGGATCGTCCTCGAGCACATCAAAGGCCTGCATGTGCAGCTCGCCCTCGTGCCAGCCGAAGACGAACGGCTGGTTGACCACCGTGACGCGGGTACCGTTGCGCACGAGGTCGTAGAGCAGTTCGACATCCTCGGGGAACATGCGGATGCAGCCGTGGCTCGAGCGCAGGCCGACGCCCGCCGGCTTGTTGGTGCCGTGGATGAGATAGCTCGGCCAGCCGAGGTAGAGCGCGCGGGTGCCGAGCGGATTGTCCGGCCCGGGCGGCACCACCGCTGGCAGGATCTCGCCGTTGGCGGCGTGCTCGGCACGCACCCCGCGCCCCGGCCGCCATGAAGGGTTGCGGGCCATGCGCACCACCGAGGTGGTACCTACGGGCGTCGCCCAGCCGACACGGCCGATGCCGATGGGGAAGGTGTAGACCTGCTGCGGCTCGTCGCGCCCCGGCTTCGGGTAGTAGTAGAGGCGCATCGCCGCGAGGTTGATGACGATGCCCTCGCGCGGCGCGTTCGGCAGCAAGTGCTGCGTCGGCAGCACGAGCTCGCGGCCCTCGCCGGGCAACCACGGATCGACGCCGGGGTTGGCGCGCACGAGTTCTTCGTAGCCGACATTGAAGCGCCGCGCGATGTCGGTGAAGGTGTCTTCGTGGCTCGCGCGGATCACGCGCAGCTCGCCGATCATGTCCGAGGCCGCTGCGGGGTCGATCTCGAAGCGGTGAGTGCTGCTCGAGTAGGGCTCGTCGAGCGGTAGCGTGAGCAGCGTCGGCGATTCTTCGGCCACCGGCGGCGGCGCGATCGTGGCGCACCCCGGCAGCAGACAAAGAATGGCGAGCGCGGCGCCGCGTGCGAAGGTGGGTTCGAGCCTCCTCATGGGGCCGAGATTACAGCACCACGGGCCGGTTCGGCTGCTCGTTGCGATCGCCGCCCTGTTGCGGAAAGTGCTTCGAGAGCAGTTCGCCGACGGCCTCGACGCCGGCGAGCGAGCCCTCGCGGAAGCGTCCGGCACGGAAGTGGATTTCCATGGCGTGGCACACCGTCTCCCACTCCGCGGTACCCACCCGCGCCGCAATGCCTCGATCGGCAATGATCTCGACATCGCGCTCGGCCATCAGCACGTAGATGAGCACGCCGTTGTTGTCGGCCGTGTCCCACACGCCGAGGCGACCGAAGAGCTCGAGGGCGCGCTGCCGCGGCGTACAGCCCGCCCGGAGCGCCGCGATGTCGAGCGAGGTCTCGATGACGAAGCGGATCTCGCCCGCGTGCCGCGCCTCGACCGTGGTGATCGCCTTCTCGATCGCCTGCAGCACGTGGCCGGGAAAGCGGCGACGGGTCAGCAGCGGCGTGGCACGCAGATTGTCGAACCAGCGGGCGAGTTTCATGGATGGGCTGTCCTTGCAGGGCGCGTAGCGTTGATGCGGGGCGCGTGGCGTTGCGGGAGACGCCGGGGGCTACCAGCGACCCGAGGCGCCGCCGCCACCGAAGCCACCACCGCCACCACCAAAGCCGCCAAAGCCGCCGCCGGAGCCGCCGCCCCAGCCGCCGTGGCGCCAACTGCCGCGGCCACGGCCCGCACCGGGAGCGCCGAAACTGCCCGGCGAGAGTCCGGCCACGGCGCCCACCACGAGACCGAGGATGCCCGAGAGCAGCGCGAAGCCAATCGCGCCGCTCAGCATGAAGCCCGCGAAGCCGATCACCCCGCCGGTGGCGAGGGCGCCGAACAGGCGGCCGAAGAGCGCGCGCAGCACCGAACCTGTGATCAGCGCGGCGAGGAACAGCAACCCAAAGAAATCGCCGAGCCCGGTGCTGCCGTCGTCCTTCCAGGCCTGCTGCGGCTCGGGCAGCGGCTCGCCGTCGATCACGCCGATCATGCGCTGCACGCCCGCGGCGATGCCGCCCGGGTAGTCGCCCGCGCGGAAGAGCGGCGTGATGATCTCGTCGATGATGCGGTTCGAGGCGAGATCGGTGAGCGCTCCCTCGAGGCCGCGGCCGACCTCGATGCGCAGCGTGCGGTCCTCGACCGCCACCAGCAGCAGGGCGCCGTCGTCGACGCCCTTGCGGCCGAGCTTCCAGGCGTCGACCACGCGGATGGCGTACTGCTCGATGGTCTCCGGCGCGGTGCTCGGCAGCGTGAGCACGGCGATCTGCGAGCCCTTGCGCGCCTCGAAGTCCGCGAGACTCTGCTCGAGCGCGGCCTCGGCCGCGGGCGGCAAGATGTCCGCGAGGTCCGTTACCCGCCGCTCGAGCGCGGGCACCGCCTGCAGATCGGACTGCGCCACGGCCGCGAGCGGCCACAGGGCGAGCAGCAGGATCAGGCGCAGGGCGGAACGCATGTGTGCGGCGTGCCTCGGGAGGGCTGACGGGCGGCGGGTCAGTTCGCGGGCGCGGGGCTCGCGGGCGCGGGGCTCGCGGGCGGGCCGAAGTCGACCGCCGGGGCCTGCGAGATTGCCGCTTCGTTCTCCACCGAGAAGTTCGGCTTGACCTCGTAGCTGAAGATCATCGCCGTCAGGTTCGAGGGGAACTGGCGGATGGTTCCGTTGTACTCCTGCACCGCGGCGATGTAGCGGTTGCGGGCCACCGCGATGCGGTTCTCAGTGCCCTCGAGCTGCGCCTGCAGGTCGCGGAAGTTCTGGTCGGATTTCAGTTGCGGGTAGTTCTCGGTGACCATCAGCAGGCTCTTGAGCGCGCGCGTGAGCTCGCCCTGCGCCTCCTGATAGCGCTGCAGCGCGGCCGGGTCGTTGAGCACCTCGGGGGTGATCTGGATCGAGGTCGCCCGCGCGCGCGCCTCGGTGACGCCGACGAGCACACGCTCCTCCTGGGCCGCGAAGCCCTGCACCGTACGCACGAGATTGGGGATGAGGTCGGCGCGGCGCTGGTACTGGTTGACCACTTCCGACCACGCGGCCTTCACGGCCTCGTCCTGAGTCTGGATGGTGTTGTAGCCGCAGCCGCCGAGACCCAGCGAAAACAGCAGCAACAAGGCAGAGACGATCTTTTTCATGGCAGTGCTCCTCACGACGGGGGCGCCCCGCGGGCGGAAGGGGATTCTCGCAAGGCCGCAGGAAGCGCGCCACCTGCCAACGGGCACTTGCCAACGGGAGCGGGAGTGTAGTGCATTAGCCGTCATGCCCCGCTACCGCCCGCCCGCGACACCCGGCTCCAAGTTCATCACCCCCGAGGGGCACGCCCGTCTCAGTCAGGAACTCGACCAGCTGTGGCGGATCGAGCGGCCGCAGGTGACGCAGGCGGTCAGCGAGGCGGCGGCCCAGGGCGACCGCTCGGAGAACGCGGAGTACACCTACGGCAAGCGCCGTCTGCGCGAAATCGACCGGCGCGTGCGCTTCCTGCGCAAGCGTCTCGAAGGCATGGTCGTGGTCGACCGGCCGCCCGCCGATCTGCAGCGCGTTTTCTTCGGTGCTCGGGTCACGCTCGAGGACGAAACCGGCCACGAGGTGCGCCACCGCATCGTCGGCCCGGATGAGTTCGACCTCGCGCCGGGCTGCATCAGCATGGATGCGCCGCTCGCCCGCGCGCTCCTCGGCAAGCGGCTCGACGACGAGGTACGCGTGCAGACACCGCGCGGCGAGCAGGTCTGGGTGATCATCGGCATCGAGTACCCGCGGGTACCCA
>JBILMF010000072.1:0-14078 GCA_044375655.1 Steroidobacteraceae bacterium | reverse complement strand
ACCGGCGCCACCCAGAGTGACTGCCGCCTGCAGTGCCTTGCGACGTGAAACGCTCATGCAACCCCCGCCATGATCTGTCTGGAACGCTGAGGGTAGTCGTAGCAGGTCGCAATCGCCAAGGAGGTTCTCGCTGCTCGCGCACCTGCGAAGCACTGCAGAGGTTCTGGTCCGCGTGGCGGCATGACGCGCTCTGCAGATCCAGCGCGTTTGGCGACCATGAGGCGTCCGACTTCAATGTATTCATGAAGCAGGACATCTCCCTGACATGATTGCGCGAGGTTTCACGCAGTTCATGGAGGTCGATTGTGAGCTGGTCCGGCTTTACAGCGACCTCAAGCCGGGGGATCAGTTGCCGGGTCTCTTCCCCGCCATCGTCGGCTCCCGCTACTTCAGTCCCAGCGCCGCCGTCACCGCCTCGCAGGTGATGCGGCCCGCGCTCACATTCAGCCCCGCGGCAAACCCCGGGTCGATGGCGAGTGCGTCGAGCCCACGCTCGGCGAGCAGCTTGAGATAGGGCAGGGTGGCGGCGTTGAGTGCGAAGGTGGAGGTACGCGGCACCGCGCCCGGCATGTTGGTCACGCAGTAGTGGGTGACGCCATGCATCACGTAGGTCGGTTCGGCGTGGGTGGTTGGCTTGCTCGTCGCGAAGCAGCCGCCCTGATCGATGGCGATGTCGACGACGACGGAGCCGGGGCGCATCGCCGCGATGGCGCGCTCGCTCACCAGTTTGGGCGCTGCGGCGCCGGGGATCAGCACGGCACCGACCACGAGATCGGCCGCCGCGACCTCGCGCTCGATGACATCGGCGGTCGACGCGAGCGTACGCACGTGCCCGCCGAAGCGCGCGTCGAGTTCGCGCAGACGCGGCAGCGACTTGTCGACGATGCTGACCGCGGCGCGCATGCCGAGGGCGATCTCCGCGGCCGCTGCGCCGGCGACTCCGCCGCCGATCACCAGCACGCGAGCCGGTGAGGTTCCGGGCACGCCGCCCATGAGCACACCGCTGCCGCCGGCTGCCTTCTGCAGCAGCGTGGCACCGACCTGCGCGGACATCCGTCCGGCGACCTCGCTCATCGGCGTCAGCAGCGGCAGGCTGCCGTCGCGTGCGGTGACGGTCTCGTAGGCGATGGCATGCGCGCCGGACTTCATCAGCGCCTCGGCCTGCGGGCGGTCCGCCGCCAGATGCAGGTAGGTGAAGAGGATCTGGCCCGGGCGCAACATGGCGCACTCGGCCAGCTGCGGCTCCTTGACCTTGACCACGCAGTCTGCCGCCGCAAACACGGCGGCAGCCGTCGGCAGGATCTGCGCGCCGGCGGCGCGGTACTCGTCGTCGCCGCAGCCGATGCCCGCACCGGCGCCCTGTTCGAGCAGCACCTCGTGTCCAGCGCGGGTGAGTTCTAGTACCGACCCGGGGACCAGCCCGACACGGTACTCATGGACCTTGATTTCTTTTGGTACGCCGATTTTCATGCCGCCAAGCATGCGCTGCCCGAGTTCGCAGAGGCTTGCAGAAAAGGCAGTGCCTGGCGGTTCATTCGGCATGTTCTTGCGTGCGACAAGCGTTTCAAGCAAGAATCAGGCAATGGACAAGATCGCCCTGCGTATCCTCGCCGAGTTGCGTCGCGATGGCCGCATCGCCAACACCGAACTCGCGCAGAAGGTCGGGCTGTCCGAATCCGCCTGCCTGCGGCGAGTCCGGCAACTCGAGGCTGACGGGCTGATCGAGCGCTACATGGCGCGGCTCAACCTGTCCAAGCTCGGCTGGGGCATGAGCTTGCTGGTGCGCATCACGCTCAAGGCGCAGACCGACCGCGACCTGCGTATCTTCGAGCGCGCTGTGAGCGCGGTACCCGAGATCACCGACTGCTTCCTGACCACCGGCGAGGCGGACTATGTGCTGCGGGTGTTCGCGCGCGATGCGGCCGACATTGAACGCCTGCACGGCGCGGTGCTCACCAAGCTGCCCGGGGTCGCGCGGGTCGAATCGAGTTTCGTTCTGCGCGAGATCGTCAGCGGTGCGACGCCGCCCATCGAACGCGGCACCTGAGTCCCTCAGTCGAGCGGGGTGCGGTAGTTGTCGCGCAGGAACAGGATTCCAACGACGGCGCTGAGCAGTGCCACGATCACCGGGTACCAGAGGCCGGCGTAGATGTCGCCGGTCGCGGCGACGATCGCGAACGAGGTGACCGGCAGGAAGCCGCCGAACCAGCCGTTGCCGAGATGGTAAGGCAGCGACATCGAGGTGTAGCGGATGCGCGTCGGGAAGAGTTCCACCAGCCACGCCGCTATCGGGCCATAGACCATGGTGACGAGCAGCACGAGCCACGTACAGAGAGCGATGACCATCGGGTAGTCCACCGCATCCATATCGGCCTTCGCCGGATAGCCAGCGGCATCGAGCGCCGCCCGCAGCGACTTGCCGAAGTCCGCCGCCTGCGCCTTGAAGGCGGTCGTATCCAGCGCCGCACCCTCAAAGGCGGTCAGCACCGTCGCCGTTTCACCCTCGCCGATGCGCACTTGCGCGATGCTCCCGGCGGGAGCCTCGACGTTGCGATAGGGGACACCTGCCCGGGCGAGCGCCGCCTTGGTCACGTCACAGGAGTTGGTGAAGGTTTGTTTACCGACCGGATCGAACTGCAGGCTGCAGGCGGCCGGGTCGGCCACCACCGTCACCGGGGCTTCGGCGACGGCGCGCTCCAGCGCCGGGTTGGCGTAATGGGTGATCGCCTTGAAGGTCGGGAAGTAGGTCAGCGCGGCGATCACGCAGCCCGTCATCACGATGGTCTTGCGGCCGATGCGGTCGGAGAGCGCGCCGAAGACGATGAAGAACGGCGTACCGATCAGCAGTGCCGCGGCGATGATCAGGTTGGCGGCCGCGGCGTCGAGCTGCAGTGTTTTCTCGAGGAAGAACAGCGCGTAGAACTGGCCCGCGTACCACACCACCGCCTGTCCTGCGGTGGCGCCGATCAGCGCGAGCAGCACGAGGCGCAGGTTGCGGCGCTCGCCGAACGCCTCGGTGAGCGGTTGCTTGGCGAGGCGGCCCTCCTGCTTGATCTGCTGGAATGCCGGCGACTCCTGCAGCTGCAGGCGGATGTACACCGAGATGCCAAGCAGGATGGTCGACAGCAGGAAAGGCACGCGCCAGCCCCAGTCCTCGAAGTCTTCGCCGAAAGCGAAGCGGCAACCGAGGATGACGAGCAGCGACAGAAAGAGGCCGAGTGTCGCGGTGGTCTGGATCCAGCTCGTGTAGAGGCCGCGCTTGCCGGGCGGCGCATGCTCGGCGACGTAGGTTGCCGCGCCGCCGTACTCGCCGCCGAGCGCCAGTCCCTGCAGCAGCCGCAGCACGATGAGGATGATCGGTGCCGCCACGCCGATGGCTGCGTAGGAGGGCAGTACGCCGACCAGCGCCGTCGACACGCCCATCAGCACGATGGTGATCAGGAAGGTGCTCTTGCGGCCGACGAGATCGCCGAGACGGCCGAAGACGATGGCGCCGAAGGGCCGGACGAAGAAGCCCGCGGCGAAGGCGAGCAGCGCGAAGATGTAGCCGGTGGTTTCGTCGACGCCCGAGAAGAACTGCCGCGAGATGATCGCCGACAGCGCGCCGTAGAGATAGAAGTCGTACCACTCGAAGACCGTGCCGAGAGAGGCGGCGAAGATGACGCGCCTATGCTCGCGGTCGATGCCGCCTGAGCCTTTGCCGGACTGCTGCATGCTGTTTGCCCCTCCCGCCCCCGATCGACAGTCTATCCCGAAGCCGCCGCGCTGCGTTCGCTGCGCTGCGCGGCCAAGCCCTCCCTGTCTACGACGTCGCGGGCTACACTTCGCCCATGCTCAGTCCAGTCGAAGCGCAGGTCATTGTCGTCCTCGGACTCCTCAGCCTGTTCGTCATCGTCGAACTCATCCGCGGCGGCTTCTTTCCCCGCGAGGCGGGCCCCGAGGACAACCGGCTCGATGTGGCCGTGATGGTCATGTTCCCTATCGTCTCGGGTTTGGTGGGACTGACCGCGGCCGCCCTCTGCGCGCATTTCATGCCTGAACAGCAGGGGGCGCTCGCCCACTGGCCGTGGTGGGCCATGCTCGGGACCCTGCTCATCGCCGACGACCTCACGCAGTATCTTTGGCACCGCCTCTCGCACAGCAGCGTGCTGTGGCCGCTGCATCGAGCGCATCACTCCGCCTCCTACATGAGCGTGCGCGTGGTCTACCGCAACAATGCCCTCTACTACGCGCTGATGCCGGGCCTATGGTTGTCGGGCCTGCTGGTCTATCTCGGCTTCGGCTGGGTTTATATCGGCTACATCTTCGTCAAGCTGACGGTGATCATCGGCGCGCACTGCAGCTGGCGCTGGGACGAAGCGCTCTACCGCATCCCCGCGCTGCACCCGCTGATGTGGGTGCTCGAACGCACCATTTCCACGCCGGCCACCCACTTCGCGCACCACGCGCTGTCCGAGGCGGATGGCGTCGGGCACTACTCGGGCAACTTCGGCAACCTGCTCTTCTTCTGGGATGTGCTGTTCGGCACGGCGGTGATCACCCGTCGCTATCCGCCGGCCTACGGTCTCGCCGACGATCGGCAGTACGGCTCGGAGAAGTGGTACGTCCAGCTGCTCTACCCGTTCCTGCGCTCTGGCCGGCAGGCCTCCGCGCTCGCCATTCCCCCAGGAAGACCCCCCGCATGATCCTCCACGATTTCTGGCGCAGTTCCGCGGCCTACCGAACGCGTATCGCCCTCAACCTCAAGGGACTCGACTACCGGCAGGTAGCCCACAGCCTGCCGGCCGGCGAGCAGCGCTCGGCAGCATTCCTCGCGCTCAACCCGCAGGGTCTGGTACCGGCGCTGCAGGTCGATGACGCGGTGCTCACCCAGTCGCTCGCCATCATCGAATACCTCGACGAGACGCATCCGCAACCGCCGCTGCTGCCAGCGGGCTCCGCTGCGCGGGCGACGGTGCGGGCGATGGCGCTCGCCGTGGCCTGCGACATCCATCCGCTCAACAACCTGCGGGTCCTCAACTGGCTGCGCAGCGATCTTGGCGCGGACGAGACGGCGGTGACGCGCTGGATTCGCCACTGGATAGGGCTTGGGTTCGCGGCCCTCGAGGAGCAGGCCTGCCGTCATACGGCCGACGGGCGTTTCTGTTTCGGTGCAGCGGCCAGCGCCGCCGACATCTGCCTCGTGCCGCAGATGTACAACGCCCGCCGCTTCGCCTGCGAACTCGACGCCTATCCGACGCTGGTCGGCATCGATGCACACTGCCGCTCGCTGGCTGCCTTCGCCGACGCGGTGCCCGAGCGCCAGCCAGGGGCCGCGACCTGATCAGCCGCGCAGCGACACCGTGACCTGATTGTCGGTCCCGATGTCCGACACCTCGAGTGTGACGCCCAGCGCCGCCCCGTAGCCGAGCAACCGTGGCTTCAGCCACAGTTCGTGCATCTGGCGGTCCGTGAGGTCGAACTGGCCGATGCGCCGCGAGATCTCGGCCACCTTGGTGTAGGGAAAACTGAAGCTGCGCTTGCCGGGCTCGACTTTCAGGTCGAGACAGAGCTGGTAGAGGCAGGTGGTGCGATCGAAAATGCCGGCAAGGGCGATCTCCTTCTCGCCCGTCTTCTCGATCATGCCGCGCAGCCGTTGCAGCATCGGCTGCATGGTCTGGATGTCGTGCTCGACATACTCGGCGATGCAGCCCTGATCCTTTGCAAACTGCACCGAACTCAGATGCATCTTCACCAGCGCATCGTTCATGTCGTGCGGGTAGGGGCTGGTGTCCTTCAGGGTGCGGATCGCCATGGCGACCGCCTCGCCGAGGAGTTTCTCCCGCCCCTCGAAGCCGCTCGAGGTCGCAAGCATGGCCGCCATGCTCTGCGGCGCACCGCCCGCCATCATGGCCTTGACCCACGGCGGCGGACCGCCGCCCGAGCCGGGCCCGCCTGCGGAGGCCATCATCTTTTTCATGGCCCAGGAGATGAACTTTGCCTTCAGGCCCTTCCGGGCCGCTGCCGGCTGCACGCGTTCCGCCGTTGCTGACATATCGGGACCCTCCGTTCGCCTTTATACCCGAGTAACCACTACCCGCGGGCTGCCCGCCCCGCGCTGCGCGGTTGCAGCATCACGGTCGCGAGGATCACCGCCACCCCCGCGTAGAACTGCAGCGTGAGCTGTCGGTGCTCGCCGAAGAGCAGCGCCGCGAGCACGATCGCATAGACCGGTTCGAGGTTCATCGACAGGTGCGTGGTGAAGGCGCTGACATGCCGCAGCGCGCGCAACCACAGCAGGAAAGGCACGATGGTGCAGGCGACGGCAAGCACCACCAGCCAAGCGAGGTCGCTGCCGCTCGCCGCCACGAACGTGCTGTCGACACCGAAGCCGACTGCACCGAGCAGCGCGAGGAACAGCGTGCCGAGACCGAGCTGCAGCAGCGATACGCTGGCGGGCTCGGCGCTCGGGTCGAGGAAGCGCTTGTTGAGGCTGGCGAAAGTGGCTGTGAGCGCTGCGGCGAGGATGCCGGCGGCCACACCTGCCTGCATCCCCTGTGGGACACCGCCGATGAGCAACAGTACGCCGGGAATCGCGAGCACACCGAGCAGCAGTTCGCGACGCTCGTGGGGCCGACCCGTGATCCACGGTTCGATGATCGCCGCGAATACGGAGCCGAGGGCGAGACAGGCGACGGCCACCGAGGCATTGGCGAGCTTTACCGACGCATAGAACGCGAACCAGTGCAGTGCGATCACGCTGCCGGCCAGCGCATGCCGGCCGAGCGCTCTCGGGCCGATACCGCGCAGCCCGCGCCACACGCGCGGCAGCACCGCGAGGATCGCGGTGGCGATCGCCATGCGCCACAGCACAAGTGCGAGCGCGGGCAGCGCGATCAGTTTGCCGAGGATCGAGGTGAAGCCCCACAGGAAAACGCAGGCCTGCAGCTGCCAGAAAGCCGTCCGCGCGCCGTCGCCGGTAGCCTCCGGACCCGCAGCGGACTCGGCACCCGCACGCGGGTCGCGAGCTTGCACTACTGCTGCAGTCGACGGATCTCGGCGATGTCCCGCGGCGGCTCGAGCCACTGGCGGGCCTCGGTTTCGAGATAGCTGCGGATCGACGCCGGCAGGTCGGCGTAGCGGTCGACGCGCCACGAGACCATGTGCATCACGCCTCGGCCGAGACCCGCCGGCAGTTCGCCGACCCGCAGCCAGCTGATCTGGTACGGATGCACGATGCCGGGTGCGGCCGACTGGTGGAAGAAGTCGTAGTGCTCGAAGGCCTGCATGCGGGTGCCGTTGGGCAGCGGCAGGTCGAGGAACAGCGGCGCCGAGAAGGCGAGGGTGTTGCCGATTTGCCGCGCCACGATGTCCGTGCCCGGGCCGATGCGTTGCTTGCGGGCGCCGGCTCCCTGCTCGACCCAGGTTTCGACGCTGCGGTCGCGCAGACCGTAGATGATGTACTGGTAAGGATACGCGATCGGCGCCAGCGGCTTGCCCTGCCATTCCCGCAGGATTTCATTGGTCTCGAGATCGCGGTAGACGAAGGTCTTGCGCGACACCTGGTGCGCTTCCGTCGGCGTCGACAGCGACCGCTCCAGCCGCGCGGCATCGACACCCTCCATGCGCATCACCGGTTTGCCCTCGGGGTAGGTATAGGCGGTGCCGACGGCATACCAGTAGACCGGCTCCCCGGTGCCGACGCGCATCTCCACCCACTGGCGGAACACCTCGGGCGTGAAGCCGCGGTCGGCCGCGGCGGCGTCGATCGCGGTCGCGCAAATGAGCCATGACAGCAGGACGAGTGTTCCCCGGCAGCATCGCTGCCGCAACTTCATGGTCGGTGTCACCATGGCGAAATCCTCCTTGGGTCCCGCTACACTACGGAAACTTCTGGATCGACGGTCGGTCTGTCCAGCACAAAGTTTACCGGAGCCCTTCCCCTTGCAGTCCAGCACTCGTCACAAGGCGCGCTCGCTCGTCCTGCCCGCGCTCGCTGTCGCGGCAGGCCTGCTGGCTCCCGTGGCTGGGGCCTCCGGGTCGGCGGATCGCGCGGCCGAGCGTCCGCTGCTCGAGGCGGGTCTCGTCGACAGTCTGCAGTTGTCGCTGGGTGCACACGGCGTCGTCATGCAGGGTGTGGTCGACCGCGCGCTGCGCTACATCGGCATCCCCTACCGGTTCGGCGGCAGCGACCCGCAGCGCGGCTTCGATTGCAGCGGCCTCGTCAACCACGTGTTCCGCGAGACCTTCGGCGTGGTCCTCCCGCGTACCTCGCGGCAGCTGGCGACGGTCGGGGTGGCAGTGCCCCGTGACGCCCTGCGTCCGGGAGATCTCGTCTTCTTCAACACGCGCGGCGCCGCCAACTCGCACGTCGGTATCTATCTCGGGGACGACCGCTTCGTGCACGCGCCGCGGGCGCGCACCCTCGTGCGCATCGATCGCATCGGCGATCCGGGTTTCCGCGACCGCTTCGAGGGCGCGCGGCGTCTCGACCCGCTGGCCATGCTGATCGCGCCGGTCGATCCGCGGCTCTAGCCGTTCGCCGGCGTCGCGTACCCCATCTCGCGCGCGAGGTCTGCCTCGGTCCACGGGTTCTCGAGCACGTAGCGGTGCCCGTGAAGCAGCACGTGAAAGTCGCGGGCATTGCCCTCGCCGAAGGCCCGGTAACGCTGTCGATACTCTTGCGGCGATAGATCGACGGGGATCTCGCACATGCGCCGGTACTCGGCGCGGAAGCGCTTGCGGCCGCTCCACACTTCGCCCGCCTGTGGCAGCGGGCCGTCCTGCGTCGCCAGTTGCGGCGCGAGCTGCAGGAACAGTCGAACCAGCGCCACGTACGCCAGCGTGGCGACATGCATGCGGCCCCACTCCTGCGCGATGGCGAACCACTCCGTGGCGATGATCGGTCCGGTATCGACGCTCGCCAGCATTTCGTGCGCCGTGGCACCGAAGCGTGTTGCCCCGTCCCATACGGCGAAGCTCTCCGGATGGACGCCGGGGTATTCGGGCGAGCCTGGGTGGAAGTTGTAGGCGCCGCACTCGCAGGCAGCGAGCTGCTCCTCCGGAACGATCAGGTCGGTGGTGAAGGCGATCAGCCGACGCCGCGGCACGTGGCTCGCGAAGGCGGCATCGAGCTCCTGCCGACTGGCAACGAGGCTGACCCGCAGGTCTGGCGCATGCGCGCGCAGTTCGTCGACGAACTCGGGGCCTTGGTGCACGCCGGTGAGCAGGATGACTTCCGCGGGCATGCGGGGACGACGCAGCGGCTCAACCGAGCGCGAGGAAACGCGACGGATGGGCGTGCCCCGGATGATCGACCCAGCCGCGCACGCGCTTTGCGACCAGCCGGTTGGACACGCCCGCCCACGTCGGGATGAAGGGTACGTCACGCAGCAGGATCTTCTCGGCCTCGCGGTACAGCGCAAAGCGTTTTGCGACGGTCGGCTGCCGTTCGGCTTCGCGGATCAGCCGGTCATACTCGGCATTGCGGTGGCGGGTGACGTTCTCCGCGGAATCGGTCACGAAGCGGTCGAGGAAGTTGGCTGCCGAGGGCACTACGGCGAAGGCCGCGTAGCTGAAGATGTCGTAATCGCCGCGCTGCAGCGCGGCGGTGTAGGCGCGGCCGTCGAGCGGCAGCAACTCGAGGTCGATGCCGATCGGCTTCCACATGGCTGCGACCGCAAGAAACACCTTGCGGACGGTTGGACTCGCCGGAAAGCCGGCGCCGAGCTTCAGGCGGCCGCTGATGCCCGCCTGGGCGACCAGCGCGCGGGCCGCCTCGATCCGCCGCTGCATCGGCCAGCCCGCGTGCTCGGGCCGCAACGGTGGCGGGTACTGCGGTATTCCCGGCGGCAGCGCGGCATCCCACGGCTGCTCGCCGAGACCGCGCACCCGCGTTGCCAGCACTGCGCGATCGAGGGCGATGGAGAGCGCCTGCCGCAGCGGAACCCGGTCAAGTGGTTTGCGGGTCGTGTTGAGTCCGATCGCGCCGAGCGCGCACTCTGCGGAGCTGCGCAGCATCCCGCCGAGCTCGCGGCGCGCGAGCGCGAGATTGCCCATGTCCTCGATCGAGGCGATGTCGACCTGACCGAGACGGAACAGTCGCAGGCGGGTCGTGTCGTCGTAGCCGGTCAGCCACTCGACGCGTTCGATGGCGACCGACGCGGCATCATGGAAGCGCGCATTGCGTATGAGGCGGACGTCCTTGGCTCCTGCCGCCCAGGATTCGATGCGGTAGGGTCCGTTGGTGACGATCAGGTCGGGTTTTGCCCACTCGCGGCCGCGGCTGTCGATCAGGTGCTGCGGCACGCAATACGCCGCGGCGAGATTCAGCGGCAACTCGACATCCGGGTGCTCGAGACGGATCAGCAGGGTGAGCGGATCGATGACCTGCACGCCGAGCGCAGTTGCCGGCTGGCGGCCGGCACGCAGCTCGCGGGCGCCGCGTATGGATTCGAGGCGCGTGGCCTGCGCAACGCCGGTCGCCGGCGCGAGGTAGCGGCGCAGGGTGAACAGGAAGTCGCGCGCGTCGAGTGGCCGTCCGTCCGACCACGCGAGACCCCGGCGCAGACGGAACGTCCAGTTGAGGCCGTCGGCGCTTGTCGTCCACGACGCGGCGCAGCCCGGTGCGATGCGGCCTGCGGCATCGGTGGTGGTGAGTCCGGTGAACAACTCCGGGCCGAGTTCCGCCGTCAGCTGTCCCGTCGGTCGCTGTGGATCGAGCGAGGTGATCTCGCTCGCCACGATACGCCGCAGCACGCCGCCGCTCTGGGCTGGCAGGAGCGGCGCACCAGACGCCGCGAGCAGGGCGCCGGCTGAACCGAGCAGGAAGCGCCGCCGGTCGAGACCGGGGCCGTTGACGTTGCCGAGGCCGCCGCGCCGCCGGTTGTCGAACTGACTCACTTCGACAGGGCCGCGTACCTGCGCGATACCACACCCCAGTCGACCAGCTGCCACCATGCGTCGAGGTAGTCGCCGCGGCGGTTCTGGTACTGCAGGTAATAGGCGTGCTCCCAAACGTCGTTGCCGAGCAGCGGAGTGCCCCGCTCCGCCACCACATCCATCAGCGGATTGTCCTGGTTGGCCGTGGAAGTCAGCCTGAGCTTGCCGTCGGGCCCTGCAACCAGCCATGCCCAGCCTGAGCCGAAACGGCCGAGACCGACGCTGCGAAACGCGGCCTTGAACTGCTCCATGGATCCAAAGTCGCGGTTGATGGCCGCGAGCAGTTCGGGCGAGGGTGCGCCACCCTGTCCGGGACGCGTCATGGATTGCCAGAAGAACGTGTGGTTCCAGTGGCCCCCGCCGTTGTTGCGCACCGCATCGCCGGCCTTCGAGATCTGCGCGAGCAGGGCCTCGAGCGACAGGCCTGCGAGTGCCGGCGCCGCAGCGACGGCGCGGTTGAGGTTGTCGACGTAAGCCTGATGGTGCTTGCCGTGGTGGATCTGCATCGTGCGCTCGTCGATGACGGGTGCGAGCGCGTCGTGCGGGTAGGGCAGAGGGTCCAGCTTGAAGGGCTGGGCGGCCGCGAGCGGGCTGGCGAGGGCGAGCAGGACGAGTGCGAACAGGCGATGGCGCATGAATGGGCTCCGGGGCATTGCTGCGTGGCGACGGCGACCGCGGTCAGGTTGCCGGCGGGTGGGCGAGGCGTTTGCCGATCAGGTAACTGAGCAGCACCACGGCGATGACCGCCCCGCCGAAAAGTAGTTCCTTGCCGTCGGCCCAGCCGCTGACCGCAGGCAGCGTCATCTTCGCGAGTGCGAAGCCGCCGATCAACAGGCTGACGCCGCCGACCGCGAGGCTCATGACCCGCGAGGCGACCCTGGCGAGTTCATCCGCCCGCGCGATCAGGCGCGAGATCCACAGGCCATTGATGGCGTCAGTGACCAGCATGCCCAGCGTGAACAGCGCGCCCAGCATCAGCGCATGGCCGAGGCCGCCGAATTGCTGCGCGGTAAGCGAGAACAGCGCCGCTTGGCTGATGGTGTCGAAGGACAGTGCGAACAGCGCGCCGACGAAGGCGATCAGCGTCGGCGAGCCTGCCCTGCCGAGTCGGCCAAGCAGACGACCCTTGAGCCCCACGGGTGCCACCATCTCGTCCGCCGGTGCGGTGAGCGCGGCGTGCACGTTGGCGACGCCGAGCGCGGTGAGGAAAAGGATCGAGATCCACACGCCGCTCGACTCGAGCCACTCCGGGGTTTGCCACTGCGTGGTGGCTACGCTGACCAGCACTGCGATCGCCATCACCACTGCGCCGTGCCCCAGCGAGAACAGCGCACCGCAGTATGGAGCGAAGGGCTTGCGGGCGCGGCTGTTGACCCGTGTGAGTCCGTCGATCGTCGCCAGATGGTCGGCGTCGAAGCCGTGCTTGAGGCCGAGCAGGAAGACCACCGCGGCCAGCGCGGACCAACTCGTGGGCAATGCGTCCATGGGAGTCCAAGGTTAGGGGAAACTGCGGGCAAAGATCCCATGAGGGTGACGACTGCAGCGCCGCCCGCGCGCTCCGTCTGCCGCCCTGCGGACAGTGGCCGCGTCCCTCTCGCCCCCTGGAAGTGAGCCCCGGCCGCCGCGCTGCGCGCGCTCAGGTGTGAGCATTGCGTCGCGCGGCCGGCCCTCTGCTACCGTAGCACCGCATGATTTCCTACGCGCTCGTCAAGTGGGCCCACGTCCTCGTCATGGGCTACTGGCTCGGCAGCGAGCTCGTGATCAATGCGCTGACCCACTACATCGCGCGCACTACGACGCTGTCGGGTGACGAGCGGATGCGCCTGTGGGATTTCCTGCTCGACGTCGACCAGCATGTGCGCAACGCCATGATCATGTCCGTGCCGCTCGGCTTCACGCTTGCCGCGATGCTCGGCCTCGTGCCGATCGCCGGGCTGTGGATGTGGCTCTTGTGGATCGCCTCGGCGGCGTGGTTCTGGTTCATGTGGGTGGTGCACTGGCGACGCAAGTCGCCGTCGGGGTCCGCGCTCGCGCGTTGGGATTGGCGCATCCGCTATCCGCTGATCGGCTTCTTCGCGCTCAGCGGTTTCGGCTCGCTGCTCGTCGGCTGGCCCTATCCGGTACCGTGGCTCGCGTTGAAAGTGCTGCTGTTTGCGGGCGCCATGGTTTGCGGCATCTACGTCAGGCACTGCATCCGCGAGGCCTATCGCAGCGCACTGCCGGCGATTGCCGCGGATCGGGCCACCCCTGCCGACAACCTGCAGTTCGCTGCCCTCATGCGCAGGGCCACCTGGGCGCTCGGCGTCCTCTGGGTGCTGCTCTTCGTCATCGGTGCGCTCGGAGCGCTGAAACCGGGCTTCGGCTAGAATCGCGCGGATGCACCCGCGCCACCCGTTTGCCCGCCTGCCCCGCATCGCGCGGGCATTCGCCACCCTGTCGTTGCTCGCCGCCAGCCTGCTGCTGTCGAGCTGCCTGTCGAGCGCGGGTCCCGAATCCCCGCAGATCTCCGAGCAGCCCAAGGACCGTACGGTGTTCGTCGGTCAGTCGGCGAGGTTCGACTTCGGTGCCTCGGGCAAGCCGCCGTTCACCTTCCAGTGGCTGCGCAACGGTGCGGCCATCCCGGGGGCCACCGGGCAGATCTACTCGACCGACCCGGTTACCCTCGCCGACAACGGCGCCAAGTACTCGGTGCGGATCACCAATGCGCAGGGCTCGACCACCAGCAGCGAGGCCACCCTGACCGTGAGGCCGGGGCCGACGATCACCACACAGCCCGTGGCGCAGAGCGTCGCCGTGGGTGGTTCGGCCAGTTTCACGGTGGCGGCCAGCGGCGAGCAGCTGCAGTACCAGTGGCTACGCGACGAGGTACCGATCACAGGCGCGACATCGGCCACCTATACCCTGAGCGGCGCTGCTGCGGCCGACGACGGGGCCGTGTTGACGGCGCTGGTCGGCAATCCCGGCGGCGTCGTGGCCAGCCAGGCGGTGACCCTGACGGTCAATGCGGCGCCGGTCGTGACTGTCCAGCCGGTCTCGCAGACGGTGGTCGAGGGCGACCCGCTGGTGCTCGCCGTGGGTGCCACCGGCGGCAACCTGCAGTACCAGTGGCGGCGTGGCAGCACGGACATCGCCGGTGCCAGCGGCCGCACGCTGCGGCT
>JBILMF010000071.1:0-14082 GCA_044375655.1 Steroidobacteraceae bacterium | reverse complement strand
CGTCGCGCGGCAGCAGATCCGCATAGAGCCAGTCGAAGAACAGCAGGGCGATCGCAGCCATGCTGAACGGCTTGATGAGCCAGTTGATGACCAGGGTGATGATGAGGCCGCGGGGTTTGCGGCCGACATCCCGGATGCTGGCGAAGTCGACGCCGACCATCATCGGGTAGATCATCGCCCAGATCAGAACCGCGACGGCGAGGTTCACGGAGGCGATCTCGAGCGCGGCGACCCGGGCGACCGCTCCCGGTGCGAGGCTTCCGAGGACGACGCCTCCCAGGATGGCCAGAGCCACCCACAGCGACAGCCACCGTTCGAAGATGCCGAGGGGTGAAGCCACGCTGTCGGGGGCGCTCATGGTGGTGTCAACTCCGACCGATGCGCCCGAGCGCCGTTTCGAGGCCTGCGCGGTCCATCGACCCTAGCGGTAGTTGCAACAGCTGCAGCAGGCGATATCCGATCGCCTGGCGCGTGAGTTCGAAGGCGCGCCGCTTCCCCGCATCGCCACCCTCCGCGTTCGACGGGTCCGGATAGCCCCAATGGACCTTGACGGGGGGGTGGCCGAGCTGCCTCATGAACACGGGGCAGGTTTCCGACGCGGCGCTGTCGCACACCGTGATCACGATCGAAAGAGGCGGTGCGCCAGCGCCGGTGAATTCATCCCAGCTCTTGCTGCGGAAGCTCGTGGTGTCGATACCGGCGCCCTGCAGAGCTTCGAGCGCGAACGGCTTGAGACGGCCGCAAGGACGCTCCGCGCGGAGTTGTGGGTGCAGAGGATCAGGATGGGTATGGTCATCTTCGCGCCTTCAGTTTGATGTCGACTTCGCAAGGTTGGCCGCCGCAGCAGTCTTCGGCGAGATAGGCGAGAAGTGCGCCGATCTCGCCGAACGCGGCGCGGTAGATCCGATGACGACCTCGCCGTTCCCGGGTGATGAGCTTCGCTTCCACCAGTTGTTTCAGATGGAAGGAGAGGGTGGCGTTGGACACTTTCGCCGCGCGGAGCAGTTCCTGAGGGGTCGACCCGGCGGGTCCCGCTGCGACGAGTCGACGGAACAACTGCAGGCGTCTCGGTTGGGCGAGGGCGCCGAGCGCTCGGGTCGCTGTCTTGGTATCCACATTTCGATGGTAATCGAAATGTGTTTCAGGTTCCTCATCATCGCCGATCGCGATCGGTCGCTTGCAGGCCCTTGCGGATCAACCGCCGCAACGCATCGTCGTCGACGAGCGCGATGGCCTCGTCGAAACTGAACCAGCCGACCGCCGAGGATTCCTCGGCGTTCAAGCTGAGGCGCTGCGGGTCCTCCGCCACCATCAGGAACCGCAGGTCGAGGTGATGGTGGTCAGGTTCATCGCCGCGCGCCGGGATGGGATGGACATCCACATCGAGCAGCGTCGGCGTCGGGTCGTACAAGCGGATCTCGCAACCCGTCTCCTCGCGCGCCTCGCGCAGCGCGGTCAGATGCATGGATCCGCCGTCACCCGGCTCCGCATGGCCGCCGGGCTGCAGCCAGCGGCGCAGCTTGGCGTGGTTCAGGAGCGCGATCTTGCCCGCATCGACATCGACCACCAGCGCGCTCGCGGTGAAGTGCGCCTCGGCCTGATGGCGTGAGAACGGCTGATCAAGACGCGGCAGGAGCCTGCGCATCTCGGCGACGCTTTGCGCCTCGGCCGCGTCAGCGGGTACATGGGCGTCGAGCAGCGCTTGCAGGCTGGGTGGCATCACGTCAGGCGAGACTCTAGCGAAGATGCCGACCGGGCGCTCTTGTCCGTGCGCTGTCGCAGCATTACCGTCATGGTCACGGTGGTTGGTGGCGCGTGGTAAGCGCGTTGGAGGCGGACATCATGAACGGTGCGGAGAGTCTGCTTCGGACGTTGGTCGCCTCGGGCGTCGACACTCTGTTCGCCAATCCGGGGACGTCGGAGATGCATCTCGTGGCCGCGGTCGACCGTGTCCCCGGCGTGCGGTCGGTGCTCGGGCTGTTCGAGGGCGTGGTCACCGGGATGGCCGACGGCTACGGTCGCATGGCCGGGCGTCCGGCAGCGACGCTGCTGCATCTCGGACCGGGGCTCGCCAACGGGCTTGCCAACCTCCACAACGCCCGACGGGCGGCCACGCCGATCGTGAACATCGTGGGCGACCACGCGACCCACCACCGGCAGTACGATGCGCCGCTCGCCTCCGACATCGCTGGTTTCGCTCGGCCCGTATCGGCTTGGCTTCACTCGTCGGACCGCGCGGATCAGGTCGCCGCCGACGGTGCGCGTGCGGTGCAGGCGGCCCGTAGCGCTCCCGGTCGCATCGCGACGCTGATCGTGCCGGCTGATGTGGCGTGGTCCGAAGCCGGGCAGCCCGCAGCGCCGCTCCCGGTGGACGCGAGCGCATCGGTCGCCGAAGAGGTCCTCCGCTCGACGGTCGAGTCGTTGCGGAACGGGCGGCGGACGGCCCTGCTGCTGCGCGGCGCTGCGTTGCAGGGGGAGGGATTGGTGGCGGCAGGTCGCATCGCGGCGGCCGCCGGCGCTCGCCTGCTGTGCGACACCTTTGCGCCGCGCCTCGAACGCGGTGCCGGCCGCGTCGTGGTGGAGCGTCTGCCGTATTTCGCGGAGCAGTTGGTCGAGACGCTCGCCGCGGTCGAACAGCTCGTGTTGGTGGGTGCGGTGCCGCCGGTGGCCTTCTTCGCCTACCCGGACAAGCCCAGTTGGTGCCTGCCCCAGGCCTGCGCCATCACCTCCTTGGCGCATCCGCACGAGGACGGGGTCGGCGCGTTGCGAGCGGTCGCCGACTCGCTCGCTGCTCGGCGCGACGGCCTCGCGGTCGCGGCCCATCAGGTCGCTGATACGCCGTCGGGGAACTGGGATCAGTTCGGGATCGGTCGCAGCATCGCGCGCCACCTTCCCGAGGGCGCGATCGTCTGCGACGAGGCCGCCACCTCCGGCATCGGTCCCGCCCTCGCACTCGCCACGGCTGCGCCCCATGATGTGCTGTCCCTCACCGGCGGCTCCATCGGGCAGGGTCTGCCGCTGTCGGCCGGTGCGGCGTTGGCTTGTCCCGACCGGAAGGTGGTGTGCCTCCACGGCGACGGCGGAGCGATGTACACCCTGCAGACGCTCTGGACGCAGGCGCGTGAGGGTCTGGATGTCACCACGGTGGTGTTCGCCAACCGCAGCTACGCCATCTTGAAGATCGAACTGCTGCGCGTCGGTGCCGTCGCCGGGCCCGGTGCGTCATCGATGCTCGACATCGCCGACCCTGCGCTCGATTGGGTGCGGCTCGCCGCCGGGATGGGCGTGGAGGCCGTTCGCGTGGACACGCTCGAGGCCTTCGATGCCGCGTTCGCTGCAGCGATGCGCCAGCGCGGGCCGCGGCTCATCGAGGTGCTGCTCTGAGCGTCCGTCGAGGGCTCAGGGACCGCGGCAGCTTTCCACCGCCGGCATCTCGAAGCCGCCGTCGATGAATGCGCGCCCGGGCAGGTAGGCGCGGAAGGTCAGCGCGAACGGCCCCGCCGAGAGGTCGAGCCACGACGATGAGTAGAGCGTGTCGTTGTTGGGCGTCGTGACATTGCGGTGGCTGGCGTCGCTGAGCGTCGTCCGATGCCGGAGGGTGTTGAGGTTGCCCGTGCGGGCCACGGCGGCCTCGCGCGTGCGCGCCATCTCGTACACCGGGAAGGCGAACAGGAAGGCGTCGCGCAACGGAGCGACCTTGCCTTCCGAAGCGACGGCAGGTGCGCAAGCCGCGCCGCAGAGTAGGAGTCCAAGGGTCCACCCGGACAGTGCGCCGCCGACGCGCCGCATCAAGGTCCCTTTCGGGTCGCTATCTCGCGCAGGTCGATCGCAGCCGGCAGCACCCGCTGCAGTGGCGCACGCGTGAAGAACACGCCGGCAAGGCCGGCGTCGCGGTCGACCCAGGGGTACACGCCGAACGCACCTGCGCTGCTCACGACCGGGCATCGTCCGTCCGCGTCGATGCGTTCGCACCAAACGCCGATGCCGTAGCGCCAATCGCTGAGGCCGACTCGCGGGGTGTCGCTGAACCTCGCTGAGCCGGTCGCCACCCGCTCCATCCCGGCCACCGCTGCGGTCGGGAGGAGGGCGCCGCGCGGGGAGCGTCCCCCGCGCTGCACCATCGTCAGGAACTTCACGTAGTCGTTGAGCGAGAGGCTCAATCCGCCGCCCACCTGAGGTACGGTCGCCTCCGGTCGCAGGGGATGTCCCCAGCGGCCACCCGTCATCCCGAGCGGAGCGCGCAGCGTACGCTCGTAGAGTTCCGACCAGCTGCAGCGGCAGGCCACCTCGGCCATCCGCGCGGCGAGCTGCATGGACGAGCCGCCGTAGGCGAACGCTTCGCCCGGTCGGGCAAGCAGCGGTGCCGTGACCACGGCCCTCGCCGACTCATCGAGGCTCTTCGCATCGCGGTCTCGTAGAGCGAGCCCGGGGTCGATGCCCGAAGTGTGGCTCATCAGTTGGCGCAGGGTCACCGCGCGGACCTGGGCCGGGTAGTCGGGCAGCACGTCACCGACGGTCGTGTCGAGCGAGAGCTTGCCCTCATCGACGAGCATCATGACCATTACGCCGGTGACCCACTTGCTCGCCGAGGCGATCGGGATCTCGGCGTCGGGGTCGAGGCCGGTTGTCACCCGTCGGTAGACCTCGCCGCGATCGTCGACGATCACGAAACCGGCCAGCGGCAGCCCTTGCTCCGCGACGACCTTGTCGAAAGCGGCGTCGAGGCGCGCTGTGTCCAGCGTCAGCGGGGCAGGCCCCGCGGCGGGCAGCAGGGGTCCGCTGAGGGCCAGGACCGCAGCAACGATCGCGGTCCGAGCCCTGCGGCGACGCACGATGGGCTTATCGACGCCTGCGCTCGCCACCGAAGGCGAGTGAGAACTCGAGACCATAGCGCCTGCCCTCGTTGTAGTAGTTGTTGTTGCTGACATTCTGGAGCACGAAGACCTTCTCCCCGAGGTTCTTGCCGTACGCGCTGACGCGCCAGCCGTCGCCGTTGATCGCCACTCGGGCGTCATACAGCGCGTAATCTTCTAGCCTGCGCCCGGTGGAGTCGGTCGTGCCGCCGGTGGCGTTCTCGAAGCCACCCCGTTCTTCCCGGTAGCTCCCGCCGATGACCAAGTCGAGGCCGTTCCGTATGGGGTAGGTGTAGAAGGCGGACAGATTGAGCGTCAGGTCACGCGCGCGGTTGACATCGGCGTTGGAGACGTCTACCACCCGGTTCGACACCACCACCCGCGACCCGGGGTCGAACTTCCCGCCCTGAGTGGCGGCCCCGATGTTGTACGAAAGCCTGCCTTGGCCGATGTCGAGCAGACCGGAGAGCTCCGCCTCGACGCCCTCGTAGGTCGCCCCTGGGATGTTCTGCAGCACGAACGTGGTGTCGGTCGTGCTCGCCGATGTCCCGACCTGGAGGTCTTCGCTGACCGTGTAGTAGGCCGCCAATCCGAAGCGCATGCGCCATCCCGGGATGCGTCCCTTGATGCCGACCTCATAGCCTTCGGCGGACTCCGGGTCGTATTCGAGCAGGGCGAGGTCGGAGACGGCTTGATTGAAACCACCGGGCCGGAACCCTGACGAGTAGCGCGCGTAGATGTTCAGCGATTCGTTGAACCTGTATTGCAGCGAAGCGCCGGGCAGAGTGGTGCTCCAGGCGGGGTTCGATGTCTGGACCGGCCCCGTGACAAGGTCGATCCGCTGGAAGCGGAAATCCTTCTCATCCCGCTGGTAGCGCAGTTCCGCCGAGGCGGTCACCCGGTCAGTGATGTCGTAGTCGACCGAACCGAAGACCGACCACGACTGGATCTTCTCGAGCGCGGAATCGCGGCGTACGGCCTGCGCGCGTAACGCGGCGGAGGAGGTGGCGGGCACCGAGCCACCGTTCGCGGTCAGCACATCGGACTCCGAACGTTGCCAGTCCGTGCCGAGCAGCCACATGAGCGGACCGCTGCCCGACGACGCAAGGCGCACTTCAAGACCGTCGCGCGAGAAGTCCTCGTTCTGGTTCACAAGAAGATCGACGCCTGCCTGGCCTTCCAACCCGAGGAAATGGTCGAGGTCCTCGTTGAAGCGCTTGCCCTCGCGGACCTTGCGCAGGTAGACGGCGGAGAGGTCGGCCCAGTCGAGATCGCCGTCGAGCTCAAGATAGGTTGAGGTCTCGTCGATCTCGACCCGACCGACCCGGCTGGCATTACGCAGGTACACCCCCGGATCGAAGATGCGACCTGGGGGCAGGCCCGTGGACAAACGACGTCCGAGAGCCGAGAACCCGGCCGATTCGCCCGCGTAGACCTCCTGGGTCAGGCGCGTCTGCCACCGGTCCGTGACGTTGAGCAGCAGTTGCGCGCGCGCGCCGATGTACTTGCTTGTGTCGAGTTTGCGCCCGGTGTTCACATCGGTGATATCGCCACCGTCCTGGTCGAGGTTGAAGAAGCCGACACGGACCGCGGCCTTGTCCGCGGCGATCACGCCGTTGAGCACGCCCTCTATCCTGGCATTGTCGACGGACCCGATCTCTCCCCTGAAGCTGGCGCCGTGCTGCATCTGCGGGCGGTTGCTGACGACGTTGATCGCGCCGCCGACCGCGTTGCGGCCGTAGAGGGCGCCTTGCGGTCCGCGGTAGACCTCGACGCTTGCGTTGTCGAAGTAGTCCAGACGGCTGAGGGCTCGGCCGCCGAACCCGCCGCCGGCGACGAAGATGCCGTTCCGGTAGATGCCCGTTGCGCTCTCCGAGAAGCCGTTGCGTCCACCACCTTGGCCGCGGATCGAGACGTCGCTGAGATATTCGGGGCCGGCCGTGACCAGCAGGGCGCCCGGCACCTGGCGCAGGTAGTCGGCCATGCCATCGAGCGCGAGGTTCGCCTGATCGGCTGCCGACAGCGCCGACACCGTCGCCGGCACATCGACCAATTCCTCGCCGCGTTTGCGGGCCGTGACGACGATCTCCTGCAGCACGGAGGCCTCCGCGCTGCTTCCGGCGTTGCCCTGCGCAGCGGTCGGCCCAGCCGACAAGGTCAGTGCGACGGCTGCGGCGATGGTTGCGGTGGGTCCGCTCCGGTGGGTCTTGTTCATTTTGACGAGCTCCTAGGTGGGTGGTCGTCGGACGGCGACGGGATCCCGACCGTCGGTCGGGGCGGGTGTTTTGGTGGAGTAAATGATTGTCTATAGTATTGTCAACAATCTTGAGCGCAGTATCTCCGAGAATGATGCACCACGACGCCGCATGACACGACCCCCCGGATCAGAAACCGATCTTGAGCGCCTGGCGCATCGCGTCCTTGTGGACCTCCACGGCAAGCCGGGCGGCAACGCTGCTGCGGCCCGCGTCCAGGGCGTCCCCGAGACGCTGCCATTTGTCAGCGGCACGGCGGCGCAGACGCCGGCTCGTGAAGCCCAACGCGCCGAGGATGTTGGGCCAACCCGCACGGACATCGGCGATCATCGTCTGCAGTTGCGGGCTGTGCGCCGATTCCACCACGAGCTGTCCGGCGCGGATCGTCTCCACGAAGAAATCGCGGGGCGCGATGTCGGAGTCCGCGAGCTCGGCGAGCTTCGCGATCCCCTTGCGTATCGCGGTCCTCTCCTCCGGGGTCGCCCGCGCGGCCGCCTGCTCGGCGGCGAGCGCGAACAGCGCTGCGGCGATGTCGACGGACTCGACGATCTCCGAATCGGACATGCGGGCGACGCTCGCGCCGCGCATCGGTTCGATGCGGACCACGCCCTTGGCTTCGAGCATCCGCAGCGCCTCGCGTACCGGGCCTCGGCTGACGCCGAAGCGGTCGGCCAGTTCCTGTTCGCGGATACGCTCGCCGGGGTGGTAGACACGCTTGTGGATGAGGCGGATCACTCCGCGGGAGATGTCGGTCGCCGCGACCCGAGTCCGCTTCGCGCCGCCCGACATCGGGGGCTTGCCGTTCCTTGGTGCACGCTTGGCCTTCATCGGGGCTTCCGTCAACTCTCCAGTTTGGGCGGTCGCTACTCTGACATCGTCTGCGATACTGTCAACAATCCGCAACGCCGGTGTCCGCGCCGGGAGGAGACCTCATGATCGTCATGAAGCCCACGATTCGCACGCTCATGGCGGCGCTCGCCCTCTCGGCGGTGCCGACGACGGCGCTGGCCGACAGCGGACCTGTGCTGCGGACGCCCGATGCGCGTTTCGCGGGCCTGCCGGACTATCCGTTCGAGCCGCGTTACCTCGAGGTGCCGTTCGGTGACCGCAAGGTCCGGATGCATTACATCGATGTCGGTCCGCGGACGGGTCCCGTGGTGCTGCTGCTGCACGGCCAGCCGTCCTGGTCCTACATGTACCGGGGCCTTATCGCCGCGTTGGCGCAGCGCGGCTATCGGGCCATCGCGCCCGATCTCATCGGGTTCGGCCGCTCCGACAAGCCCGCTGCGATGGAGGACTACACCTACGCGCGTCATCTCGAGGCGCTCGCCGCGTTCGTGCGCACGCTCGACCTGCGCCGCATCGACCTCGTCGCGCACGACTGGGGCGGGCTGCTCGGCATGCCGACGGTCGCCGCGATGCCGGACCGCTTCAACCGCTTGGTGCTGCTCGACACCAGCCTCAACGACGGCACCGATCCCGAGAGTCCGTCGTACTCCGCGGGCTTCGACCGGTGGATCGAGCTGTTGCGCACGGCGCCCATCGTCGCGGTCGACCAGGTCATCGAGGCGCAGACCGAGTCGGAGCTTCCGCAGGCGGTGCGCGACGCCTACATGGCGCCGTTCCCGGACGGCAGCTACCAGTCGGGCGTGCGCCGCATCACCGCGCTGATCCCGCGCCGACCCGGCGATGTGCGCGCCCGCGAGAACGGTCTCGTGCGGCAGTTCTTCGCGGGCTGGGACCGGCCGGTGTTCATCGCATTCTCCGCGCAGTCGGACCGCCTGCATCCGGGTCAGTTCGAGCGCTTCCGATCCTTGTTCCCGGCGCGCTCCATCTGGGCCGCGGTCCAGGTGCCCGGCACGCGGCACTTCCTGCTGGAGGACCGACCGGACGAGATCTCGCGCTGGGTGCTGGCCTTCCTCGGCGGCGAGCCGCCGCCGACCGCGTCGGCGGCGGCTTCGACGGCGGTGGCCACGGCGGCGACCGCGACCGCCGGGGCATGCCGACCGCAGGGTATCTCGGGCGATGCGCTGCAGGCCGATGTCGCACGATATGTTTCTTTGGGGGAAGGTCGCACCGGCTCGGCCGCCTCCAAGCGGGGCTTCGAGTGGCTCGATCGGCGCTTGATCGACGCCGGCTACCGCACGCGCGCCATCGCAACTCCGGTCGATCTGCACGAGCCGGAGCGGGTCGAGCTGGACGTCGGGACGCAGCGCATCGCCGACGGATTCCCCCTGTGGCCGGTGGTCTGGACCGGCCGTGACGCTGTCCAAGCGCGCCTGTGCGCGGTGACGGATGCGGATTGCGGCGCGGGCGACATCATCTACCTGCGCTTGCCGTTCAACGCGTTCTCGTCGGCGTTCCATCCCGATTATCGGGCGGCGCTCCAAGAGGTGCTGCGCCGTCGGCCGGCCGCTGCCGTGGCGATCGTCGAGCATCCCTCGGGCGAGGTCGTGGCCCTCAATGTCCGCGGAGCGGAGGAGGAGGGTACGCCGCCGGCGCGCCGCTTCCCGTTCCTCGTGCTCGGGCAGAAGCACGAGTCCGTCCTGCAAGCGGCCGCCGCGAGCCGTCAGACCGTGAGGCTCACGATGACCGGGAAGACGACTCCCTCGAGCGACCTCACGCTGATCGCCGAGTCGGGGTCGCCCGGACAGAAGGCGCTCGTCATCACGACGCCGCGCAACGGCTGGTTCTTCTCCGGCGGCGAGCGCGGTCCCGGCATCGCGGTCACGCTCGGTCTCGCCGAGTGGCTGCGCCGTCACCGGCCGGAGATCCCTGTGCGGCTCGCGTTCACGAGCCACCACGAACTCGGCGGGGCGGGCATGAAGAAGGTCCTCGCCGATCCGGAGTTCGCGGTGGACCGGGTGACGCTCTGGATGCACCTCGGAGCCAACATCGCTACGCGCGAGGCCGTCGTACGCGACGGCCGGTTCGGCTTCACGCCGGGCCCCAACGCGCAGCGCGGCATCGGCGTCACGCCGGCGCTCTTCCCCGAGTTGCAGCGCGCGTTCGCGGGACGCGACCCGATCCGCATCGACTCGCTCGCCGATGCCCGTCCCGTGGGCGAGATGGCGCTGATCGCGCGGGGCGGCGCCTATCCGCTCGTGGGCGTGGTGGGCTACCAGCTCGCCCACCACACGCGGCTCGACACCGCCGACTCCACATCCCCGCAGGTGCTCGGTCCGATGGCCGAAGCGCTCGCCTGCTTCATCGACGGACTGCGATGACATCCGTCGGGATCGCCCTGATGGCCATGGCGCCGCTCGCGGCGCAGGGCTGTTTCTGGACCTATCCGCGCAACCTCCCGATCGTCGATACCAATGCGCGCTACTGGATCGGCGAGGTGGTGTTGTCGCCCGGCGAACGCGTGACGATTGACGGGCATTTCCCGCACGCGCGTCAGATGAGCTTCAACATCCACCGTCGCAGCGACAACGCGGTGATCGCCTCGATGACGGACCTGGACATCACCCCCGAGAGCGGCTCCGTCAACCCGTTCCGACCGGGCGCGCAGCGCGACGCAGCGCAGCGCCGTTATTCGGTCGAGGTCGCCGCCGATGACGGCGACCGTCCGGTCCCCAACACCGTATCTTTGAAGACTCCCGCCGGTGGCGCTGCGCTCGCGCTGCGGATCCTGTACCGCATGTACCTCCCGGACCGCGCTCATCCGGGTGGCGGATCGCCCTTGCCTGTCGTTTGGAAGGTCGCCGCCGACGGGTCACGGTCGTCTTTGGGAGGCGATTGTCCGGATCCCGCGGGCGTGAGCCCGGAGCAGAAGATCGGTCATGCCCGGATCCCGCCGGCGGCCGGGGTAGTGAAGGACCCGATCGAATGGATGGTCTCCGGGGCCACCGACGGCAAAGCCTCGGGCGACATGCTCGTCAACCGCGACAATGCCTACGCATATGCGCTCACCGACTTCCGCCTCGGCGAGGTGCTGGTGCTGCGCGGGCGTGCGCCGCTCTCGCCACGGACCTTCGACGGTGCACCGATGATGACCGATGGGCAGGTGCGCTATTGGTCTCTCTGCACCTACCGTCACCCTTCCGATCGTTCGGCTGCCTGCGTCGCCGACGAGCAGATCGTCACCGACGCGGGGCGCAACTACGCCGTCGTCATCAGCACGGCCGCCGACCGTCCATCCAATGCGCGGTCGGAATGCGGCGTCACCTGGTTGGATGCGCTCACCTCAGGCGAGGGCGCCATCTTGTTGCGTCATCTGGCGCCGTCGCCGTCCTTCGTCAATTCGCCGATCGATGTGACCGAAGCGGGGCCCGCGGGTCCCACCCTGGGTCCTTACGAACCCGTCGGCCGCTACATGACACGGGGAGCCTTCGAGGCGTCGGGTTGCTTGCCCCGCGTTGTGACCGGTGGCTAGGTCCTTGGAAGGTGCTCCCGGTGTCAGTCCAGCGAAAGCCCTGAAATTTTTGGCGCTCGCCGTCCTCGTCGTGTCCTGTGGCGTCGGCGGGACCACCGTCCCCGCCCGCGGCAGCGGCAAGGACATCTTCATCGCCCGCCTCGACGCCGAGGGCGCTGTGGTCTGGGCGCGGGCTTTCGGCGGCGCGGGCGCGTTCGACAGCACGGTCACGACCTCGACCGAGGCCGATGCCGTCACGGTGGCGTTCGATGCGGACGGAGCCGTCCGCTGGTCGCGGCTCGTCTCGGGCGGTGGCGCCTCGTTCGGCAACGAGGTCGCGGTGGATGACGACGGGCGCATTGCGGTGGTCGGATCGTACGCTGATGCCGCCTCGTTCGGTCCGGCGATCACGCTCCCCGCGCCTGCGAGCGGCGGACAGGATGCGTTCCCCGTGCTCTACGGTGCCGACGGACAGCCGCTCTGGGCCCGCAGCTTGGCCGCCCCGGACAGCGGCGCCACCGCGCCCCGAGCGAAGACGAGGGGCGAGGGCCATGGATGGCCCGAGTTAATCTCGCCCTTTCCAAGGATGCATCACGCTGCGCGCTTTGCGGCAGATTTCACACCCTGCAACGCCTTGGACTTCTTGAGTGTCACTCGGGCCTTCCAAAGATCATAGGCGGTCTGCTGCGCAAGCCATACCTCGGCGGCACCGCCGCGATCGCGCCCGAGCCAGCGTTCGATGCGTAGAGCCATCGCAGGACTGATCGCCCCACGACCGTTAAGCACTTTTGAGAGCGTTGTACGGTCGACGCCGAGTTGAGCGGCCGCCTCACCGACCTGCAGGCCTAGGGCGGGCGATACGTCATCCCGAAGCGTGAGGCCCGGGTGAGGAGGGTTGTTCATTTCGTTCATACAAACCTCAGTGGTAGTCCTGATAGTCGACGAGTACGGCATCGCCGTTTTCGAACATGAATGTCAGTCGCCAATTGCCACTGACACCGATGTGACTTGCCGGCTTTCTTCCGACCGCTCGAGTCCGGTATGGACTATGTCTCGCATCCTCCAATGGGCGCCGGACCGGAGGCCGCGTAGATGTTGTTCGATGGCAAGCGATCCGTCGGCACGCAAGGCCAAGCCACCGCTCTCTTTACCGCCAGAGCCTGCCCGTGCAGCGACCATCAACTTGGCCCTTTTCGGTTGGTGTCTGCGGCGAATCCACGGCATAATCACCGCATGGCGCGCGGTGATTATCGTTACCTTTGGCAGCAAAAAGGCTGGCCGCACTGGGAGTACGACCGGGAAAGACTGCTGCCGAGGCTCGCGGCCGTCCATCGTGCGCAGGGGCAATTGCTCGGTCGCATGCAGACCCTGGGTCTTGCGGTTCGCGAGCAGGCAACGCTGCGCATCTTGACCGACGATGTTGTAAAGACGAGCGAGATCGAGGGTGAGCGCTTGAGTGCCGAATCCGTGCGATCGTCGCTCGCGCGTCGACTCGGCGTCGAGATCGGCGCGCTCGCCCCGGCGGATCGACGAGTGGAGGGCGTTGTCGAGATGGTGCTCGATGCAACGCAGCGTTTTGAGCGGCCGCTCACGGTCGAGCGCCTCTTCGGGTGGCACGCCTCGCTCTTTCCTAGCGGTTACAGCGGGCTATCCAAGATTCCGGTCGGTCAATGGCGTGATGATGCACAGGGTCCGATGCAAGTAGTTTCCGGTCCGCAAGAGCGTCGGCAGGTGCACTTCGAGGCTCCGCCTGCCGAGCAGGTCGAGATCGAAATGCGGGACTTTCTGTCCTGGTTCGAGACCGATCAGCGTGATGATCCGATCATCAAGGCCGGGCTCGCACATCTATGGTTTGTGACGGTTCATCCCTTTGACGATGGCAACGGGCGCATCGCGCGCGCGATCGGCGACATGGCGCTTGCCCGCGCCGAGCGTTCATCGCAGCGCTTTTACAGTCTTGCGGCGCAGATCGAGCGCGAGAGGTCGACCTACTACGAGCGTCTCGAGTCGGCACAAAAGGGCACGATGGATGTCACGCCGTGGCTCGGGTGGTTTTTGTCCTGCATCGAGCGCGCCATATCCGATTCGGAAGCGACGTTCGCCGACGTTCTCCGAAAAGCGCGATTTTGGCAGCACTGGGCGGGCGCGGCGATGAACGCGCGACAGATCAAATTGCTCAATAAATTGCTGGATGGTTTCGAAGGCAAGCTGACGAGCAGCAAGTGGGCAGCCGTCGCCAAGTGCTCGCAGGACACGGCGTTGCGTGACATCAGCGATCTCTTGGATCGTGGAGTCTTGCGTCGCTCCGAAGCGAGCGGTCGGAGCACGAGCTACGAGTTGACGCCGACGTCCCCCCGCTTTTGAGTGGCGTTTCGGTCTAGAGTCCGACCTAGGGCGTAAGAAGGAGCGGCGAACGGCCATCCTCAGAAAATGCCCCGCGACTCTTACGGAAGCAGTGAATTCCCCACCGGTCCCAGCCACAAGGCCATGCCGGCAACCGTTCCTGCTGCGAGAAATGCGATATCCACCCAGCGATTTTGATTCAGTCTGCGGATGATCGACCACCAAGCCAGCGGCAGCACTAGAGCGCCGATGATCGCGAGCGCCACCGCAGGTA
>JBILMF010000207.1:0-3727 GCA_044375655.1 Steroidobacteraceae bacterium | reverse complement strand
CCAGCGAATCGGCAATTCTTTGATATCCATGGGCCGGGTTGCAGCACTGCACGCTGACGGCGTAGACCTCGTGGTGGCGGAGGTGCGCACACAGACCTATGCTGCCAACCTCTTCGGTGAGGTTGGTGTCGATCTGGCCGCGAAGCGCGTCATTGTCGTCAAGTCCGCGCAGCACTATCGGCGCGACTTTGCCGGCATTTTCGTCGAGGACATCGTTGTCGATGGTCCGGGTGTATGCGCAGCCGATGTCCGTCAGCTGCCGTTCCGGCGCTTGCCGCGGCCGATCTGGCCCTTCGATCCGAACCCCTGGGAGGCTTGACCGATGGCAATTCCGACAGACAGCGAGCGCACCCCCTTGATCGGTGTCACCGCAGACATCGAAGCGAGCCCTCAGGGCAAGCCGCCGCGCCCCTTCTACGTACTCGATTCCCGGACCTTCGACGCGCTGCGCGTCGCGGGCGCGGCGGCGGTCATACTGCCGCACGAGATCGACATGATCCCGCGCTACCTCAAGTCGCTCGACGGCATCGTGGTCTCGGGGGGCGGTTACCAGTTCCCGCACCCGGAGCTCTTTGGTGAAGGTGCCGACGGCAGCGACTCCCCCGAAAAACTGCAACGCGCGGCATTCGAGCGCGCACTCATCGTCGCTGCCATAGAGGCTGATATGCCGTTGCTCGGGGTCTGCGGGGGTTTCCAGCTGATGAACGCGGTGTGCGGCGGCAAGCTGATCGTCTCGCTCGCCGCGTCGCGCCCGTCGAGCATCCAGCATCGGCAGACGGAGAGCTATGCGCAGGGGACCCACACCGTGCGTGCCGAGCCGGACAGCGATTTCGCACGCTGGTTCGGCCCGCAGCCGGCACTGGTGAACAGCAAGCATTCCCAAGGGGTAATCGAGGTCGGGCCGCGTGCCCGCGTCGCCGCGCGGGCGCCGGACGATCTCGTCGAGGCGATCGAGGTGCCGCAGCGCCGCTTCGCGCTCGGCGTGCAGTGGCATCCCGAGTTCCACGTCACCCCGAGCGACAACCTCATCTTCGAGCGATTCGTCGAGGCGGCGCGCCGCCGATGAAGCGACGCCGCATCGGGCTGATCGCGATCGGTCTCGCGCTGCTGGTCGGCGCCGGCTGCGACGTGTCGGACCTGCCGCAGACGCCGCGCACCCTGACCGTCGCCGTGCCGCGCGATCTGGCCACGCTGGATCCGGCCGCGACGCTGATCCAGAACAACTTCACGGTCGTCGATCTCGCGTATCAGCGACTGCTGCGTTTCGAGTTGCGCGATGGACGTCCGACCGGGCGGCTGCTCGGTGAACTCGCCAGCAGCGTCGAGCCGTCGCCGGATGGCAGGCTATGGACGGCGCGTATCGCGCCCGGCCATCGATTCGACGACGGCACGGAGGTGACCGCGGAGGCGGTGAAGTTCTCGTTCGATCGCGTGCAGCGCATGCGTCTCGGTCCGTCGCAGGCACTCTCGTGGCTGCAGCGGACGGAAGTCACGGGCCCGTACGAGGTCCGTTTCGTGCTGGCGACACCCGTGCCGTTCTTTGCGCAGATTCTCGCCATGCCGGCAGCTGCCGTGGTCAATCCGCGAGTGCTCGTGCACGAGGTGGACGGCGACCTCGGCCTGCGCTGGCTCAGCAGTAACACGGCGGGCAGCGGGCCCTATCGACTGGTCGCCAACGCGCTGGGCGAGCGCGTCGTGCTGGCGCCGAATCCCCACGCGCGACAAGCGCCGCGGTACTTCGATCGCATCGTGTTGCGAACCGTGAGGGACGAGACCGAGAGGCTGATCCAGCTGCGCAACGGCGACATCGACATCGTCGATGGCATATCCACGGATCAGGCCGGTTGGATCGCCTCCCGGCCGGGTATCACCACGCTCTCGGCGCCCACGGCCAGCGTGCTATTCCTGCAGCTCAACAACGACCGCAAGCCGTTCTCTGATCGTCGCGTCCGTGAGGCGATCTCGCTTGCCATTGATCGCGAGGCGCTGCGGCGACATCTCGATGGTACCGGCAGCGTGGCCCTGCGGGGCTTCGTTCCGGAGGGTGTGCCCGGCTTCGATGCCGATGTGCCGCTTGCACCCTTCGATCCTGCAAAGGCTCGCAAGCTGCTGCGCGAAGCCGGCGTCCCCGAAGGCGCCAGGATGACGCTCACGTATGTCAGCGATCGGACGACGCCCTCGCCGCTGCTGCTCGGCATCCTTGCACAGCTCGAGAACGTGGGCCTGCGGGTGTCGATTCGGCAGGTGAGTGCCGGCTCGCGGCAGGCGATCTTCAGCGGCGACTTCGAGATCACGTTGCAGCAGATCAGTCTCGATTTCCCCGACCCGTGGATCCTCTTCACCTTCGTCTACGACTCGCGGATGATCGGTTCGATCGGCAACGTCTCCCGATACCGCAGCGCAGAACTCGATGCGCTGCTGCGCCGCGCCGACGGCGTCACCGGCGAGGCGCGCGCGGCGCTCTACCGCGAAGCGCAGCGCATCGTGCTGCGCGACACGCCGAACGTGCCGCTCTGGCAGTCCGGGTGGATCCTCGCCCATCGCGCCGACCTGCGTGGGCTCGACTACAACTTCAGCATCCCCTACATCTACAACGCGGAGGACATGTGGCGCGTCGAAGCACCCGTGACTCCCCGCCCGGGAACCTGACCCTATGGGACGGACACGCTTGCGCGAACTCGGTTTCAAGGTCGGTGTGCTGCCGGTGGGGCCGCTGAATGCGATCACCGATGTCGCCGGGGTGAGGGTCGGACATGTGACGTTGCTCGCCGATGCGCCGCGCGTGGCACGTACCGGCGTCACGGCGATCCATCCTTTGCCTGTGCCCTATTGGGAGCAGACCGTGTTCGCGGGCTTCCACAGCTTCAACGGCTTCGGCGAGTTCGCCGGTGCGCATTGGATCCGCGAGACCGGGATCCTCTCCAGCGCCATCTGCCTGTCGTCGGCCTTTTCCATCGGTACGCTGCGCGACGCGCTGCTGGCGCAGACTTTCCTCGAGGGGTTTGCACACCGCTTCCATCAACCGACCTGCGGAGAGACCTACGACGGCATGCTCAACGACGGTCTCGCGCAGCATGTACAAGCCGCGCACGTCTACGAGGCCATGCGGGTCGCCGCTGACGGGCCGGTGGCGGAAGGCAATGTCGGTGGCGGCACCGGGATGGTCTGCCACGAGTTCAAGGGCGGCATCGGCACGTCGTCGCGGCGGGTGAGGGCCGGCGGCGCCGAGTACACGGTAGGTGTCCTGGTGCAGAGCAACTACGGGCTACGTCAGTGGCTCACGGTCGACGGTGTGCCGATAGGTGCCGAGATCGGTTACGACGAGGTGCCGAGCGTCTACCGACGGGAGGACGGTTCCATCGTGATCGTGGTGGCGACGGACGCACCCCTGATTCCGAGCCAGTGCGAACGGCTCGCCAGACGAGCGCCGCTCGGACTCGGTCGGGTGGGCGGGTGGGGTAACAACACCAGTGGAGATTTTGTGATTGCTTTCTCCACGGCGAACCGTCTGCCGGCCGTCGACGCCGAGACGATCCGCGGCATCGAGATGCTGCCCAACGTACAGCTGAGCGCGCTGTTCCCGGCCGTCGCCGAGGCGACCGAGGAAGCGATCGTCAACGCGCTGCTTGCCGCCGAGTCGATGACCGGCCGCGACGGCAACGAAGCGCAGGCGATTCCGCTCGAACGGTTTGTGTCCATCATGCGCCGCCACGGCCGATGAGACTCG
>JBILMF010000206.1:0-3778 GCA_044375655.1 Steroidobacteraceae bacterium | reverse complement strand
CGTCGACCGCGCACGACATCGTTGATTCGCGGTGTCGGAACATTGAGCGCCTTGGCTAGTGCGTTGGCGCTCAGCCCCAGCGGTGCCATGAACTCCTCGCGAATCACTTCACCAGGATGCACCGGTCGCATGCCATTTTTGGACATCTATCTCACCTCAGTGGTAATCGACGATTTCCACATCTATCGGACCCTGATCGGTCCATCTAAAACAAACTCTGTATTGATCATTGATGCGGATGCTGTATTTCCCCTTGCGATCTCCTCGTAACACCTCCAGCCGGTTTGCAGGTGGCGAGCGCAGGAAGTCGAGGGTGTGTGCAGCATCCAGCATGGCGAGCTTCCGTGCCGCTACATTTGCGATAGCGCCGAACCGACGTGACTTGCCGGTCTCGAAGAATCGCCGGGTGTCAGGGCAGCGGAAGCTCCTTATCACGTCGGCAGTGTATAACGCTTAACGATAAGCGTCAATGTTTTACCGAACCCCCCGTCCGGGCGCCCGCACAAAGCGTGGCAGTCGACTTCCGCTCGAGGGGAGACGGTCTGGGGCGTCACAAACGCGGTTTGACGTTTGCGCCTCCGCGGCGATGATCTCGGATACGCTGTGAATCTCTCTTCGGTGGAAGACTGGGCCCGCTTGGATTCGAACCAAGGACCAAGGGATTATGAGTAGCTTGCAGTCACCGAATGCAGCTGTTTTCTGCGTGTTTTTTCACCGTTCATTACGGTGTGTAGGCAAGTGTGTAAGCACATCCGCCGCTACGATGGGGCGTAAGTGCACGTTTTTCTGCGCTCAAAATGCGCGACTCAAATCGTGGTGCTGCACTTCGACAGCAACCGAGCCGACCACGAACGGCCCGCCGGCGGCGATGATGCGGCCGATGTTGTAGGTGAAGCCAGAGCCGGTGGCGCGCAGCCGCGCCGGGAAGAGCACCGGCAGATAGACGGTGAACGCGCCGAAGATGCCGAACGCCGTCCGGCCGATGAAGAAGTACATGTAGAGCCGCACCAGCGGCGGCAGGTCGAGGCCGAAGGTCGCGAGCAGCGACAGCGCTGAGAGGCCGAGATAGGTCGCGAACATGGGCTTGCGGCCCCAGTGTTTGGCGAGCGGGATGATGAGCAGCGTGCCGATCAGTCCGCGGATGTTGAAGATGGTGGTGGCCTGCGTCTTCCAGGACTCGACCAGCACGCTGGTCGCCGTCTTGTCGAGCCCGAGGCGCAGCGCCTCGGCCTGCGCGAGGTTCGCCGAGACCACGGGGATGAAGGCGTTGCAGCTCCACCAAGTGAGCAGCGCCACGACCGCGACGATCAGCCCGCTGCGGGTTCTGCGCCAGATGTCGGGTGCGAAGAGCTCGCGCAGCCGCGGCGGCGAGGCCAAGGCCGCGGTGTTCGTCGCAGCGATGGTCGGCGGCATGCTGCTCTTCGACCTCATCGAACGACGGTCCCGCAGCCTTACCTGGCGGGTGATACATCGCTTATGCTCCCCTGCGCCGCGGCCTACGCGCGGCGTCGATATCCACCACTCCGACGACGATGATCATTTATGAATCCGATCCTTCGCATCGAAATCAGGCACCCGCATGTCGCAGGCCGTGGTCGCCAACGGCTTCATTTTCCTCGCCGGCCAGGTCGCAGATGACCCGTCGACGGATGTGGAGGACCAGACCCGGCAGGTGTTCGCCGGGATCGACCGGCTGCTCGCCGCTGCCGGTGCGGACAAGCGGCGTATCCTCACCGCCAACGTGTATCTCGCCGACATCGGGGATTTCGCGGCCATGAACCGCGCCTGGGATGCCTGGGTGGCGCAGGACGCCAAGCCCGCGCGCGCGACCATCGAAGCGGCGCTCGCAGCGTCGGAGTACCGCGTCGAGATCCAGGTGACGGCGCTCGCCTGACGAGCGGCCGAGGAGTACGTCATGACGACCTACCAGCTCGCACAGCTCAACATCGCCCTCATGACCGCACCGATCGATTCTCCGGTCATGGCGGATTTCGTCGCCAATCTCGACCGGATCAACGCGCTGGCGGAGCGCTCCCCAGGATATGTATGGCGGCTGCAGACGGACGATGGGAACGCGACGGCCCTGCGCCCGTTCGGTGAGGAGTATCTCGTCAATCTCAGCGTCTGGCGCGATATCGAGTCGCTGCAGGACTATGTCTACCGATCGGCGCACACGGAGATGTTGCGGCGCAGGAAGGAGTGGTTCACGAGGATGCCGGGGAACCATGCCGTCCTGTGGTGGGTGCCCGAGGGCCAGCGCCCCACCGCAGCGGAAGCCAAACTGCGTCTGCAACGCCTCGATGACAAGGGCCCGACGCCCGAGGCCTTCACCTTTAAGAACCCGTTTCCGGCGCCCGACATCGCACACCCCGCAGAACCGTCGGCGTGACCGGATCGACCAAAGCGGGTCGGACTCCGATCATGATGCTCGGGCATGATTCATCGTGGCGCTGTGGTGTCTGGACCCCAGCTTGAAAATCAGGTCAGGAGAGCCGGAATGAGGGTCATCGCTCGGATCGCACTAGGTTTGCTTTTGGTCCTGGTCGGGCTCGTCTATTTTTTCGTTGTCGATGGGCGCGTTCCACGATCCACCGGCTTCAACCCGTCTATCGCGGACATCCGCCGTTTGGCCAATGCGCCTGCCGAAGAAAGACCGAGCGCCATCGAGGTCGAGTTTCTGGCGGAGGATCGATTGCCGTTCTTCGGTCTCCAGGCCGGACTCGATATACGGGGCGCGACGATGGCGCGATCGGCTTTCAGGCTCAAGTCGAACTGGGGCGACACGATCATCGACGTAGGGATGGATCGCTATGTCGCCGCGCTGTTCAAGACAGGGGAGAAATTCGACGACACATCGCTGGCACGCATCGGCGGTGCGATGGTCACCGCACGCCGGATCGTCGTGACGCACGAGCATCCGGACCATCTCGGCTATCTGCCCAGGTCCAAGAGCTTGAACCAGCTCATCCCGAAGCTGAGGCTGACGCGCGAACAGATCGATGCGACGGGGCAATACATGGAAGACGGGAAGGTCCCAGAAGCGTTCCGCGGCGTCGATCCAGTGCCGTCGAAAGGCTTCACCAGTGTAGCACCCGGTGTTGTGCTGATCCCTGCGCCTGGGCATACGCCCGGCAGCGTGCTGTTCTTCGTTCAGATGGCCGATGGGCGAGAGGTCCTGTTCGTCGGAGACATCGTCTGGACGATGTCGAACATCCGGGATCAGACCGGCCGTTCCAGGCTGGTGCAAAGCTTTTTGATGCAGACACCGGAGAGCCGGCCCAAAACATACGAGGTACTTCGATGGCTGATCTCGTTCATGGGTCAGAACCCTGATGTCCTCGTCGTGCCATCCCACGATGATGTCTATCTCCGTGAACTGGTCGCATCCGGCCGGCTTGTCCAGGGTTTTGGTCCGCTTAAGCCCTAGTCCGGCTTCCGGAGCAAGGAGACGGAAGCGATGAAACGATCGAAGTTTACCGAGGAGCAGATTCTGTTTGCGCTGAAGCAGGCGGACTCTGGGCAGCCCGTGGGAGACGTCTGCCGGCAAATGGGGATCAGCGAGGCGACGTTCTACGTCTGGAAGAGACGGTACGGGGACCTCGGCCTTCTCGAGGTTCGGGAACTGCGCCAGTTGCGCGATGAGAACGCGCGCCTGAAGCGTCTGGTAGCGGATCTGACGTTGGATCGGCATATCCTGCAGGAAGTCGTTAAAAAAAAGATCTGACGGCCTATCGACAAAGAGACATCGCCCGATGGATCCAGGACTGCTTCAGGTTGA
>JBILMF010000205.1:0-3791 GCA_044375655.1 Steroidobacteraceae bacterium | reverse complement strand
TCGCCGCCATCGCGCACTGCGAGCGGGCGCGTCACCAGCCACTCGAGAAGGCTGTCACGGTCCGGTGCCGAAAGCACGTCATCGAGTGTGTCGTCGGCGCGCAGCTTGCGGCTGCCGCCGAAGGCGACCGCAAGCAGATGCAGATCGTGGTTGCCGAGAACGACGCGGGCGTTGTCGGCGAGTGCGCGTACGAAGCGCAGCGTGCCCAGCGAATCCGGGCCGCGATTGACGAGATCGCCGACGAACCACAGCTGGTCACGGTCCGCCCGGAAGGGGATCGACGCGAGCAGCTGCCGCAACTCCGGCAGGCAGCCCTGCAGATCGCCGATCGCGATGCGGGCCACGCTCAGGCTGCCTCGGCAAGCGCTCCCGCGAGTGCGGCGAACTCCCGGGGCGTAAGGGTTTCCGGACGGACTCCGGGATCGATACCGCAGGCGGTAATCGTCGCGACATCCAGCATCGGGCGCAGCGCATTGCGCAGGGTCTTGCGACGCTGCGAGAACGCCGCCGCAACGACGCGGGCGTAGCGCTGATCGACGGCAAAGGCCGGCTGCGCGCGCACCGTGAGCCGCGCCACTGCCGACCAGACCTGCGGCGCCGGGCGGAACGCTCCGGGTCCGACATCGAACAAACGCTCGGCGATCACCCAGGGCGCGAGCATCACCGTGAGGCGACCGTAGGCACCGCTGCCAGGAGCCGCGCAGATGCGGTCGATGACTTCCTTTTGCAGCATGATGTGCAGGTCGGCGATCGCGGCGTGCGCATCGAGCAGGTGGAACAGCAGCGGCGTCGATACGTTGTAGGGCAGGTTGCCGATCACCCGCAGCTTGCGGCCACGCTGTGCGGCGAGTGCGGCGAAGTCGAAGCGCAGCGCGTCGGCCTCGTGCAGCGTCAGCCGACGGTCCGCGAAACGCAGCCGCAGTTCGGCGGCAAGATCGCGGTCGATCTCGATGGCGTCGAGATGGCCGCAGAGCTCGAGCAGGGGTGCGGTGAGCGCGCCGCGGCCCGGACCGATCTCCACCAAGGCATCGTCCGGCTGCGGCGCGACCGCGGCGACGATGTCCGCGATCACCCGTGGGTCGTGCAGGAAGTTCTGGCCGAAGCGCTTGCGGGCGTAGACCATCACCCGGCTCGACGCGCTGGCCGCGCGCGGCGGCGGTGCACGAGATCGACCGCAAGTTCCACCGCGGCGCGCAGGCTGCCGACGTCGGCCTGACCGCTGCCGGCGAGCATCAGCGCGGTGCCGTGATCCACCGAGGTACGGATCACGGGCAGACCGAGGGTGACATTGACGGCATGGCCGAAACCCGCGTGTTTCAGCACCGGCAGTCCTTGATCGTGGAACATCGCGAGCAGCGCGTCGACGTGCGCCAGTTCCCGTGGCACGAACGCGGTATCCGCCGGCACCGGCCCGAACGCTTCGATGCCGGCCGCACGCGCCGCCTCGATGGCCGGCGCGATCTGCCGGATCTCCTCGTCGCCGAGCAGACCGCTCTCGCCCGCATGCGGGTTGAGGCCGCAGACCGCGATCCGCGGCCGCTCGATGCCAAAAGCACTCCGCAGGTCGTGATCCATGATGCGCAGGATGTCGAGCACCAGCGCCTGCGTGATGGCTTCAGGTACGCGCCGCAGCGGCAGGTGGGTGGTGGCAAGCGCGACCCGCAGACCGCCGGCGACCAGCATCATCACCGGCCGCGCCGTGCCACAACGTGCCGCCAGGTGCTCGGTGTGGCCGGAGAATGGGACGCCCGCGGCGGCGATGATGCTTTTCTGCACCGGCGCGGTAACCATCGCGTCGTAGCGGCCCGCGCGCACGCCGTCGAGAGCCGAGTCGAGCAGGTCGAGCACGTAGTGGGCGTTGCGTACATCGAGGTGACCCGGGACGGCGGGAACGGCAAGTGGCCGGTGCAGGACCTGCAGACGTTCCAGCCGCGAACCGGCCGGCGCTCGACTCTCGAGCAGTGCCTGATCGACGAGACAGGTGATTTCGCAGTCAGGCAGCTCGCCGGCCGTCAGCTGCGCGCACAGTTCCGGGCCGATGCCCGCCGGCTCGCCCGAGGTGAGGATCAGCCGCGGCCGCTCAACTCTTGATGTCGACATAGGCCTCGTCGCGCAGCCGACGCAGCCAGAGCTCCGTTTCCTCGTCCGCCTTGCTCTCGCGCAGCTGCAGGAAGGCCCGCTGCCGGCGCAGCTCGTCGGTATTGTCGAACTGCCGGCGACCGAGCAGCTGCACGATGTGCCAGCCGAACTGCGTGCGGAACGGCTCGCTGATTTCGTTGACGGTGAGTCGGCCGAGCGCGGCGTCGAACTCCGGCACGAAGGTTCCCGGCGCGGTCCAGCCGAGATCACCACCCTCGCTGGCCGAGCCCGGATCCTCCGAGAGCGTCTTTGCGAGCACGGCGAAGTCCTCGCCACTCAGGATGCGCTCGCGGGCGTCGCGCAGCCGTTGCTGTACGGTGGCGTCGTCCTGAATCTCAGTGGGCTTGAGGAGGATGTGGCGGGCGTGCGTCTGTTCGATGACGACCTGCTGGTCGGCGCCGCGCACTTCGTTGAGGCGCACGATGTGGTAGCCCGAGGGCGTGCGCAGCGGTTCGCTGATCTCGCCCGGCTTCAGGCCGACCACCAGATCGGCAAGCACGGTCGGGATCTCCGGCCCGCGTCGCCAGCCGAGGGCGCCGCCCTCGAGCGCGGTCTGGCTGTTCGAGAAGGCGACCGCAAGCCGCGCGAAGTCCTCACCCGAGCGCGCCCGCTGGAAGACGTCCTGCGCGCGCCGCGAGGCCTGATCGAGCTGCGCCGGCGTAGCTTCCTGCGGCACGGCAATGAGGATGTGGGAGAGGTTGTATTCGTTGAGCTCGGAGGGCCGCGACTTCTGCTTCTCGAGAAACTGGTCGAGCTCGCGCGGCGAGACATTGATGCGCTGGATCACGTCGCGCTGTTGCAGTACCTGCAGGGTCATCTCGCGGCGGATGCTCTCGCGGTATACCGCGTAGTCGATGCCCTGCTGCGCAAGCGCCGTCGGCAGCTGCGCCAGCGCGAGGCCGTTGCGCTGTGCGACGTCGGCGAGTGCCTGATTGAGTGCCTCGTCGTTGATGCGGATGCCCGCGCGCTGCGCGCGCTGCATCTGGATTTCCTGCAGCACCAGACGCTCGAGCACCTGCTGGCGGAGCACCGTGACCGGCGGCATCTCGAGCCCCTGCGCCTTGAGTCGCTCCGCGACGATGATGATCTGCTCCTCGAGCTCGCTGGCGAGCACCACGCCGTCGTTGACCACCGCCGCTACCCGGTCGAGCAGCTCGCCGCGGTCGGAGAGCGTGCGCTGCGCGGCGGCTGGCAGCGCGGCGGCGCACAGCAACAGCACGATGGCAGCCTTGCGGACGGATGGCGGAAACAGACGATGGGTCATGGCGGAGCCCCGAAAATGCCGAAAAGTCAGCGGCTTAGGCCGACTCCGGAGTATCCCCGAATTGCCTCTTCGAGGAAAGCGTCGGCGGAGCTTCCGACACTGGCGAGGCCGTTGAGTTCCAGCTGCAGATAGATTCCGGTATCGCGCTCGCCGGTGCGGCTGGACACATAGCGACGTCCCACCAGCCGCAGCCGCCAGCAGCATGACTTGTACTCGAGTCCGGCAAAACGCTCGAGGGTGGTACGGTCGCGCAGGTCGTAGTCGTAGCGCCCGTAGGCGTTCCAGCGCCGGCTGAGCGGCCACGCCCCGGACATCTCGCCTTGCTGCAGGCGATCGCGCTGGAAGCGGTACGCGAGGTTGAGCGCACGCTCGGCATCCGGGCGGTACT
>JBILMF010000070.1:0-14762 GCA_044375655.1 Steroidobacteraceae bacterium | reverse complement strand
GCCGCCGCACGAACTGCCAGTGGTGGTGACCGGGCTCGCCGAGGAGGAACTCGGCCAGCACGGAACCGAGGGGGCGATGAAGCGGGCGCACAAGGCGCTCGATCCCCATCTTCCGGCAGTGGTGGTCACCGGGTCGATCGCCGAAATGATCGGCGGTGGCGTCACACCGGAAGGCACGAGCATCAAGCGCTTCCTGCCGCGTACCATCGACGAAGACCAGTGGCAGTGCGCCAACCGTGCGCTTGCCTGGCTGTGGTCCGAGTTCGGCACGCGGAAGGTGCCGGCGCGCGAACGCAAGGAAGGCGAGCGGCCGCGGGTCAACATCATCGGTCCCTGCTACGGCACCTTCAACATGCCGTCGGACCTTGCCGAGATCCGCCGTCTGGTCGAGGGAATCGGCGCCGAGATCAACATGGTATTCCCGCTCGGCAGCCACCTTGAGGACGTACCGAAACTCGTCAACGCGGACGTCAACGTCTGCATGTACCGCGAGTTTGGGCGTCTGTTGTGCGAGGCCCTGGAGCGGCCCTACCTGCAGGCGCCGATCGGACTGCACAGCACCACCAAGTTCCTGCGCAAGCTCGGCGAACTGCTGGGGTTGGACCCCGAGCCGTTCATCGAGCGCGAGAAACACACCACCATCAAGCCGATGTGGGACCTGTGGCGATCCGTCACCCAGGATTTCTTCGGCACCGCGAGTTTCGCCATTGTGGCGGGCGAGACCTACGCGCGTGGCGTGCGCCACTTCCTCGAATCCGAGCTCGGTCTGCCGTGCATGTTCTCGTTTGCGCGACAGCCCGGTGTCAAGCCCGACAACGCGGCTGTACGTCAAGCGGTACGCGAGAAAACCCCCCTCGTGCTATTCGGCAGCTACAACGAGCGCATGTACCTGGCCGAGCTCGGACCTCGTGCGATGTACATCCCGGCATCCTTTCCGGGGGCGATCATCCGGCGCCACACGGGTACGCCCTTCATGGGCTACGCGGGCGCCACCTATCTCGTGCAGGAAGTCTGCAACGCGCTGTTCGACGCGCTGTTCAACATCCTGCCGCTCGGCACCGACATGGACAAGGTCGATGCCACGCCAGCGCGGCTCGTGCGCGAGGCGAGTCCTTGGGATGCCGAGGCGCTCGCCCTGCTCGACGAGATCGTCGCCAACGAACCATATCTGGTGCGCATCTCCGCCGCCAAACGCCTTCGTGATCGCGCCGAGCGCGACGCGCGGCTGGCAGGCGAGGAGCGCGTCACGGCGGCCCGCGTCGCACACGCGCGGGCGGAGCTCGCCGGAGGACGTGCGGCATGAGACGGACATTCATGCACGCGACGCAGTGTCGTGAGGGGGAATGCATTGTCGGGCGGTCACCGCCATGGGGGTGGCCGCAGGTTGCGACCCGGGTCGCAGCCGACAATCCCTGCCGCGCGGGAATGCGCGGAACAAGCAACGTTGTTTAGGAGGTAACAGTCAATGGCTGAAGGAAAGAGCATCTCAGGAGCCACACCGGATGAGGCGCGTGCCATCAACCGGTTCTTCTGGATGAGCACCTGGTTGTGGTTCGGCGTCTCCGTACTCGCCCACTACCTGATCTGGAACTGGGTTCCCTGGTTCTGATCGCTCGTCCACTGATTTAGGAGAAAGACTATGTGGCGTATATGGATGGTTATGGATCCCCGCAAGGTGATCATCATCGGCGGCATCGCCGTGGCGTCGATCGTGGCCACGAACCACTTCGTGCAGCTCAGCACGAAGTACTCGTGCTGGCTCGACGGCAAGGGCAGCGGCACCTGTCTCGTTGAGGCTCCGGCCTCGGCCAGCAACGTGCAGCACAACGCTCCGCTGCCGAACTGACCAAAAAAAATCGCGAAAGGCGGCGGACCCGTGCCCCAAGGCCCGAGGTCCGTCGCCCGACGCGAGCGGCTTCAATGGCTTGCAGGGCGGGCCCTCCCGCAGTGCTTGACGGGGAAAAGTCATGGCAATGCTCAACTTCGAAAGAAAGTACCGCATCAGGGGTGGGACCCTGGTCGGCGGCGACCTGTTCGACTACTGGATCGGCGCCTTCTATGTGGGTTTCTTCGGCATCACGGCAGCGTTCTTCTCGCTGCTTGGCACCGGCCTGCTGGTCTACGGCGCGGCGATCGGGCCGACCTGGAATCTCTGGCAGATCAACATCGCGCCGCCTGATCTGAGCTACGGGCTCGGGCTCGCGCCGCTCGAGGAAGGCGGCATCTGGCAACTGGTGACGATTTGCGCCATCGGTGCTTTCGTCTCCTGGGCGCTGCGCGAGGTGGAGATCTGCCGCAAGCTCGGCATCGGGTATCACGTCCCGGTGGCGTTCGGCAGCGCGATCCTCGCCTACGTCACGCTGCAGGTGATCCGGCCGGTGCTGCTGGGTGCCTGGGGACACGCGTTCCCGTACGGCATCTTCAGCCATCTCGACTGGGTGTCGAACATCGCCTACCAGTACCTGCACTTCCACTACAACCCCGCGCACATGGTGGCGGTCACCTTCTTCTTCACGACGGTGCTCGCGCTTGCCCTGCACGGCTCGCTTGTGTTGTCGGCGTTGAATCCGCCGAAAGGCGAGGTAGTGAAGGGTGCGGAGCACGAGAACACCTTCTTCCGCGACAACATCGGCTACTCCATCGGCACGCTCGGCATCCACCGGCTCGGACTCCTGCTCGCCATCAACGCGGGCGTGTGGAGCGCGATCTGCATTGTGGTGAGCGGCCCGTTCTGGACGCGTAGCTGGACGGACTGGTGGGCCTGGTGGCTCAACCTGCCGATCTGGAACTGAGAGGTACCCGAAAATGGCTGAATATCAGAACCTCTTTACACGGGTGCAGGTCTCCGCACCGCACTACCCCGGCATTCCCCACGACCCCCGTGGCGTGTGGGTACGCGGCGTCAAGGCGCGTGCAAGCTACTGGCTCGGCAAGATCGGCGACGCGCAGATCGGACCGTTCTATCTGGGTGCGACCGGCTTCGCCTCGATCCTCTGCTTCATCATCGCCTTCGAGATCGTCGGCCTGAACATGCTGGCTTCGGTGAACTGGAATCCGCTCGAGTTCGTCCGCCAGTTGTTCTGGCTGGCGCTCGAGCCGCCGGCGCCGCAGTATGGCTTGCGCATCCCGCCGCTCAGCGATGGCGGCTGGCACCTCATGGCCGGGTTCTTCCTGACCATGTCGGTGCTGCTGTGGTGGGCCCGCACCTACATGCTGGCCCGCCGGCTGAAGATGGGTACGCATACGGCCTGGGCATTCGCCTCGGCGATCTTCCTGTTCCTGGTGCTCGGCTTCATCCGGCCGGTGCTCATGGGCAGCTGGTCGGAGGGCGTGCCGTTCGGCATCTTCGCGCATCTCGACTGGACGGCGGCATTCTCGCTGCGCTACGGCAACCTGCTGTACAACCCGTTCCACGCGCTGTCGATCGTGTTCCTCTACGGATCGGTGCTGCTGTTTGCGATGCACGCCGGCACGATCATGGCGGTCAGCCGATTCGGCGGCGAGCGCGAGGTCGAGCAGTCGCTCGATCGCGGCACGGCGTCCGAGCGCGCGGCGCTCTTCTGGCGCTGGACCATGGGCTTCAACGCCACGATGGAGTCGGTCCATCGCTGGGCGTGGTGGTTCGCTGTGCTGTGTACGCTCACTGGCGGCATCGGCATCCTGCTGACCGGCACCGTGGTCGACAACTGGTACCTGTGGGCGGTGAAGCACGGCGTGGCGCCTGCCTACCCGACCACCTTCGAACCGCAGATTGATCCGGCACTGAATTCGGGAGCCGCACAATGAAAATCCAGATGCGTTTGATCGCCGCGCTGGCCACGCTCGGCATCCTCGCCGGCTGCGGCGAGCGGCCGCCGATCGAGACCGAGCAGCTCGGCTTCCGCGGCACGGGCATGGAAGAAAACGTCAACCCGCGGATGCGTGAGCAGCTGCTGGCGGTCAACCAGATCGGCAACATCCAGCCGCCGGCCGACTCCAGCGGGCCGCTCGCCAAGGACATCTACCAGAACGTACAGGTGCTCTCCGATCTCTCGGTCGGCGAGTTCACGCGCGTGATGCTGTCGATGACCGAGTGGGTGGCGCCCGCCAACCAGAAGGACTGCACGTACTGCCATGTCGGCGACAACTATGCCGACGAAAGCAAGTACACCTATAAGGTGGCGCGCAGCATGCTGCTGATGACCCGTGACATCAACAGCAACTGGAAGTCGCACGTCAAGGATACGGGAGTGACCTGCCATACCTGCCATCGGGGCGAGCCCGTGCCGCAGCATGTCTGGTTCACCGATCCCGGTGCGGGACGCGAGAACGCCTTCGTCGGCACCCGTGCCGGGCAGAACTCGGCGATCACCGGCCTCGGTATCACGACGATCGCGCACTCGAGCCTGCCTTACGACCCGTACTCGCCGTTCCTGCTCGGTGATCTGCCGATCCGCGTCAATGGCACCACGGCGCTGCCCACCGGCAACCGCAACTCGATCAAGCAGGCGGAGTGGACGTACTCGCTGATGGTGCACATGTCGAACTCGCTCGGGGTCAACTGCACCTACTGCCACAACTCGCGGGCATGGGGTGAATGGGCCGAGAGTCGTCCGCAGCGGACGGTCGCCTGGCACGGCATCCGCATGGCGCGCGACCTGAACAACAGCTACCTCGTGCCGCTCACCGACGTTTTCCCGGCCAACCGCAAGGGGCCGCTGGGCGACGTCGCCAAGATCAGCTGCGGAACCTGTCATCAGGGCGCGTACAAGCCCTACTTCGGCGAGAGTATGGCCAAGGCCTATCCGGAGCTGCAGCGTGCGCGACCGATGCCGGTCGCCGACCCCGCTGCCGTGCCGGCTGAAGGCGCGGCGGTACCGGTCGATCCGATGGCGCCCGCCTCTGCGGCTCCGGCTGCGACGCCGGCGGCGGGGGCTCCCGCGAAGGATCCCGCGCAGATGGCACAGCGTCCGCGGCAGCCGGCGATCGCCGCGCTGACGCCGGCCAGCGCCGAGCCCGGTCGGTTCTGAGCAGGGCGACGACGGTGGACGTGTTGCTCGCGCAACCCCGCGGTTTCTGCGCGGGCGTTGCGCGGGCGATCGAGATCGCCGAGCGCGCGCTCGCGATCCACGGCGCGCCGGTCTATGTCTTCCATGAAATCGTCCACAACGGTCACGTCGTCGGCGATCTGGCGGCGCGCGGGGCCGTATTCGTCGAGGACATCGAGGCCATCCCCGAGGGTGCGGTGACGGTGTTCAGCGCGCACGGCGTGTCGACCGCCGTCGTCGACGCCGCGCGCCGTCGCAACCTGCAGGTGATCGATGCGACCTGTCCTCTGGTCACCAAGGTGCATCTGCAGGCGCAGCGCTACTCGCAGCGCGGCTACACGATCGTGGTGGTTGGCCACTCGGGCCATGAGGAGGTCGAGGGCACCCGCGGCTCGGTCAGCGGTCCGGTGCACGTCGTCGGCACTCTCGACGAGATCGCTGCGCTGCCCATGGCGGCACACGATCCGGTCGCCTACGTCACCCAGACCACGCTGTCTATGGACGACACGCGCGAGTTGATCGATGCGCTCGAGAGCCGCTATCCGCAGATCGTCGGCCCCGGACTGGACGATATCTGCTACGCCACGCTCAACCGTCAGCGCGCGGTGCAGCAGCTGGCGCGTCGCGTCGATCTCGTGATCGTCGTCGGCGCCCGCAACAGCTCGAACTCCAATCGCCTGCAGGAAGTCGCCGCCGATCAGGGCGTCCCCGCGTGGCTGGTGCAGGATGCCGACGATGTGCAGGCGATCTGGCTCGACGGCGTGGAGCACATCGGCGTGACTGCTGGCGCCTCGACGCCAGAGTACCTCGTCCGCGAGGTGTGCGAGCGGCTACGTCAGTTCGGCGCCAGGTCGGTCAGGGAATTGCCAGGCCTCGCCGAGACTGTCCGTTTCCGCCTGCCGGAAGGGCTGCGGCAGATCGCCTGACGCCGCGGGTCAGATCCCGCGCGGGGCGGGGCCGAGCCGCCCCGCTCCCGGCCGATGCGGCTCTTCAGCCGAGCTGACTGCGCGTGAGCAGACGCAGCACGCCATTGAACATCGCATTGTCGCGCATCCGCAGCGGCTTGCCTGTGCGGCTGCGCCGCTCGGCAAGTTTCGCGCAGTAGCGGGCAACCGCATCAAAGACTCCCGGAACATCGAGACCGGCCTCCTGCAGGCATTGCTCGCGCGTACCGTGCTCGATCGGCCGGTCCGGCAGACCGAGGTGCAGCACGGGCGTGCTTATGCCCTCGGCGGCAAGGAATTCGCTGACCGCGCTGCCAGCGCCACCGACGATGCTGTTCTCCTCCAGCGTCACCAGCATGTCGTGGCGCTCGGCGAGCTCACGCAGCAGGTTTGTGTCGAGCGGCTTCACGTAGCGCATGTTGGCTACGCTGGCATCGATGATGTCGGCGACATCGTGTGCCGTCTCCAGCAATGTGCCGAAGGCAAGCAGGGCGATTCCTGAGCCGTGGCGCACCAGCTCGCCCCGCCCGATGGGCAAGGCTCGCGGCAGCGACTGGCCGCTGGCGGCGAGACCGGTCGCGGCGGTACGCGGATAGCGAACCGCACAGGGCATCCCCGCATCGACCGCCGTGCGCAGCATCGCGCGAAGCTCCGTGCCGCTTGCCGGCGTCATCACCACGAGGCCCGGCACACAGCGCAGGAAGGAGTTGTCGAGGCTGCCGTTGTGCGTGGCACCGTCCGGGCCCACTAGTCCGGCACGGTCGATGGCAAAGGTCACCGGCAACTGCTGCAGGCAGACGTCATGCACCAGCTGGTCGTAGCCGCGCTGCAGGAAGGTCGAGTAGATCGCCACCACCGGGCGCAGGCCGCGAGTGGCGAGGCCGGCGGCGAAGGTCACGGCATGCTGCTCCGCGATACCGACGTCGTGATATCGCTCGGGGAACCGCCTCGAGTAGGCCACCAGACCCGAGCCCTCGCGCATCGCCGGCGTGACCACCACCACCCGGGGATCTTCGGCGGCGAGTTCGCACACGGTTTCGCCGAACACCTGCGTGTAGGTCGGCGCTGCCGGCTTGCCGGCAACGATACCGGCGAGCGGATCGAAGGGCGTCACCCCGTGGTACTTGATCGGTTCCGCCTCGGCCGCGGCGTAGCCCTTGCCCTTGCGTGTGATCACGTGCAGCAGACGCGGCCCTGGAGCGTCGCGCAACGCGAGCAGTTGGCCGACGAGGGCGTCGACGTCGTGACCGTCCACCGGGCCGTGGTAGTGGAAGCCGAGCGCGCCAAAGAAACCGCGCGCGTCATCGGCCGGGCCGCACCCCTGCGTGGTCAGCCTCTGCGAGAGGGCGCCCACGTTCTCGGAGATCGACATGCCGTTGTCGTTGAGCACCACCAGCAGGTCGGCGCCGAGCCCGCCCGCATGGTCGAGTGCCTCGTAGGCGAGACCGGCGGTCAGCGCGCCGTCGCCGATGACCGCTACGGCCCGGCTGCGGCTGCCCTGCTGCCGCGCGGCGCAGGCCATGCCGAGTGCGGCGCTGATCGAAGTGCTCGAGTGCCCGGCACCGAAGCTGTCAAACGCGCTCTCATCGCGTTTCAGGAAGCCGGATATTCCCGGCCGCTTGCGAATCGATTGCAGTGCGGCGCGGCGTCCGGTGAGCGCCTTGTGCGGATAGCACTGGTGGCCGACGTCCCACACCAGCGCGTCTTGCGGCGTGTCGAGGCAGTAGTGCAGTGCGACGCTGAGCTCGACCGTGCCGAGGCCGGAGGCAAGATGGCCGCCGCTCGCGGCGACCGAGTGCAGCAGGAACTCCCGCAGCTCATCGGCGAGCTGCTCGAGATCCTGCCGCGGCAGCGCGCGCAGTTGCACGGGGTCTTCGATCGAATCCAGCAGGCCGCGGACTATCGGTGATCTCATGGCAGTACGCGGCTCCTTCAGGGTGCGGCCCGCCGGTTGGCGAGACTCCAGCGCCACAGCGCCTCGGCGGGTACCGGCAGCACCATCAGCAGGTGCTCGAGTACGGCGAGCAGCGCCAGCGTCGCGAGGATGCTGTAGGCGGCGGCGGCATGTGGTGCGTCGGCGGCGAGCGCGGCGCTGCCGCATTGCCAGGCGATCGCCACGCCGAGCGCCACCGATACGGGCAGCAGCGGGTTCATGGGCCGCTGGCGCATGAACTCGAGCAGGTGCTGCAGGTGCGGCGGCAGGAACGCACCCCCGAGGTTGCGTACGCCGAGGAACAGGTTCAGCTTGGCGCTGCTGCGCATCAGCCAAAGCAGCAGCAGTACTAGCAGCGCGAGATCGTTCGCGCTGCCGACGAGCAGCAGTGCGACCAGCGCGACCGTGCCTGCAATCAGCAGTTCGTGCCAGAGGATCGCCGTGATCGCATCAACGGCGCGCCGCAACAGTCCGCTGCCGAGTCGCCGTGCGACCGCAGCGCCGTGCAGCACAGGTTCGGGGCCGGTGACCTTGCCGGTGAGGAAGGTGACTTCTATCCAGCCCCAGATGGCGAGCGCGGCAACCAGCGCCGTCATTGCCGAGGCGCCAGTGGTCACGTCGCGCAGGCCCACCACCAGTGCGAGGCCGACGAGGCCGCAGATCGTGGTGAGCAGCAGCAGCCGTCCGTAGGTGCGGGGTGCGCGGCCGACCAGACGCGCGATCAGCGCAGTCGAACCCCACCACAGCACGATGGTGAGCAGCATGGGGGCAACATGCGTGGACCAGCTCACGCGCCCGCCCCGGATACACCCGCGTTCAGCGGGTCGTCCCCGCGGATCGTGCTTCGCCCTGTTCCCAGAGAGCCGCGAAGGTACGCGCGTTGTCGCTGCCGAACACGTCGAGGTCGATCGCGGTGCCGGTGGCGGTATCGGTGAGCAACAGTCGTCCATCCCGCATCCGCGACAGCCGGTAGGGCGCGTCGGGATCGCTCCCGGCGAGCTTGCGGCCGCGTGACAGTCCGCGGATGACGCCGCTCACGAAGCCGGCGCTCTCGGCGGGAATCGCGGCAAGCCGTGTGCCGTCGGCGAGCACTGGCACGATCGAGCCGTCTTCCTGCGGATGCAGGCGCACGTCGTGGCTGGACACCACCGTCGCCGGGGTGAGCGGCGCCGCCTGCGGCAGCTCGTCTCCCAGCATCACCAGCGCGATGGCGGCGAGCACGAGCAGTCCGGCCGAGAGCAGCAGCGGCCGCGGCAGATCCTGCGCGTGCTGTGCGCTCACGTCGTGGCCCCCAGGGCCGTCGGCACGGCCTCTACCGGATCAGCACCGCCCAAGGTGGTCCCCGGCGTGAAGTCGGCGTAGGCGCGCCCGAGGATCTCGCCGACGCGCGGGGCGTCGATGAGGCAGCGCAATGCCGGCTGCGGGTGCGTGATGTACCACGGCCGCACGTGCGGCCACAGCCAGATGTAGGACACGCGTTGCGTCCGCTCGAGGCCGAGCACGATGTCGCCCGTGCCGTCGCGACGCATCAGGATCTGCGCCGACTCGATTGCCTTGAACGGCAGGTTGATGGTGCTCGCGAGCGCGATGCCCTGACGGATCACCACGCGCCGCGTGGTGATCGTGTACCAGGTCGAGCGTGCCGAGAGCGCGGCGATGCCCGCGAGGATGGCGAGGCAAACAGCCGACATCACCGCCGGTCCGATGCAGCCGCGCAGGGCTTCGGGCAGCGGACTGCCGGTCGATGCGAGGTAGACGCCACGCGCAGCGACGATGATCGCAAAGTACACCGCCAGATGCCGTACCCGGTAGGCGTGCAGGGCGAGGGAGCGCCATTGCGGCGCTCCCTGCCAGAGGATGTATTCACCGGAGGGCAGGGCCGAGGGCAAACCGCGGACCGGCTCGCCGTCGTGCTCGCTGAATGTAGCGCGCGTACCCATGGCGCTAGATCAGCGACTCGCTGCGCGACGGCGTCGCGTAGAGGTGGCCGCTTGCGTAGTACGCGCAGATGCGGTCCTCCTCGAGCTTGGTGATCTGCTCACCGCTCGCGATCCCGGGCACGCCGCCGAACTGTGCTGCGGTGATCGACGCGACCTTGACCTTGCGGTTGCGGGCGTCATAACGCACGAAGCCGCTGGGCAGCAGCACCTTGCGGCCACCGGCGATCTCCACTTCGAGATAGCGGATTTGCGGCTCCGAGCGATCGACCCACAGCTCCACCACCGTGCCGGCAGCGGCGCCGTCGAGTCCGCAGACCGTCATGCCGCGCGGATCCGGGTCGCGTGACTCTACCGACCAGCCGGAGGTCAGGCGCATCGGCACGATCATCGCCGAGCCGTCTACCATGCGCTCCGGCTGGTTGGCGCGCTCCGCGTAAGCGGCCGGGCCGACGGCATCGACCATCGGGTTGCCGGTCGGTTCGAGCGGTGCGCCGACGTCGGGGCCGTAGCGATCGTCCCAGCCGACCTGCCGGGCGGCGATCGGCCTGCGGTCCGCACGGCTGGGATCCGGCACCTGGATGGTGCTGCCGTCGGCGAGCTTGAAGGTCTTCGGGCAGGGCACGCCCGGCAACCCCTCGACCGTCACCGGATTGCCCTGACGGTCGACGCGATGCGTGTCGAGCGGATAGCCCTCGCGCTTGTCCTCGCGATGCAGGTACCAGATCAACCCGAAGAAGAAGGCCCAGAAGCCGTAGAGGGCGATCTGCGCCGTGTCCAGATACTCGAGAAATGCATTGCTCTCCATGATCTCCTACTCCCTGAAGCTTCCAACGCTTCGCGATGCTTCGCCAAAGAAATGAACCGTTCCCTTCGCCGCCCTCAGCCCGGCAGCTCCGCGAGGCCGAGCCGGCCGCCCGTCGTCGTGCCCGCAGTCCCGGGACGCAGCCGCGTCAATGGGCCGACTGCCACCAGCGCCGCGAACAGCAGCGCGATTTCGAGGTGGTAGACGAACAGATAGCCGGTTGCCGGCGAGTCGAGGGCGGGGCCCAGACGGCCACCGACCGCCAGTTCGCCGATAAGGTTGCAGGCAGCACCGCCGAGTGCGACCGCAAGGCCGGCAGCGGTGGCCTGCACCGCGCCCCAGGCGCCGAGCGCAAGACCGCTGTCTGATTTCTGCAATGCCATTGCCGCAAGCAGCGAGCCGACCGAGAACAGGCCGCCACCGAAGCCGATCAGCACGGCGCCGATGCGGAAGAGCAGCGGCGAGCCGAGAGGCTCGGCGAAGACCACGGCAACGAAGGCGACGACGCCGACCAGCGCTCCAGCTGCGGCCACACGCAGCGGTGGCGCGCCACGGCGCAGCACCCGCGCCGCCAGCCAGAAGGCGAGCAGCGCGCCGCCCGCCGACAGTGCGGTGAGCTGGCTGGTGGCTCCCACCGGCATCTGCAGCACTTGGCCGCCGTAGGGCTCGAGCAACACGTCCTGCATGCTGAAGGCTGCGGTGCCGAAGCCGACCGTGGCGAGCAGCCGCCGAGTCTCCGGCGAGGCGGTGAAGTGCCGCCAGGCGACGGTGAAGCGGGTGTTCTCGACCGGCCGCTGCAGGCGTGCGAGGTCGCGCGGCTCCTGCTTCCAGAGCGCGATCACGTTCAGCAGCAAGGTGACGACTGCGGCGCCCTGGATAGTCTGGATGAGACGCAGCGGCGAGAACTCGCCGCTCAACAGCCAGCCGAAGGCGAGCGAGGCGCCCACCATGCCGACCAGCAGCATGACGTACATCAGCGCCACCACCCGGGGCCGGGTGTGCGCCGGCGCGAGGTCCGTGGCGAGCGCGAGGCCGGCGGTCTGCGTCGAGTGCAGACCGGCACCGACCAGCAGGAAGGCGATTGCGGCCCCCGCCTGACCGACTTCCACCGGGCCGCGGCCGCCACCGCTCAGCACCAGCAGCGCGAACGGCATGATGGCGAGGCCGCCGTACTGCAGCAGCGTGCCGAACCAGATGTACGGCACTCGCCGCCAGCCCAGCACCGAGCGGTGCTGGTCGGAGTGGTAGCCGAGCAGCGCGCGCAGCGGGGCGAACAGCAGTGGCAAGCCGATCATCGTCGCCACCAACCAGGCCGGTACGTGCAACTCGACGATCATCACGCGGTTGAGCGTGCCGTTGAGCAGGGCAAGGGCGATGCCCACCGAAACCTGGAACAGCGACAGGCGCAGCAACCGCGCGAGCGGCAGGTCGGTGCTCGCCGCATCGGCGAACGGCAGGAAACGCGGGTCGTAGCGCAGGCGCGTCGCTTTCATGTCCCGGCCGCCAAGTTGCGCGCAGCCGCCGTGCCGCGAGCGTGCGTTGTCCGCGCTGCCGTCTGGGCCTCGCCCGCTGCATCGCGGCGCGCGAGCCGCAGCTTGTGGAAGAACTGCGCGGCATTGACCACGTATGCCGCATAGGCGACCAACGCGAGCAGCAGCTGCTCGCGCACGGCCAGCGCACCGGTGAGCCAGGCGAAGAGGTAGGCCGTGTGCAGTGCGATGACCGCCATGCTGACCACGTCTTCCCAGAAGAACGGCCGCGCGAACAGCCAGACGCCGAAAACTTCCTTTTCCCAGATGGCGCCGGTGACCATGATGGCGTACAGGAAGCCGGTCTTGACGATCACGGAGAGCGTCGCTGCTTCGGCGCCCGCTCCGCTGTCCAGGTAGCGCAGCACCAGCCAGAGGCTCACGAAGAAGGCGAGCAGCTGCAGCGGCGCAAGCACACCCTGGACGAGCGTCCAAGGCGTGCTGTCCCTGCGGGCTCTCTCCTCGGCGGTGTAGAGGGGTCGGCCGGCCGGTCGTGGAGCGGAATCCGACATGGGCGTGGCGGCGCCTGTTTGGTGAAAGATCCACCCTGAATCTAGAGAAGGGGCGGTCGACTGTCAATCTAGATTTACGTCCGAACTTGTTGACAGGTAGCCAGACCGGGGCTATATGTGCGAACCTGCGACGAAACGGGGGGTTGACCTCAGGGAAAACAAACCCTCCTCCAGCACACGGAAGTCGTCGCGGGGGCCTTTCATGGCGGTGGCCTCGTTGCCGCCCCATCGGTCGAGGTTGGCTCGATGACGGACTTTTTGTCGGAACGGGATTCGGGAGACGGGCACTCGGCGCTGCTACGCACGATCGAGGGCGAAGTCATTCCGCGTCTGATCCTCGCGCACCGGGTCGCTCCCGAGGGCAACCGCTGCGACGACCACACGAGCCCGTTGCGGCCAGGATCCACCGAAGTCTTCGATCTCGCGAGCATCATCCTCGGCGGCAACAACGCGGAGGCTCTCGCCTACCTGCGCGGCCTGCAGACGCTCGGCATGGGCACCGAGACCATCTACCTCGAACTGCTCGCCCCGGTGGCCAGGCACTTCGGTCTGCGCTGGGAGGACGAGCGCAGCGACTTCGTCGAGGTCACTCTCGCGCTGCGACGCCTTCAGGAACTCGCGCACCAGCTGAGCGAGGCCAACGCCGAGCCACCGCCGGCCAAAGCCAAGCCCGGGCGACGCGCCCTGTTCGTGGCGTTGCCCGGTGAGCAGCATGTTTTCGGCGCACAGCTCGTCGGCGAGTTCCTGCGCCGTGCCGGCTGGGACGTGTGGGACGCGCCCGGTGCCGTCGAGAACGAGATCCTTGCGCTGGTCGGCCGCGAGTGGTTCGCAGTGGTCGGTTTCTCGGTCAGCACGGCAGCGCAGTTGCCTGCCCTGACCGGGCTGATCCGCAAGGTACGCCGCGCCGCGCTCAACCGTGATGTCCGCATCATGGCTGGCGGACTGCCTTTCATCGGTCACCCGGAGCGGGTGGCCAAGGTTGGAGCCGATGCCACGGCCATGGACGGCAGAGACGCCGTCGACCGGGCAGAACACCTGCTGGAGTTGCTGGGCCAGAGAAGCTGACACGGTCGATCTGTGAAAAAATTCAAGGCGCCAAGGAAGGCCCTGACCGGACTCGATGCCGAGACGGTCGCCGGTCTCGTCATAGCAGCGACGGATGTCGCGCTCATTCTCGACCGTCGCGGGATCATCCGCGACCTCGCCATCGGCAGTCCCGAACTGCTCGCCGAGCTGGGCGGCGACTGGATCGGTCGATCGCTGGTCGACGTGGTCACCGAGGACAGCAGGCCGAAGATAGAACTGCTGTTGCGCGACCTCGCGGCGGGCCAGGTCAGGGCTCGGCAGGTGAACCATCCGCTCGCTGACGGACGCACGGTGCCCATCGTCTACGCGCTCACGGCGCTCGACGACGAGGGGCGGTGCATCGCGCAGGGGCGCGATCTGCGTGCCATCGCCGCGCTGCAGCAGCGCCTGATCGAGGCCGAGCAGTCGCTGGAGCGCGACTACTCGCGGCTGCGTCTTGCCGAGACCCGCTATCGGCTGCTGCTGCAGTCGATCGGCGAAGCGGTCGTGACCGTCGATGCGGGCACGCAGAAGATTGTCGAGCTGAATCCGGCGGCGGGTCGCCTGCTCGGCGAGGATCCGAAACGGCTGGTCGGCCGGCCCTTCAACGACACCTTCAGCGCGCAGACGGCGCGGCTGGTGGGCGAGTGGCTGAGCGGCCTGCGCACAGCGGGTCGGGCCGAACCGCTGCGACTGCGTCCTCCGGGCGCGACCCGCGACTACCGGCTGAACGGCGTGCTGTTCCGCCACGAAAACGCCTCGCACGCGCTGCTGCGCCTCGAGCCACTGGGCGAAGCGGCTGCCCGTCAGGGCGCGGCGGGCGGCACCCCCACGCTCGCCGAGGTCATGCAGCGTCTGCCCGATGCCATCGTCGTTACCGGGACGGACGGGCGCATCGTGACCACCAACCGCGCCTTCCTCGATCTGGTGCAGCTCGCGACCGACGAACAGGTGCGCAACGAGTCGCTTGAGCGCTGGCTGGGCCGTCCGGGAGTCGATCTTGGCGTGCT
>JBILMF010000204.1:0-3925 GCA_044375655.1 Steroidobacteraceae bacterium | reverse complement strand
TCGAGACCGGGTTGCCGGGCAGTGCGAACACGGCCGTGCCGGTCGGGCCGATGCCGAACCACATGGGTTTGCCGGGGCGCTGCGCGATCTTGTGGAACACCTCGCGTACGCCGAGATCGGCGAGGGCACGTGGCACCAGATCGAGCTTGCCCATCGAGACGCCGCCCGACAGGATGAGCACGTCGTGGGTGTCGAGGTGTACACGCAGCCGTCGACGCAGGCTGTCGAGATCATCCGGCAGGTGATCGTCGGCGATGCGCTGGAAGCTGCGGCGCCGCAGCGCTGCGACGATGCCGTAGGCATTCGAGCGCCGCACCTGATGCGGTTCGATCGGATCGCCGGGTTCGACGAGCTCGTTGCCTGTCGAGACGACGATGATGGTGGGCTGTGCGCTGACGCGGATTCGCGCCATGCCGGCGCCGGCGGCCACCGCGATCTCGGGCGCTCCGAGCTGCATGCCCGCGGTCAGCAGCAAGCGCCCTTGTTCGACATCGGAACCGCGTCGGTGGACGTTCTGGCCGGGATTCACCCGCAGGTTTTCGTTGAGGGTAACGCGTCCGTCGTGCAGCCGCAGCTGCTCCACCGGAACCACGGCATCGCAGCCCAACGGCAGCACCGCACCGGTCATGATCTCGATGGCGTGATCGTTGCCGGCGAGAGTGAGCGGCGCGTCGCCTGCCGCCTGCATGGCTTGGATGTGCAGCGTGCGCGCCCCGCCGGCGAGGCCGGTCGTGTCGATGGCGATACCGTCCATCGCGACACGATCGAAGGGCGGCTGGTCGCGCTCCGCGTAAACGTTCTCGCGCAGCACGGCCCCTACGCACTGCACCAGCGGCAGCGACTCGATGGGCAGGCAGGTGAGCTGCTCGCCGATGAGGGCATCGGCTTCGGCAGGGGAGATCATGCCGGGAGTGTATCCCGGCAGTTCCGCCCGGCAACCCGCACGGTGGCGGGTCCCGTCACTTCTTGGCGTTCTTCTCCCGATAGACGCGGATCTGCGCATTGAGCTGGTCTGCCAGCGCCTGCGCTTCGTCAACGGCCGCGTTCATCTTCTGCGTGAGAATGCTGGCGCGTTCCTTGCGCTGTTCCTCGGTGAGATCCGGGTTGGCGGCGAGGGCGTCGTTGTGTTCCTTCTCGAGGCAGGCCTGATACTCGGTAATGGCCGCATCGAAGGCCTTCACCGCACGCTGTCCGACCAGCATCTGCTCGAGCGTCGAGGTGCCGCCGTCGGGGATGCTGTCCGGGGCTTTCGGGTAAGTGCAGGCGGCGAAGGCAGGGCCGGCCCCAAGGGCGGCGACCACGGCGAGGGAAAGCAGCGTCTTCATGGCGGTTACTCCGGCGGGGCTCTGGTGTCGCACGGCGAACTCGCCGTCGTCCTATCTTAAGGGCGGCAAGTTCCCGGTGCTAGACTGCCGCACAGGCGCCCGTAGCTCAGTTGGATAGAGCATCAGGCTTCGAACCTGAGGGTCGGGAGTTCGAATCTCTCCGGGCGCGCCAGATCGGCTTGGACCTGATCGACGGGAGTTGCGGATCGATGGATCGTCGCCTGCGCCTGCGCGGCATGCTCGCGGTGTTGCTGTGCCTCGCGAGCGCCTGTGCCTTGTCACTGCCTGTTGCCGCCGCCGAGCGCGTGTTCCACCGGGTCGGCACCGACGATCCGGCCACGGTTGATCCGCACCGCGTGTCGCTGCCCGGCGAGCAGCTCATCACATTCGATCTTTTCATGAGCCTCACCACGATGGGCATCGACGGCCGGCCGAAGCCCGGCTCCGCCGAATCGTGGACGGTGAGCGCTGACGGCAAGACCTACCTGTTCAAGCTGCGTCCCAACCTGCGCTGGTCCGACGGCCGCCCGCTGCCGGCCGAGGACTGGGTATGGTCGTTCCGCCGCATGCTCGACCCGCGCACCGCGTATCCGCTGGCATCGCGCCTGTTTCCGATCCGCAATGCCCGGGCCGTCGCCGCCGGTCAGTTGCCGGTGAGCGCGCTTGGCGTCTCCGCGCTCGACGCGCGCACGCTCAAGGTGGAGCTCGAACATCCGACGCCGTACTTCACCGACATCATCATGTCCGCGGCCATGCCGGCGCCGCGGCATGTCGTGGAGAAGCATGGCGCGGCGTGGATCCGACCGGAAAACTTCGTCAGCAACGGCGCTTTTGTTCTCGCCGAGTGGCGTCCGAACGCCTACGTGCGGCTGCGCCGCAACCCCAACTTCTGGGGGGCCGCGCAGGTGAAACTCGACGGCGTGTTCCACTACCCGCTCGGCAACCCGTCGACCATGGTGCGCCGCTTCGATGCCGGCGAGCTTGATTTCGTGATGGTCGTGCCACCGGAGCGCGCCGAGGAGATCCAGCAGCGCAACCCGCGGGCGCTGCATGTCATGCGCGGCTTCGTCAACGAGGTGCTGGTGTTCAACACGCGCAGCGGCCCTACCGCCGATGTCCGCGTGCGCCGCGCGCTCTCCATGCTGATCGAGCGCGAGGTCATCGCCCGCAATGTCATCGGCTCTCCCGGCGTCGGCGCGTGGTCGCTGGTTGCGCCTGGGGTGCTGCACTACGACGAGGCCGCACGACCCGATTTCGCGGCATGGACGCCGGCACAACGCCTCACTGAGGCGCGGCGCCTGCTGGCCGCGGCCGGTTACGGCCCGGCGAAACCGCTCAACATGCGGCTCGGCTTTCCGAGCACCGACCTCAACCGCAAGGTGGCTGTGGCGATCGGTGCGATGTGGGGGCGTGCGGGCGTCAAGGTCGACTTGCAGCAGAAGGAAACCAAGGCACTGGTGTCCGAGGTCGGCGTCGGCAACTTCGATGCCGCGCGTTTCGTGTGGACCGCTGCGGCCAGCGACCCGTACGCCTATCTCGAGCGGCTGCTGTCGAGCGGCTCCACGGTGGGCGTGAACACCTCCGGCTACCGCAATCCGGCCTTCGACGCCAAGCTCGCCGCGGCCTCGCGCGAAGTCGACATCGGGCGACGCGCGGCGATCCTGCGCGAGGCCGAGGCCATTGCCCTCGCTGATCAGCCGGTCGCGCCGATCTACTACGGTGTCGGCCGCAGGCTGGTCAGCGAGCGGGTGCGCGGCTTCAAGGACAACCCCCGTGGGGTGTATTTGAGCTGGTTGATGAGCGTGACGCCCTGAACAGGTTCTCCCATGGGAGCCGTCGGACCCGCCGCGGTGGCGCCGCGGGCCGCGGCGTCGCGGTGTGGCAGCAGCACGGCATAACAGCGGAGCCTCCGAGCATGACCCAATCCCCTCTCTACGACCCGAACTTCACCGAGAAAAGCCGCCAGGATTTCGTGCTGTCGCTGAAGCGTCTGACTAACGGCGTCGCTCAGCAACGGGTGCGCGAGGCGTGGCGCCGCGAGCTGCTGCCGGCGCTGCGGGCGGCCCAAGGCGCCGAGCCGACGCAGCGCGCGCAGGTCGAGGGTACGCTGGCGCGCAGCCTGGCGTTCCGGCAGTGGGCCGTGCTGACCCACCACTCGCAGAGCATGATGTGGGCGGCCATCGAACCGACGGCGCGACGTCTCGAACCGGAAGCGAACCGCCGCTACGCCGCGCTGCGCGCCGGGCGCACACTCGGCTCGCTGGAGCTCGACCCCGCGCTGCCCGTGCCGCAGCCGATCAGCGACACCGAGATCCACCGCCAGCCCGAGGGCTACGTCGGCCGGTCGCAGGGCGAGGACATCGCGCCGGGACTGCGCTACCTCGGCGCGGCCATGATCTACAGCGTCGGCAAAGGACGCGAGCACGCGGCCACCGATGGCCGCGGCAGGCTGCTGCTCGAAGAAATCGAGCGGCGGCGCCCGGGATTCAGGCCGCGGCGCATCCTCGATCTCGGCTGCGGGATCGGTGTGCACGCGCAGCCGATCGCGCTCGCTCATCCGCAGGCGGAGTACCACGCCATCGACGTTGCCGCGGGGCTGC
>JBILMF010000203.1:0-3931 GCA_044375655.1 Steroidobacteraceae bacterium | reverse complement strand
CCAGCGACGCAAGCTTTACGACGCGCTCATCGATCAATGTGTTCAAAGGGATACGCTGAAGCCGATAAGTCAGGTCGATACGCCCAGCGGGACGCCCTCGCCCACCGCGCCGATCACTGCCCCAGCAACGACAGCACGCTCTGCGGCATCGAGTTCGCCTGCGCAAGGATCGACATGCCAGACTGCTGCAGGATCTGCGCACGCGTCAGCGCCGCCGTCTCCTGCGCAAAGTCCGTGTCCAGGATCCGCGAACGCGACGCCTGCTGGTTCTCCACCGTGATACGCAGGTTCGCGATCGTCTGCTCGAAGCGGTTGATCGTCGCACCGATCTTCGCCCGCGCGTTGCTGATCGTCGAGATCGCCGCATCGATCGACAGCAGCGCCTTGTTCGCGCCCACCACCGAGCGCATGTCCAGCCCGCTGATCGTGTTGCTCGTCACCGTGCCGCTGCTGAGCGTGCTCGCACCGGCTGCCGTGCCGAAGTCCGTCAGCACGATGTCGCCGCTGCCGGAGTAGCTGATGGTCACGCCCGTGCCGCTGCTCGACTCCTGCGCGAACAGGTTGTTCACCCCCAGCGCGTTGATCGCCGCGGCGAGCGCCGCCGCCGTCGTACCGCTGACCGAGAGCGTCGAAGAGCCAACCTGGATGGTCTTGCTGCCGAGGGTGCCGATCGCCGCCGTGGTGCTCTCAATACCCACGTACTTGCCGATCGCCGAGGTCCGCGCGTCATCAACGCCCGTCACCTGGATGATCTCCCCGACGTTCGCGCCCACCTGGAACGCCGCACCGCTGAAGGTGCCGTCGAGCAGGTTCAAACCGTTGAACTTCGTCTGCGAGGCCACGCGCTGCACTTCGTCACGCAGCTGCGACACTTCCTGCTGGATCGCCGTGCGATCCACCTCGGTGTTCGTGAAGTTCGCCGCCTGCACAGCGAGTTCCCGCATGCGCTGCAGACTCGAGTTGATCGAGTCGAGACCGCCCTCGGCCGTCTGCGCCACGGATATCCCGTCGCCGCTGTTGCGGATCGCCTGGTGAAGGCCGCGGACTTCGGAGTTCAGGCGCTCAACGATCGCCAGACCCGCCGCGTCGTCCTTCGCGCTGTTGATGCGAAGGCCAGACGTCAGGCGTTGCAACGCCGCCGACATCTGCCCAGAAGTGGTTACCAGTGCTCGCTGCGCCGTCAGCGAAGCGATGTTGGTGTTGATCACCGTAGTCATGCCGGATACTCCTGTGTCGGGGTCAGGTCAGAAACCGGCTGCAACCGGCTCCCTATGCCCCTCGTATCGGTATCCGCACGGAAAACTTTAGAACTACGTCACAAAATCGGGATCTGCTCCTAAAGCAAAAAAGTACGGCCGGCTCCGGCAAGCCGACCCCGCTCGGGATCGGCCGCCGGGCCGGCCGTGTCGCAAGACGGAGGACCTCAGCGCAGCAGCGAGAGCACGCTGCCCTGCGAAGCGTTGGCTTGGGCGAGGATGGCCATGCCCGACTCCTGCAGGATTTGGGCCCGCGTAAGCCTGGCCGTCTCCACAGCAAAGTCGGCGTCCTGGATCCGCGATCGCGAGGCTGTCTGCCCCTCGAGGGCGATCTGTTGGGCGTTGATGGCCTGCTGGAAACGATTGGATGCCGCGCCGAGCTTCGCGCGGTTGCTGTTGACCGTTGCCAGAGCCGCATCGATCGAGAGGATCGCCCTGTTGGCCCCGGCCACCGTCGACAGGTCGATGGCGCTGACGGTGTTGCTGGTGACAGTCCCGCCGGTGAGCGTGCTCGCCCCGGCCGCCGAGCCGAAGTCGGTCAGCACCACGTTGCCGCTGCCGGAGTAGCTGATGGTCACGCCCGTGCCGCTGCTCGACTCCGAGGCGTACAGGTTGGTCACCCCGAGGGCGTTGATCGAGGCCGCAAGCGCCGCGGCCGTCGTGCCGCTGACGCTCAGCGCCGACCCGCTGCCCACCTGAATGGTCTTGGTGGTGAGGGTGCCGATCTCCGCCGAGCTGCTCTCGACACCGGTGTACTGGCCGATGTTGGCACCGGTCTGCGAGCTGAGGCCGGTCACGGTAATCGACTCGCCGACGTTGGCGCCGCCCTGGAAGCTCGCCGTCGACATGCTGCCGTCGAGCAGCTTGATGCCGTTGAACGTGGTCTGGTTGGCGACGCGATCGATCTCCGCCCGCAACTGTTCTGCCTCGGCTTGCAAGGAAGACCGGTCGGTGTCTGAATTGGTGAAATTTGCCGCTTGCACCGCCAGCTCACGGATGCGCTGCAGGTTGTCGCCGATCGAGTTCAGGCCACCCTCGGCCGTCTGCGACAGCGACAGTCCGTCCGACAGGTTGCGTACGGCAATCCCGAGACCGCGCACCTGCGTGGTGAAGCGCTCGGCGATCGCCAGACCCGCTGCGTCGTCCTTTGCGCTGTTGATCCGCAGACCCGACGCCAAGCGGGTCATTGACTGCTGGACGTCCAAGCCGGCGCGGCTCACGAACCGCTGGGCGACCAGCGAGTTGATATTGGTATTGATTACTGTACTCATTTGAACTGCTCCGTCTGGGTTGCGACGATCAACGCACGGAGCCGGCTCAGGCGACCTTGAACGGGTGCGCAGTCAACGCGCTCCGCCCGCCTGGTGGCCCATCAGCAAGCTACCACCCTGCCAGGCCTCAAGATCGGCGGAATCCAGCCGTTAAACCCGATGCCCCGTGCGTCTGTCGAACGGAACTGCATCACAGAACGAGCCGATAGTAACCGCAGGCCACCTCGTTCTGTGACGCAGTTCCGGTTTTTGCTATTGCAAAGGCACTGCAAAAGACTTGCAGGGGCTGGACGCCAAGGGCGGACCGCCGAATGCAATCCTATTAGTAATCCGACGGTTATGCGGATTACTTAATGTGGATTTCCCGGTATCCTGCCGGGCTGCGTCATTCCAAGACTACACCGTGGATTCGTGACGCAAGTCACGGACCGGCCCCTCTTGCCGATCGGAGCACCAGATCGGGGAGGGGCCGGCCGTTCCGCAGTGCGGTGTTTTTCGGGTATCCGCGGCTGCCGCGCCGTGCGGCAGCCGCGGGGGACTCAGCGCAGGAGCGAGAGCACGCTCTGCGGGGCGGAGTTGGCCTGGGAGAGCACAGCCATGCCCGACTGCTGCAGGATCTGCGCCCGGGTGAGCTTTGAGGTCTCGATCGCGAAGTCAGCGTCCTGGATCCGCGATCGCGAGGCTGTCTGGCCCTCGAGGGCGATCCGCTGGGCGTTGATGGCCTGCTCGAAGCGGTTGGAGGCCGCGCCGAGCTTCGCGCGGTTGCTGTTCACCGAGGCGAGTGCCGCATCGATCGAGAGGATCGCCTTGTTGGCCCCGGCCACCGTCGACAAGTCGATGGTGCTGACGGTGTTGCTGGTGACAGTCCCGCCGGTGAGCGTGCTCGCCCCGGCCGCCGAGCCGAAGTCGGTCAGCACCACGTTGCCGCTGCCGGAGTAGCTGATGGTCACGCCCGTGCCGCTGCTCGACTCCGAGGCGTACAGGTTGGTCACCCCGAGGGCGTTGATCGAGGCCGCAAGCGCCGCGGCCGTCGTGCCGCTGACGCTCAGCGCCGACCCGCTGCCAATCTGGATGGTCTTGGTGGCGAGGGTGCCGATCGCCGCCGAGCTGCTCTCGACACCCGCATAGGTGCCGATGGTCGTACCGGCCTGCGAGCCGAGGCCCGACACGGTGATCGACTCGCCGACGTTGGCGCCGCCCTGGAAGCTCGCCGTGGTCATGCTGCCGTCGAGCAGCTTGGTGCCGTTGAACGAGGTCTGGTTGGCGACCCGGTCGACCTCGGCGCGCAGCTGCTCGGCCTCGGCGTTGAGCGAGGCACGATCGGTGCTCGAGTTGGTGAAGTTCGCCGCCTGCACCGCCAGCTCACGGATGCGCTGCAGGTTGTCGCCGATCGAGTTCAGGCCA
>JBILMF010000069.1:0-14993 GCA_044375655.1 Steroidobacteraceae bacterium | reverse complement strand
GGCGTTCTCGGACGTGAAGGCGATGCGGTAGGAGTTGACGTCGCCCTCTGCCATGGACGCCTCCACCGACAGTCCGCTGCCCCGGCGCATGGCAATGGCTTCGAGCATCCCCATTTCCACCGGGAATGAGGCCCCGAAAGACGCTCGACGGGAATCGGCAGGACCGTCGTAGGTCACCATGCGCATTGCCGGATCTGCGGGCGCGGGCTGCTTGCCGGTCGTATCCGGCAGTACCTTGAGGGGCATCGGCAGCTCCGCCACGCGCGCGAGCCGCACCGGGATATCGATGGCCGTAGCGCCCGCCACCACCTGCAACGACACCGCCTCCGGCGCCGGCCAGACCATCGGCCACTGACTCTGCGAGACGGACAGCCGTAGCCGCGAACCCTTCTTGATCCGTCGCGATGTGAAGTTGAGCAGCACGTCCTGCGACTGCTCCGCGCCCGCCACGACGGGCGTCCACGCCGTGTGATCGGCGTTGTGCGCGAGATTGCGCACTCCGTACGTCAGCAGCCATGATCGGCCGTCCGGCGCGATCTCGTTCAAACGCACTGCAATCTTGACGATCGGCTTGTCGGCGACGAACACGAGACGCAACGTCGGACGCCCGACGATGTCGATGTCCTCGCCAAGAGGCTCGCTGTCGAACACCAGCGACAGCTTGTCGTCATCCGTCTGCTCCGTCGGCGCCATCATCGACATGTCCGTCGGCGAGAGCACGGGGATGCAGCCACCAATGGTCAGCGCCGCGGGGACGCCAATGCGTTCAGTCGGCGGCGGCGCGGACTGCAGCGTCCTCGCAGGCGTGACGTGCAGACGCCGCGCGCCGATCGATGGCGCCGGCCAGCGTTCCTCGGCGATCCAGCGGCCCGGGATGTCCGCAGGGTAACTCTGCGCGACGGTGGCATCCGCGATGAAGCTGCGCAGCATGGGCTCGTCCATGATCCCGTTGTCGTTGCCGTTCAGCCAGTAGTCCCACCAGCGTGTCTCTTCGACCGCCCAATCGAGGCGCGGGCCGGGATCGCCGTCTTGCGGCCAGTCGTGGCCCCAGGATCCGACGATGCCCTTGCGCGGACAGGACAGCCGCTCGAGGGTCCGCGGCACGGTGTTGATGTAGGAGTCCTCGAGGCCACCGATCACGTAGACCGCGCACTTCACTTGCGAATAGTCGGTGATGATGCGATCGCGCCAGTACTGGTCGACAAGCTGGTGGCGCATCCACTCGGACACCAGCGGACCCTGGGCGCGCAGCCGCTCGAGCCAGATCTCCCGCCACCGTGCACCGACCAGCTCGGGATCCGGCGGGTCGATCATGATCTGCTTCCACATGGTTCCCCAGACCACCTTTTCGTTGATCACGCAGCCGCCGAGCGTGTGCACGTCGTCGGTGTAGCCGTTCTCGGTGCCCATCGCGGCGGCGATGGCCTTCAGCTCGGGGATCCCCTTGGACGCGGCCTGGAACGAGGTGATCGAGCCGTAGGAGATCCCGCGCATCCCGACGTTGCCGTTGCACCAGGGCTGCTGCGCGATCCAGCGGATGAGCGGAGCGGCGTCGGCCTGTTCGGGCAGATCGTATTCATTGACGATGATGCCCTCCGACTCGCCCGTACCGCGTACGTCGACGCGGACGAAGGCGAAGCCCCGCGGCACCAGCCACGCGGCCGTGCGGTCGTCGACCCGGCGATAGCCCTTGCGTTTGCTGTAGGGCAGGTACTCGAGGATCGCGCCGACCGGAGCGCTCGGCGCACCTTCGGGCATGAAGATGCGGGCGGCGAGCCGCACGCCGTCCGGCATGGGGATCCATTCGTTTTCGATGACCTTGACCTTGTGGACGGGCGGCGGCGCCCAGACGGGTGTCGCCGACCATGCCGGCCGATACCAGCCGCCGACGGCAGCGATGGCCGCGGCGGCGCCAATGAACTCCCTGCGAGAACCCTGCATGTCGCCCCCCGATTGATCAGCCCTGCAGCGGGACGCTACGGGACACTTGAGGGTAGATCAAGTATTTGTCCTGATGCGGCAGACACCCGCCGTACCCCCCCTGCACCGGCAGGTCGATTACTTGAACTTGCCTCCAGTTCTTGTTCCGCATAGATTGTCCTGTGCGTCATTTTCGCGATCTCGCCGGGCCCGTGACATGCTGGAGCCAAGCGCAAGCGCCGACCGCCGCATGAGCAACGCGGAGGGTCCGCGGTTCGGACTGTTCCGCTCGGTTATCGGCGGACCGGGGCGGCATCTCGCCGATGTCTTCGCCAACCTGCCCGCGTACCCTGACTCGAAGATCGTCGCCGAATCCCCCGATCGCCGCTCCTTCGCCGCCCACGTCGAAATCTCGCGTGCGGCGGGCGCGGGACGCTGGGACTTCTACCAGCTCGGCGACGAGACCTTCGTGGTCATGGGCGACTCGCTGTTCGACCACCCGCGCGCGGAGCAGACGCCCGGGGAGGATCTGGTCGAGTTCCACCTGCGCCTCTCTGGCACCATGCGCCTGCGCAGTGCGGGCAGCACGGAGCCGCTGGTGGTCGGCCCGGGATCGCTTCTCGTCTGGCGGCAGCCCGCAGGCATCGAAGTGCAGGATCGCATCGAGTCAGGTGCCCGCGACATCTTCCTCTCCCTCTACTGCCGGCCCGGATACCTGCAGTCCATGGCACTGCGTCACGGCCTCGAGATACCCGAGGAACTTGCCTTCGTTACCAGCGCCCCGACGGCGTCGATCCGTCACCTCTTGCGCCCCCTGTCACCGGGGCTGGTGCTGGTCGTGCACGGCCTGTTGCACAGCCCCCTCGTCGGTGGCCTGCGCCTGCTGCACGCCGAGACCAAGGCGACCGAGCTGCTCTGTGAAGTGCTGCATGCGTCGGCCCGGTCCTCGCCGGGACCTCGGTCCTTCAGCGAAGACGATCTGCGGCGGCTCGACGTGGCTCGGCAGATCGTCACGACGCAGTTCTCGCCCCCGCCCCTGATCAGCGATCTCGCGCGTCGCATCGGCATGAGCGAGACGAAACTCAAGCGGGCCTTCAAACTGCGCTTCGGCACGACGATCTTCGACATGAGCGTCGATGCCCGGATGCGCCACGCCCTCGAATTGCTGCGCTGCAGGCACATGCCGGTGAGTCGCGTCGCGCTCGCTGTGGGCTATAGCCACCAGACCAGTTTCGCGTCGGCCTTCAAGAAGCACTTCGGCTTCCTGCCGCGCACTGCGCGCCAGGACGGCGTCGATCGCACGTTGTAGGACGGCAGTCGGATCAGCGCTGTCGGCCGACCTGCTCAGGCGTCACCACGCCCGCGCGGTTGCCGAAGCTGTTGCGCAGAAAGGTCGTCAGATCGGCAATCGCCTTGTCGTCGAGCTTTGCGGCAAATGCCGGCATGTCGGGCCGGCTGATGGGGAGCAGGAGCGCCGGCGAGACATCGGGCCCGTAGAGGATGATGTTCAGAAGGCTGCTCGGATCGGGCGCTTGAACCTGGGCGCTGCGCTGCAATGACGGTGCCGTCTTCGGATCTCCCGCCCCGTTGAGCGTATGGCAGGAACCGCAGTTGGCGACGTAGAGCAACTCGCCGCGCCGCATCTGCGCAGCATCCGGCCGCGGGCCGGGATCGACCGACCGCGCAGGCAGCGCCTTCAGGTAGGCCACCATGGCGCGTAGCTCGGGCTCTGGGAGGTGACGCGTGCTGTTCAGCACGACATCGTTCATCGGCCCCATCAGCACCGCCTTCGTGGAGTAGCCGGACTTCAGATAGTGGTGGAGTTCCCTCGCGGTCCAGTTACGCAGGCCTGCAGGATCGGCGGTGAGGTTCGGCGCCCCCCACGCCCGAACGTCGCCCGAGGCGACACGGTGATAGATCCTGCCACCCGCATACGCAAGCTCACGGCGCTCGGCCCCCAGCCGGTTGCGGGGTGTGTGGCAGGCGCCGCAGTGGGCGAGCGCCTCCGTCAGGTACTCGCCGCGGACCTGCTCCCCTGTCAGCCCCGGTGTCGGCCGAAAACGACCCTCGTCGAAGAAAAAGAGCTTCCAGCCGGACAGCGAACCCCGGATGTTCAGCGGGAACTTCAGACTGTTGCGCAAGGGCTCTGACGCGACCGGCTCGAGGGTGCGCATGAACGCGAACAGCGCCTTGACGTCACGGTCCGTCAGCTTCGTGAAACTGGTGTACGGAAACGCGGGATAGAGATGCTGCCCATCGCGACCGATTCCGCTTCGCATGGCCCGCTCGAACTCGGCCTCGGTCCACGCGCCGATGCCGCTGCGACGATGCGTGGAGATATTGGTCGAGTAGATCGTGCCGAAATCCGTATGGAAAGCGACCCCGCCCGCAAATGGCTTGCGCACGTCGGCGGTGTGGCAGCTGTAGCAGTTGCCGGCCAGCGCCAGCACACGCCCACGTTCCACCAGCGGGTCGCCAGCCGGTGTGGTGAGACGCCGCGCGGCGTCGCCCTCCCCGGTGACGGCCTGCGGCGCCAGGGTCAACAGCGCAATCGCCGCAAGCAGCGCCGAAGAAAACCTCCGGCAGCTGCGGAAGGCGCGGTAGCCGCGGAGCGCACGGCCACCGCCGAGCCGCCAGCCGCCGTCGTTGCCCGTCGCCTGCCGAGGAGCCGGTGTATGGACAGAGCTGTTCAGTCGCCCAGCCTCAGCGCGCGACGCGGTCGCGGTCCGCCGCGGGCGTGCCCGATCGCGGAATGCCGCCGCTGCGGGCGACGACTTTCCGCTCGAGTGTCGCGAGGAAGGCCGGCACGGCTTGTACACGGTAGGCGACCGAAATGAGAGTGTTCTCGCCCGTCTTCGGGTCGCGGCCGGCGTCGGCCGTCTTGCGCAGGTTGTGGTAGATCCCGGCCGTGTCCGCCTGCAGCCCGGCGTTCGCCGCCGCGTAATAGACGATGTCGATCCACGGTTGATAACCGCCGATGAACCCGTCGAGCGAACCGTCGGGCATGAGACGGAAGTAGGCGCGGGCCTGCTGCAGGCGCAGCACCGGGAAGAACGGTACCTCGCCCTCCAGTTCCAGCCGCCCCGCATCGAGGGTCATGACGCCGTCGCGGATACGCCCGCGGAACTTGCCGGAGGATCGCGACCCCGGCTGGATGACGAAGGTCGAGTCCGCCAGCGTGCCCCCCGAAGCGTTGCGCCGCGTGTGCTGCGTGGCATTGGCGAAGGTGACTTCCACCTCGCCGTCCCGCTGCAGATCCTTGCCGCTCACGGAGATCAGCCAGGCGGGAAGCGTGTCGAGCATGACATCCCAGGCAATCTCGTCGGTGAAAGGCTTCACCGGCCAGGCCACGTCCCAGGTACCGAAGCAGCCGAGCGCGCGCAGCAGCTGGTTGTCCACGCCCGAGCGGCCCGTGTAGGGATCCGTGAATCCGGTCTGCGGGTTGCCGTCGAGGTCGAACCCCGGAGCATAGGGACCGTTCATCAACTCGAAACCGGGATCGACCGTGCGCGCCGGGTCGGCGCCCGCATCGACCTCCGCGCCGTTGAGGCCGCGCCGCCGCATGATCTTGCCCCGCGGCGTCCCGGCGCGGTCCCTGTTGTGCAGACGGATGTAGCTGACGTCGGCGCGCGAATAGCCCATGCCCATGAGCACGAACTCCTCGACCTGCGCCGGCGACTTCGCCCCATCGCGACAGTTCCGGCTGTGCGGATGGGTCGCGGTGTAGAGCCCGGAAATCACGAAGCCCCGGGTATCGGTCCGGGCAGGGGCAACGGCCGCCGCCGTGCACAGAGTTGCCGCCAGCAGGCAGATCTGAACGGACCGCAGCCGAAGCCGCGCGGATCGGACCGGTCGCGATCCGAGGACACTGCTCATGGGACCGCCACGTGCCAGAAAAAGCCTGGTCCGCCGCCGAAACTGGAGCGCTGCAGCCCAATGCTGGCCGCCTGCAGCGGATATCGGTCGCTCTCGCCAAAGACGTACTCGAAGATCATGTTGCCCGTCGCCAACTCCGGCGCATCGTTCTTGTTGACGTACAACGCGTAGCCTTTGTAGGCCCACTGCCGAGCGCCTCCGGGGCGGTCGAGCACCTCCCAATAGCCCGAGGCCATCGCATCCGCCGGCGCCGCGAGCGGCTGCCAGGTCTGCAGACAGACCTCGTCACACCCCTGGATCCCCAGTTCCTTGCCGACCGCGTAACTGTTGTTGAAGCCTCCGCGCACCGTGCGTCCGCCCCAGCGGAACTCGAACGGATGCCGCGTGTAGAGGATCTGACCATCGCGCGAGGTCAGCATGTAGCCGCGACCCCGGACGTACCGGGCCTGCGCGGCCGCGGGAACGAACTCGCGATTGACGAGCGCAACGTGCCAGCGCGACGCCGTGCCCTCGCCTTTCGCATCACCCGACTCACGGTCATCCGCGAACGTGTAGAGCGGCTGGCCGCGGAAGGCCCACTGGCGATCGCCGTTTGCACGACTGACCGCAGTGAAGTCCGCCATCTTGATGGCCAGCCTGGGCGCCAGCAGCGGACGCCAGGTCTCGCGGCACGGCTGCTGCTCCACCGGACAGGCCGTGGCGTCCTCCTCGGGTTCACCGTCGAAGGCATAGAGCGTCGAACCGTCCTCATCGACGAGTACATCGCCGAGCACGGCAGGCAAGCGCTTCACGGCTATCCCGGGCGGCGTGACGACGCCACCGGCCGCCTCGTACCGCGCAATCGTCCAGCCTGCCGGAGGCAACAACCGCTCTCCTGGCAGATCGCAGAAATTGAACTCTGCGATCTTCACACCCTTCTTGTCCTCGCAAACCTGGTTCTGTGCGACCTGCCCGGGCAGGGTTTCCTTCGACCAGGTGTGCAGCGGATTGCCACGATAGCTCCACTGCATTCGTCCGCCGCTTTGGTCAACAAGTCCCCATGGCTCTCGCGCCTGTGCGCCGGACGGCGCGAGCAATGGCGGAAACTCCTTGGCGCAGTCACCCACGCAGGGTGTCCGGTCGCTCCGTTCCGCCGCGAAATGGAACACGGTGCGGCCTTGTGCGTCGCCGAGCCGGGTCCACTGGTACTCGGGCTGCGAGAACAACAGCTCGTAGACCACGTCCACCTTGGTGATTCCCGGCGGCGTCGCCACCGGCGGCGAAGCCGGTCCTGCAACCTGTGGCCCGGAACAGGCGACGAGCAAGGAGATCGCCGCCAGGGCGCCTGTCCGCAGCACGAAACCATGGTCGATACGACGCATTACGGAAGCCGGCACGCCAAAGATCAGGCCAGCAGCTCGGAGAACGGCTTGGCGGTCCGGTTGGACTCCCGGCCCCATGCGTCCACCGGCAAGCCGAGCGCGTGCAGCACCGTCAGCGGCAGGCGGCTCGCAGTGTCGCCTTCAGCCTTGATGTGGTAACCGGTGCGCAGGCGCCCGTTGCCGCTCCCGGCAGTGAACAGCGGAAACTGCTTCATGGAGTGCAGCCGCGCCTCGCCATGATCGGTGAATGCGAAGACAAGACTGCGATCGAGCAGGGTCCGGTTTCCCTCGCGGATCCGCTCCAGCGACTGGATCATGTACAGGAAGGCCTTCATGTTCTGGTCGGAGAACCAGCGCGACTTCGGCTGGTAGCCGAGCACTGGATCGATCGCCTCCTCGTGGGTGTAGGTATGGTGGCCGGTGGAGTCCCCGGCGATGCGCAGCCCCGACATACCCTGCGAGATGCTGAGGTTGAAAACGCGGGTCTGGCCGCAGGCCAGCGCGTGGGCGAGCAAGTCGGCGAAGAGGTTGTGACGGTGCATCGCATCCTCGACCACGGTGCCGGGCTTCTCGCCCTCCGGGGCGTCGGGCATCGAGCAGGCTGCCATCGGCGGCGGGCGCTGCAGCTCGAAGTCCAGTTTCTTTTCCAGATCACGGACTGACGTGAAGAACTCATCAAGCTTCGCCCGATCGGCAGCGCCGACGAGCTGGTTGAGCTGCTGCCGTTGTTCCGCCACCGCGGAAAGCGCACTGCGGCGCAGCAGCGTCTTCGGATCCGGCTTGAAATCGGCCGCGTTTGGATCGACGAACTCCGGGCCGAAAATCCGCCTGTAAAGCGCCAGCGGCGACACTTCCGCGGGATTCATGCCGCGATCACCGCGCGCGCTCCAGGTCGATTTCGTATCGCCGTCGCAGGCCACCTCGATGGAACGGAAGCGCGTTCGCGGCTCCATCCTCTCGAGTACCAACTGGTCGAGGCTGGTGCTGTAGCCGGCGCCGGTGGGTGCAACGTAGCCGGTCATCACGCCCTGTGCACCGGAGTAGTGGTTCTGGTTGACCTTGCCGTCGAGGAACACCTGCATCCCGCTGAACACGTTGATCTTGTGGCGTACGGGCTGAAACACCTGCAACTGCGGGCTCAGGGGGTATCCGGGGCCGGTCGCACCCGGCTCCCAGAATCCCGGCGCGAGTCCCAGCCCCCAGAACCACGTGCCGAAGCAAGTTGGCGGCGGCGTGCCGCTCGCGGCCAGTACCTCGCCGTTGCCGTCGAAGGCCGCGTCCAGCAGTGGCAGCGCCACGGTCACCGATGCGCCGCCCAGCATGCCGCGCAGCACTGCGCGGCGTTTAAGGTCGAATCTGGCTGCCATACCTGCCTGCCTTACGAGCCGGGTACTGCGGGGAGCGCCGCGGTGCCCGAAGATTGCGGAAGTGACGCGAGCACGGGTCTGTCGATGGACGGCGGCCGCGGCCGGCTGATGCGATACATCGCCTCGTCAGCCGCGATCGCCTGCATGAGATCCCGCAGTCGGTAACCTTTGCCGGCAAAGGTCTCCTGGAGATCGGCCAGCGTGCCGAGATCAGCGCTGCCGGTTGGTTGAACGGTGGCGTAGGCGTACACCCGCTTCACGAGACACGCGGACACCGTCGGATCATTGCGCAGGGTGCTGCTGAGACCTGCGGGGCCGTCGTATTCGACCCCATGCAGCTCGCCGCTCGCATCTATCAGCGCGCCGTTCTCCATGGTGCGGAACTCTCCCGCCGCGTCGAAGTTCTCGAGCGCGAGCCCAATCGGATCGGTGATCTTGTGGCAACCGGAACAGGCAGGCTGCGCGTTGTGCAGATCGAGGCGCATACGCGCCGTTTTGAGGTGGGGACTGCTGATGTCCTGGACGAGGCTGAAGTCGACGTCGCCTGGCGGTGGCGGCACCTTCTGGCAGAGCAGCTGCTCCCGCAACGCCTTGCCCCTGTGCGTAGGCGAACTGCGGCCCGCATGAGAGTTGAGGGCGAGGAAGCTTACATGGGCGAGGATCCCGTCGCGCCTGTCGCCGGGTGCGAACTCATGCGGCACCCACGGGTCGACAGCGCCATTCTCCACATCGACGATGACCGGCACGCGGTACAGCGCTCCGAGAGTGGGCGTAAGGAAGGTCCTGCGTGTCGTGAAGAGGTCGCGGTAGTCGCCGTTACGGGTCACCAGATGGTCGACGATCGTACGCAGCGTCTGCTCCTGCGCGTCACGCGGCACGATCGCCGTGAACTTCGGGAACAGCGCCGCGTCCTTGCTGAGCGTCGCAAACCCCTCGAAGCCGAGCAGATCGGTGAAGAAGGCGCGCACGCCCTGCTCGAAGCGCGCGGAACCCATCATCCGCTCGGCCTGTGCCGCGCGCCCCGAGGGGCTGTCGAGATCCCCGCGCTTTGCAGCCTCCAGCAGCGCCTCGTCCGGCGGCGCGTTCCACAGAAAGAAACTCAGCCGTGACGCCTTTCCGAAGGCGGTGAGCTCGAAAGCATCGCCTGCGGCGACACCCTCTTCGACCCGGAACAGGAACTGCGGGTCTATCAACAGGTTCTGCAGCGCAAGCTCCATGCCGAAGTAGAAGTCCCGGCCGGCATCGGCGGTGCTCGAGGCGATGCGGACCATAGCCTCCACCTCGGCGGCGTCGAGCGGCCTTCGCAGCAACAGCATGCCGACACGACTGAAGAATTCACGGGCGCAATCCGGATCGGCGGCATCCGGCGCGCGCGGGCTGCAGGGCATGGTCACGGGCCGCATGCGCGGCGAGAACACCTGCCCGGCGATGCTCTCCGCGAGCGCATCGGCCGCTTCGAGGCCGGCGGCAGTGAAGCTCACACTGCTGCTGCCGACGGCAAGCAGGCCATCCTCGCGGGGAACGACGGCAATGAACCGTCCGTCGATGCGGATGGCTGATCCGAAGATATCGCTGATCGTATTGCGGTACTGCTCGGGCGTGAGTTTGACCAGCCGGGCATGGCGCTCGCCCGGCGCGGGCTTGAAGAAACCCTCGCGCCAGTCGGGCGCAACGAAAAAGACGTTCCAGAGCAGCGCTACTGCAGCAACCGTGACCGCCCCGAGGAGCACCAGGCTGATCCTGCCTGCCGGCATTCGTTGACCTCTCGTCCACGCTGGTCCGACCCGGACCCCCTGCTCGACGCTAGCTTGCAAGAGCGGCGGACGTCAACACAAAACTTGACGCTCATTCCAGTTTCTCTGCAGCATCTGCGGCGGGCATAGTGATCTTTGACGGATTGCCGCAGCCGGCGCCCGAACTCCTAGGTGATTTGCCGGATGACGCGGTCCGACGGCAGACACAGGGCGTAGCGTCGCGCGGCATTGGCAGCCGCACGCACCGCGGGCGTTACAGAGGCGGCAGCTTCAGGGCCGGTCCGCCGCGACAGGAGACAGCATGGCAAGCTCGGAGCAATCCCACGGATTCGAATCGGCTCATGCGCACGGCGAGCGGCCGCTGCCGCCCGCTACGCTCGCGTCGCTGCCGGCGTATGCCGCGCGACGTTACGCGGCCAGATTGGCCGTCGTCGCCGCCGACGGTGAACAGTGCACTTTCGTGGAGCTCGACGCGCGGGTCGGGCGCGCCGCAGGCTGGCTCGCGCAGCAGGGCCTGCAGCCCGGCGATCGCGTGACCCTTTGGGCGCCTAACGGCATCGACTGGATCGTCGCCTACTACGGCGCACTGCGTGCCGGGCTCGTCATCAATCCGCTGAACTTCCTGTTGTCGCCACAGGAGGTCGCCTTCTCCACGGCAGACTGCGGAGCGAAGCTGCTCATCGCAGGTGGGTCCCGGTTCGACACGGTTTCCGGATTTGCCGGCCAGGGCACTTTGAGTACCGTGACCACTGCAGCAGCCGTGGCAGCGGCGCAGACCGATCCGCTTTCCCCGGTCGAAGTCGCGCCAGCGGACCTTGCCGCGATCCTCTACACCTCCGGTACCACCGGCCATCCGAAGGGTGCGATGCTCAGTCACCGCAGCCTGCTGCTCAACGCGGCGCTGACGGCCCAGATGCACGCCCGCTCGAGCACCGATACGGTGGTGACAGCACTGCCGTTGCCGCACGTTTACGGCGCGGCGATCCTCAACGCCGGGGTGCTGACGGGAATGACACTGGTGGTACATCCCCAGTTCAAGGAAGCCGCCATCCTCGCCGACATCCAGCGCTACAAGGCGACGATGTTCGAGGGTGTGCCCACGATGTACCACTACCTGCTCGCCTACCCGGAACTGCAGCGCCACGACCTGTCGAGCCTGACCCGCTGCACGGTTGGGGGACAGACGATGCCGCTGGCGAAGATGCAGGAGGTCGAGCAGCGCTTCGGCTGTCCGCTCATCGAGTTGTGGGGCATGACCGAACTGGGCGGTCTCGGTACAACGCACGCGTCGCTCGCGGCACCGAAGCCCGGCTCCATCGGCGTAGCGCTGCCGCATATGGAGACGCGGATCGTCGCTGCCGATGATGGGGGTCGCGTGCTACCGGGCGGCGAAGTCGGCGAGTTGTGCATCCGCGGGCCTTTGGTGATGAAGGGATACTTCAACAATCCGCAGGCCACCGCCGAGACGATCGACGCCGATGGGTGGCTGCACACCGGCGATCTCGCCTACAGGGACGATGACGGTTACGTCTGCATCGTCGACCGCAAGAAAGACATGATCCTTACCGGCGGCTACAACGTCTATCCGGCGGAACTCGAACGTGTGATCGCAGCGCACCCGGCCGTGGCCATGGTGGCCGTCGGCCGAGTGCCGGACGCCGCCAAGGGTGAGCTCGCCAAGGCGTACATCGTGCTGCGCGTTGGCGCCAGCGCCACCGCGGAGCAGATCTTGGAGCACTGTCGCGGGCAGCTCGCTGCCTACAAAATGCCGCGTCGCGTGCAGTTTGTGGTCGACCTTCCCAAGACCAGCACCGGCAAGATCCTGCGCCGCGCACTGGCTGCGCTCGATATCGAGGACGCCACCGCCTGAGGCTGTGCCCGGCGTCGCGCCAGCCGCACGGACCCGGCGTGCGTCAGCTCTCCGGATCGATGCCGCAGGCTCGCAATCCGGCCTCCATCGGGGCAAGCTCGGCCCGGTAGTGCTGCCAGAGATCGACCGAACTGGAGTAAAGCGGTCGCCGCACCTGCGCCGCGCTCGCGGTCGTGCTCGGCGCTGGATTGGCGTGGAACTCGAGGCAGCCCTCATGCCAATCGAGCCCACAGAAGGCGAGCAGCTCCTCGGTGACTTCGCGCGGCGAGCGGACCAGATCCTCGTAGCGAACGTCATGGATTACGTTCGGCATCTGCGTGCGCCAGTGATCCATCAACCGCCGGTAGCCGGCATAGAACCGCGCGAGTTCGCCGAGATCGTAGGAGAAGGGATAGCCTTGGCGGAACAGCGCCTTGTACATCGCGTAGCAACTCGCCATCGGATGGCGGACGAGGTGCACGATGCGCGCGCCCGGGATCGCCTCCTGGATGAGACCGCAATAAAGATAATTGTGCGGTAGCTTGTCGACGAAGCGCGGACGCGGCGCGGCGACCTTGGCGCAACGCGCCAGATAATCTGCGCCGACCGCGCGCAGATCCACCTTTGCGGCCGTGCTCACCATGTCCTCGCGTGACAGGCCGCCGCGCCCGGCCAGGCGCTCGACCGCCGCAACCAGAGCTTCCGGAAACGCCTGCAGCTCTCCCGCACTGTGCACCTCGGGATGACTGCCAAGGATACGCTCCACCAGCGTCGTACCCGAGCGCGGCAATCCGACCACGAAGATCGGCCGGTCGACGGGCTCCGCCACCCGTAGCGCCCGCAGCCGCGAAGCGGGAAAGGCTTCGATGATCAGCTCAACGGTGCGCAGGTCGCGCTCGAGGTCGTAGTCGATGTGCCGACGGCGGAGTGCGGCGCCGGCACGCAGGTGTACGAAGGACTCGGCATAGCGACCGACATCCTCCAGTTCCTTGGCAAGCGCGTAGCGGACGAAGACTTCGCTGCGTGGGTGCGAGAAGCGGCGCGTCGCCAACGCCTCGAGCGCGGGAATGTGGTTGCGCTGCAGCGTCTGTCGACGCAACTCGCTGCGGTTCAGCCAGGCCTCGTGGTCGTTTGGATCGAGTTCGAGCGCGCGATCGTATGCCGCCTCGGCCTCCTCTATGCGCCCGAGGAAGCGCAGCAGCGCGGCGCGGTTGAACTGGTACTGGGCCTGCGCCGGATCGAGTTCGACGGCGCACGATGCCGCCACCAGCGCCTGCTCGTAGACGCCCATGAGACTGTACAGCGAGCCGACCGCGTGCTGCGTTGCGGCGTCATGGCGCGCAGCGAGGCGCGCTCTCTCCAGCGCCGCACAGGCCTGCTCCCCGTCGCCGCAGCGATGCAGGATCTGTGCCTCGAGCAGCGCCACGTCCGGCCGCCCAGGCTCGCGCGAGGCGGCACGGAGCACATGCGCGCGCGCGGCCCGCAGATCGCCCCCCTGCAGCGCCCGAAACGCCCGGGCGGCGTCGATGTTCGGCTGCCTGTCCATGCCCCGGCGCCTATGTTACGCCGGGGCACGGGCGGAGCGGCCGATCAGAACTGCCAGGTCACCCTCAGGCCCATGGTCCGGGGACGACGCATCGACTCCGACGCAAACTCCGGACCCGGCGTCCCGGAGGGACCGACGAGGTTCGGCAAAGCGTACGCCGAGATACCCTGTTCGTCGGTCAGGTTGCGGGCGTAGAGCTGCACTTGCATCTTTTCGCTGAGTTCCACACCGACAAAGGCGTTGACGACCCAGAAGCCGTCGAAGATCCGGTAATTCGCTGCGCGCGTGGACAGGCGGTTGGGGAAGTCCCCGCGGTACGCTGCATCGAGATGCAGAAGGATCGCACGCTCCCCGCCGATCGGCCATCGCTGGTCGAACGACGTCGAGAACTGATGCTCCGAGACGCCGGGCAGGCGATCGCCCTTGAAACCTGCCCCCGGGGCGAGCTGCCCGCCGACGGGCAACAACACGTCCTGCGTCAGCTCCGCATCCGTGTAGCTGTAGCCGGCCGTCAACATCGTGTTGACCCCGGCAGCCCATGCGACTTCGAGCTCCAGGCCTTGGGAACGCGCCTCGCCGCCGTTGACGATGATTGCAGTGGTTGCGGAAGCTGCCGTCTCGAACTGGATGTCCTCCCAGTCGATGCGGTAGGCGGCTAATGTGTACTGCAGCGAGTCCGACAGTCTGCCCTTGATGCCGAGCTCGTAGTTCGTCGCGGTGTCCGGGGCGTAGCTGAGGAATGTGGCTGGATCGCAGAACAGGCAGGTGCCCACGGGATAGGAGTTCGCGCCACCTGCACGGAAGCCCTCGGCCGCCGTCAGATAGAGCAGCGTGTCCTCCGACAGCTTGTACGAAGTGTTGAGCTTGAAGACCTGATCGCTGAAGGACCCCGACACGATATCGCGGTTGCGTCCAAAGATGTTGCCGTCCGAGGCCACCAGAGGCCCGAAGTACGGCAGCTCGGCGAGCAGATCCTGCGAGTTCTCCTGTCGGAACGCGCGCACGCCGGCCTTCACCGACCATGCGTCATTGATGTTGTAGGTCACCTCGCCGAACAGCGCCTTGTCCTCGAAGGAAACCCTGCGCGCATAGCGTGTGGCCATATCCTTCGGCTGGATCTGGCTCGGACGCAGCAGTCCAAAGGCCTGCTGGGCGTCGCCGAAGTTGCGAAAGCGGCGTCCACCGGTGCCCTGCAGTTCCGACCAGTCGGCGATACCCTTGAGCAACTGCAGCGTGTCGTAGTTGAGCTCGGCGTCCTGGTAGTAGGCACCCACCGTCCAGTTCCATGGCCCCTCGCCCTGGGAGACGAGGCGGAACTCC
>JBILMF010000202.1:0-4025 GCA_044375655.1 Steroidobacteraceae bacterium | reverse complement strand
GCGGTTGCGCAGCACATCCACCGATGCGCGGCCTACCGCTGCCAGGGACATCGAGCCGGAGTGCGCCACCCGTGTTTCGGGCAAGGCCCGCAAGGCGACCAGGCCGATCATGCCGGAGAGAGTGAGTAGCAGCAGGAAAGGCGCGTGCCAGCCCGCACGCTCAGCGAGCAGCCCGCCGACATAAGGTGACAGCGAAGTACCGATCATCATAATCAGCGTCAGATTGGCTAGCGCGCGCGCGAGCCGCCAGTCCGGGTAGATGTCGCCGAGCACTGCGCGTGACACGGTGGTCGTCGCCGCACAGCCTGCTGCCTGAATGATGCGCGCGACCACCACGAGCTCAAGGGTCGGCGCGAAATAGGCGAGTACCGATCCGATGATGAAGACCCCGAGACCGCCCAACAGCAGCGGGCGCCGGCCATAGCGGTCCGAGAGCGGGCCGGCGAGCGGGATGCCGGCGGCGAAGGTGAACAGGAACACGCTGATCACCGCTTGGGTAGCGGCAGTCGAGGCGCCGAACTCGTCGCGGATGGACGGCAGCGCCGCGATCAGCAGCAGCGTCGATACCGGGCCGAGGGCGCTGCAGGCCGCCAGCAGCGTGAACAGGCCGCGCGGCGTACCGGCGTCAGTCTCCCCGGTCGCCGCGTCGTCCTGCGTAGCGGTCACGAGCCGAGGCCACCCACGCAGACGTACTTCAGTTCGGTGTACTCCTCGATACCGTGGCGCGAGCCCTCGCGACCGAGACCGGATTCCTTGACGCCGCCGAACGGCGCGACCTCGGTGGAGAAGATTCCCGTGTTGACGGCGACGATGCCGTACTCGAGGGCTTCCTGCATGCGCCAGCTGCGTGCGAGATCGCGAGTGTAGAAGTAGGCGGCGAGGCCGAACTCCGTGTCGTTCGCCATGCGCACGACTTCCTCCTCGGTGTCGAAGCGGAACAGCGGTGCGACCGGGCCGAAGGTTTCCTCGCGGGCGACGCGCATCGCTGGCGTGACGTCCAGCAGCACGGTCGGTTCGAAGAAATTGCCGCCTAGGGCATGCTGCTTGCCGCCGCAGGCGACACGCGCCCCCTTGGTGACTGCATCATCGATGTGCGACTCGACCTTGGCGCGCGCCCGCGCGTCGATCAGCGGTCCCTGCTCGGTCGGGCCGGCGAGGCCGTCGCCGACGCGCAGGGTGGCGACCGCCTTGACCAGCCGCTGCGCGAACTCCTCATAGATGCCCGATTGCACGTACAGCCGATTGGCGCAGACGCAGGTCTGTCCGGTGTTGCGGTACTTGCTGGCGATCGCCCCCTGCACGGCGGCGTCGATATCGGCGTCGTCGAAAACGATGAAGGGGGCGTTGCCGCCGAGTTCCATCGACACCTTCTTCACGGTGCCGGCACATTGCGCGAGCAGCTTCTTGCCGACCGCGGTGGAACCCGTGAAGCTCAGTTTGCGTACGAGCGGATTGCCGGTGAGTTCACCGCCGATAGTCTCGGCATCGCCCGGAACTACATTGAATACCCCGGCGGGGAGACCGGCACGAGTCGCAAGTTCGGCCAGCGCAAGCGCCGAGAACGGCGTCTGCGGCGCTGGCTTGCAGACGAAGGTGCATCCGGCGGCGAGTGCGGGGCCAAGCTTGCGGGTGATCATCGCCGCCGGGAAGTTCCACGGCGTGATGGCCGCGGCCACACCGACCGGCTGCCGCAGGACCAGCAGCCGCGAGTCGTTGCGGAATGTCGGGATGACTTCACCGTAGAGGCGCTTGCCCTCCTCGGCGAACCACTCGATGAACGAAGCGGCGTAAGCGATCTCGCCCTTGGCCTCGGCGAGCGGCTTGCCCTGCTCCGCGGTCATGATGATCGCCAGATCGGCGGTGTTGGCGAGCATCAGGTCGGCGAAGCGACGGAGGATCGCAGCCCGTTCCCGTGCGGTCATGCGCGCCCAGACCGTTTGCGCGCGCGCGGCAGCTTCGATGGCGCGCCGTGTTTCGCCGCTGCGCATCAGCGGTACCTCGCCGACCAGCGAGCCGTTGGCCGGATTGAGGATGCGCAGGCGCGCTCCGTCGTCGGCTGCACACCATTGGCCGTCGATGAAGGCTGCCTCGCGCAGCAGGGAGGGGTCGGCAAGTTGCAGTGAGGTCATGTGCGGATTCCGTAACGGGCGCGATACTCGCGCAGGGCCTGCAGGTGTTCGACCGGCAGGGTGGCAGCGCCGGTATCGGCGCCTGAAAGCATGTCGATGAGATCGCCAAGGGTCAGCAGGCTGACACAGCGCAGGCCGAACTCCTGCTCCACCTCCTGCACAGCCGAGCGCTCGCCCTGACCGCGCTCCTGCCGATCAAGGGCCAGCAGCACCGCCACCGGTTCGGCGCCGGCGCGGCGGATGAGATCGACGGATTCGCGAATGGCCGTGCCGGCCGTGATGACGTCGTCGACGATCACCACCTTGCCGGCGAGCGGGCGACCCACCATCTGTCCGCCCTCGCCGTGGGCCTTCGCTTCCTTGCGGTTGAAGGCCCAAGGGACGTTGCGTCCATGCCGCTCGGCCAGTGCGACCGCGGTGGCAGTGACCAGCGGGATGCCCTTGTAGGCCGGACCGAAGAGCATGTCGAAGTCCGTGTCCGAGGCTTGCAGCGCCGCGGCGTAGCACTCGCCGAGGACGCCGAGCGCTTCGCCGTCGTCGAACAGTCCGGCGTTGAAGAAGTACGGGCTTTCGCGCCCCGACTTGAGCGTGAAGCGCCCGAAGCGCAGCGCGGAACGGGCGAGCGCGAGGTCGATGAACCTGCGTTGATGGGGTTGCATGGGGCTATCATATCGCGGTGCGCATCATCACCTTGAACGCGAATGGCATCCGCTCGGCAGCGGGCAAGGGCGCGTTCGAGTGGTTGCGCGGGCAGGATGCCGATGTCGTTTGCCTGCAGGAGACCAAGGCACGGGAGTCGCAGCTGACCGGCCACGACGTCGAGCTGCCCGGTTACCACCGCTTCTTCTTCGATGCGGAGCGCCCCGGGTACTCGGGCACCGCGCTCTACTGCCGTCGCAAGCCGGATGAGGTGATCCGCGGTTTCGGCGTCGACGAGTTCGACCGCGAGGCGCGCTATTTGGAGGCGCGCTTCGCTGAGCTCGCGGTCGTGTCGCTTTACCTGCCGTCCGGGTCCTCGGGACCGGAGCGGCAGGCCTCGAAGTTCCGTTTCCTCGAGGCGTTCATGCCCTTCCTGCGGCGGCTGCGCCGCCGCCGCCGGCAGTACATCCTTTGCGGCGACTGGAACATCGCGCACCGGCAGATCGACCTGCGGAACTGGAAGTCCAACCAGAAGAACTCCGGATTCCTGCCCGAGGAGCGCGCGTGGATGGACGAGCTCTTCGGTGACGCCGGCTACCTGGACGCCTTCCGCGAGGTCAACGACCAGCCCGGCGAGTACACCTGGTGGTCGAACCGTGGCCAGGCGTGGTCAAAGAATGTCGGCTGGCGCATCGATTACCAGGTGGCGAGCCGCGGACTCGCCGGTGCCGCGCGGCGCGCGCACATCCACAAGGCAAGCCGCTTTTCCGATCATGCGCCGCTGATCATCGACTACGATCTGCGCGCATGAGCGGCAGCGGGACGCCGGCCGATGGTCAGTCCGCGCCCGGCAGTCAGCCGCCGGCGAAGCCGCGGCTGCGCGACCTGCTCACGAGTCCGCGGCTCGGCGCGGTGCTGGTCATGGGGGTCGCCTCCGGACTGCCCTTCAACCTCACCGAATCGACAATGCAGGCCTGGCTCAAGGACGCCGCGATCTCGAACACCACCATCGGCTGGTTGTCGCTGGTGGGGCTTGCCTACACGCTCAAGCCCGCGTGGGCCCCGCTGCTCGACCGCTACACCATGCCGTTTCTCGGACGCCGCCGCGGCTGGATCCTGGTGTTCCAGCTGGCACTGGCGGCAGCGCTCGCCGCGATGGCGACCCACGGCCCCGAGCAGGGGCTTGCGCCGTTCGCGATCCTCGCTGTCGTGGTGGCTTTCTTTTCTGCCTCGCAAGACATCGTCATCGATGCCTGG
>JBILMF010000201.1:0-4027 GCA_044375655.1 Steroidobacteraceae bacterium | reverse complement strand
GGCGCATCGAGTAGACGAAATCCGCCGCCGTGAGCGGCGTGCCATCCGACCACTCGAGGTTGGGCCGCAACCTGAAGGTGTAGACCGAGCGGTCAGCGTTGGTGCTCCAGCTCTCCGCGGCGCCCGGTGCCGCTTCGCCGCCGGCATCGACGGTGACCAGACCTTCGAACAGGTCGTAGATCACCACCGAGGCCGAAGTACCCACCGCCTTGTGTGGATCGAAACTTTCCGGCTCGCTGCCGATGCCACGTACCAGCGTGGCCGGGAAAGCGAGCAGCGGCAGTGCGACGAGCAGCAGTGCGGCTGCGGTGGCAAAGAAAGGGCGGCTTGGCGTTCGCACGGTTTCGGAGGCGGGCATGGGCATGGGTGTTGCTCCAGGCGTGGCGATCATGGTCCGGATGCGCGGCACTGCGGACTTGACCTTGCGGGCGAGATTGTTATATCGATGATACATAGAAGGGACGGATTGGAAAACTCGGGTGCCTGCGGCGCGAAACCCGGACTCGTACCGCGGCCACCAATAAAAGGAGGGACGACATGAACAAACTCCCAGCGTTGACCACGGCCGGCGCGCTTGGCCTGACCATGGCGATTGCACCCACAGGGGCCCGGGCGGAGGCGTCTGCTGCCAACGAAATCGAGGAAGTGGTGGTGACCGCGCGCAAGGTCGAGGAACGGCTGATCGACGTGCCGCTGACCATTTCCGCCTACACCGCCGCCGATCTCGCCGCCGCTGGCGCCACCAGCATCCGCGACATCGCCGAGAGCACGCCGGGACTCTTCATCAGCTCCTCGCAGGGGCGCAGCGGCGATCGCATCGCCATACGCGGCATCAACACGGTGTTGCCGACCCAGGGCTACGTTGGCGTCTACGTCGACGGCGTGTTCGTCGGCTCGTCCTCCGCGCAGAGTGTCGAGCTCTCCAACCTCGAGCGCGTCGAGATCCTCAAGGGGCCGCAGAGCGCGCTGTTCGGCCGCTCGACGCTGAGCGGCGCCATCAACTACATCACCCGCAAGCCCGACGACGACTTCAGCGCCAAGGTCGACGTCACCATCGGCGAGTACGGACGCGGCGAAGTCGCCGCCAGCATGACCGGGCCGCTGACCGACACCCTGTCGTTCATCGTCGGTGCCCGCAGCTTCGAAGTCGACGGCATGTACCGCAACAACTTCGACGGCCGCGACAATATCGGCGGCCAGGGCAGCACCAACGCGACCGCGGGGCTGCGCTGGCAGCCTTCCGAGTCGCTGAGCGTCTACCTGCGCACGGTCTATACCGACGACAGCGACGACATGGTCGCCGTCGCCCTGCAGGGTCCGCTCAACAACAACTGCCTCGCCGATCCGCGCAGCGCCCGGCCGACGCTGCAGCTCTACTATTGCGGTGCCCTGCGGGTGTCTCCGGGCCAGATTTCCCTCGCCGCCGCGAACGCCACGATCCCGGCGGGTTTCAACGGCCGCTACACCGCGGCCGACGGCGAGGCGGGCCTCGACCGCACCGCGACCCGCACCTCGCTCAGTGTCGAGTGGGACGCCGGCTTCGCTACCCTGAGCTCGATCTCCGCCTACACCGACGAGAAGCAGCGCGACGGCTTCGATCTCACCTATCGCGCCGCGGTCACCTATGCGGCGTCGGTTGGTCTGCCGGCGATCACCTTCGACCGCCAGTTCACCTTCAAGGACAAGAGCCAGGAGTTCCGGCTGCTCGGCAACACCGACGGCCCGTTCGGCTGGCTCGCCGGCGTGTATTACTTTGACAACGAGCGCAGCGAGGTCGCCACCTACCGCCTGCCGGCGCCAGCGGCCAATGCGGGCACCTTGAGCGCCACCAACAACGCCGTCTACGGCCGGCTCGAGTACGACGTCACGCCGCGGCTCTCGTTATCCGCTGAGGGCCGCTGGCAGAAGGACAAGGTGCAGTACCGCAACCCGGTCAACGGCCTGAATGCCGCCGCCGAGACCACGAGTTTCCTGCCGCGTGCCACCATCGACTTCAAGCTCACCGACGACACGATGGTGTATGCGGTCTACGCCAAAGGCAGCAAGCCGATCACCATCAACACCGCGGCCGAACTGCCGCCGCAGCTGCGCTTCACGAAGGAAGAGGAGGCGCGCAGCACGGAGCTCGGCTTCAAGGGCCGGTTTTTCGACGGCCGGCTGACGCTGCTCGCTGCCGCCTTCGACATCGACTGGACGAACCAGGAGTCCTCCGGCATCTGCCTGCCCGGCGAGTGCGGCGGCGTGCCCGTCATCACCCGCTATACCGCGAATTTTGGCAAGACGGCGATCCGCGGCTTCGAGGTGGAAGCCAGCGGCGAACTCATCCGTGACTGGCTGTCGGCGCGCATCGCCTACTCCGACAGCGACACGCAGGTGAAGTCGGGACGCAGCAACTCGGCGACCGAGGCCCTCGAAGGCATCCTCGCCTACGGCACCGCGAAGGTGGTGCCGATCTGTGCGACCGGCGGTGCGCCGAGCCCGTACTGCGGTCCCGGCCAGTCTTTGCAGGGCGCGACCTTCGCCAACCTCGACACCGACATCCCGGCGCAGCCGGAGAAGCACCTCTCGGGCAGCCTTACGCTCGGGCATGCGCTCGGCGCCACCGGCCTGCGCTGGTCGGCCCGCGCCGACTACGTGCGCTTCAGCCGCCAGTACGAGGGCTTCTACAACCTCGCCTGGGTCGGCCCGCGAGAGAACGTCAATGTCCGCCTGACCTTGTCGGCGGAGAGCTGGGACGTGACGCTGTGGGGCCGCAACGTGACCGACGACGACACGCCGACCACCATCCTGCGTTCGGTGGCGTTCCGCGATGACGACGGCGCCGGTCCCTACACCGCGAGCTCGCGCGCCTTCGCCGGCTTCTTCCCGGATCGGCGCAATTTCGGGGTGACCGTCAGCAAGCGGTTCTGAGCGTGCAGCCATGCTGTCGGCCACAGCGGCCTGTTCCGTGAGCCAGCGCCGTACCGTCAAGGCGGGCGTCGCGGCGCCGCGCGGGCCGCGTTACCTCTACATCCACGCGGTGATGCGCGACTGGATCTACCAGGGGCGCTACCGCCCCGGCAGCCAGCTGCCGACAGAGGACGAGATCTGCCGCATGTTCGGCGTGTCGCGGATCACGACGCGCAAGGCGCTGGCGCTGCTCGCCGACGAGCGCCTGATCGTGCGCAACCCCGGTCGCGGCACGTTCGTCACCGACGATCTTGCCGATGCGCCGGTACAGGGTGACATGGAGCAGTTGCTGCGCAAGGTGCGGCGGCTCGGCTCAAACACGCGGATCAGCGCCGCCACGGTGGAGATGGTCGAGGCCGATCCCGAGACCGCGCGTGATCTGCGGCTCGCGCCGGGCAGTCGCGTGCAGCGTGCCGCACATGTACGCCTGCTCGACGGCAAGCCGATCGGCTACTGCGAGACCTTCATCCCGGCGGATCTCAAGGTCCGTTTCTCGCCGACCGAGCTCAACACCCACCCGATGTTGACGCTGCTCGAACGCAAGGGCGTGGACATCGGCTGGGGTGACCAGCTGATCGGCGCCACGCTCGCCGACGCGCGCTTCAGCCGTCTGCTCGACGTGCCAGTTGGTGCAGCGCTGGTCCGCGTGCGGCTGGTGGTGTTCGATACGCAGCAGCGGCCCGTCGAGCGCTTGCTCGCCTACTATCGCGGCGATCACTACGACCATCACATCCGGCTCACCCGCGGAGGGCCGCGATGAGCGCGGTCGGTCGCCGTATCGCGGTACATGATCCGCGCACCGGCGCGGTCGACCTGCACATCGAGGCCGCCACTGCCGGAGAGCTGGCCGCGCAGGCGCTCGCACTGCGCGCCGCGCAGCCGGCTTGGCGGGCACAGGGTGCCGCCGGCCGTGCCGCCGCGCTCGCCCGCTGGGCCGACGCCTTCGAGGCCTCGCAGGACACCGTGATCGCCGCGCTGTCGCGCGATACCGGGCGTCTGGCGGTGGCACGCGGCGAGGTGCTCGGTGCGATCCGCAACATCCGTCGCTGGTCGCGCGAGGCGCCGGAGCTGCTGCAGA
>JBILMF010000200.1:0-4029 GCA_044375655.1 Steroidobacteraceae bacterium | reverse complement strand
TGGCAACAGTCGCTGCTGTGGGTGTTGCCGGTATCGTCCGCGATCGCGGTCGGCATGCTGTTCCTGCCGCCACCCGGAAGCTTCGGCGCAGCAACCTGGATGGCAGCTGCCCTGCCGTTCGTGCTGCTGCTCGCCGCCAGCGGCTGGCATGCCCGGCGCTGGGCCCGCACGGCCGCATTCGCCGCCGGCTGCGGCGTGCTTGCATGGCGCAGCGGCGTCGGCACCCGGCGCTGGGTAGTCGTGTACGAGCGCCGCGCACAGGCGACGGTGCTGCGCCGGTCGCCGCGCGACCGGCGCGAAGGCACGGCGGGCTTCTGCATCGATGCGCAGGGCACTCTGCTGTCGCGCGCACTGCATGTACCCTACGTCGACGAAGGCTCGGCAAAGGCCCTGCAGTTGCGCATCCGCGACGCCTGCAAGATGCCCGCTGCCGGCCGTCACAACCTCCCGCAGCCCAGTACGGAACCCGCAACATGACCGATACCGCCACCCGCGCACTTCACGCTCTGCAAACCCGCATCGGCCAGGAGGTGCACGTCAGCGACTGGCTGACCATCAACCAGGATCGGATCAACACGTTTGCAGATGCCACCGACGACCATCAGTGGATCCACCTCGACGCCGCGCGCGCAGCCAGCGAGTCACCCTACGGCGCGCCGATCGCCCACGGCTACCTCACGCTGTCGCTGAGCGTGCCGCTGCGCGGCCTCGTTGACGTATCACGGCCAATCGCTCCCGGTGTGGTCAATGTCATCAACTACGGGCTCAACAAGCTGCGTTTCCCGAATGCAGTGCGTGTCGGCGCGCGGATCCGTGGCCGCTTTACGCTGCTCGCGGTCGAGCAGGTGGCGCCCAACGTGCTGCAGATCACCGAGCAATACACCGCAGAGGTCGAAGGCGCAACCAAGCCTGCCTGCATCGCCGAGACCCTGATGCGGCTCGTGTTCTGAACATCAGGCGGGCGGCCGCGCGCGGTGCCCGCCGATCCAGAGGATCCAGTATCAATGAAATCCGTATTCCTCGACTTCGCCACCGTCAGCAACGGCGATCTCGACGTCAGTGCCCTGCAGGAAGCGGCCCCCGGACTGGAGCTGCTGGCGTCAACGCCCCAGGAGCAGGTTGCCGATCAGATCGCCGGCCATGCGATCGTCATGACCAACAAGCTGCGCCTCGACCGCACCATCATCGAGGGTGCGGCGGCGCTGCGCTGCATCGCACTGTCGGCCACCGGCACCAACAACGTCGATCTCGAAGCGGCCCGCGAGCGCGGTATCGCGGTGTGCAACATCACCGACTACTGCACGACCTCCGTGGTGCAGCACGTGCTCGGCGTACTGCTGCTGCTGACGCACAAGTTCCCCGCCTACGCACGGGAGGCCGTCGACGGCACCTGGGGCCGCGAGCGGCAGTTCACCATCCTGCGTCACCCGATCCGCGAGTTGTGCGGCCTGACGCTCGGCGTGGTCGGCTGGGGCGTGCTCGGGCGTGGCGTCGCCGCGGCCTGCGCAAGCGCCCTCGGCATGCGGGTGCTGGTCGCCAACCGTCCCGGCGGCGAGCCGGTGGCCGGCCGTCTCGATCTCGATGAACTGCTGCGTGTCGCCGATGTGGTCACTCTGCACTGTCCGCTGACCGCAACCACCACCGGGATGATCGATGCGCGGCGTCTCGGGCTGATGAAGCCCGATGCAATCCTCATCAACACTGCCCGTGGCGCGCTGATCGACATCGAAGCGCTCGCCGCGGCCCTGCGCGAGCAGCGCATCGGCGGCGCGGCCATCGACGTGCTGCCCCAGGAGCCGCCGGTCGACGGCAGCCCGCTGTTCGCGCCCGATCTGCCGAATCTGGTGGTCACCCCGCACATCGCCTGGGGAGCGCGCGAGGCGCGGCAACGCTGTCTCGAGGAGATGGCGGCGAACATCGTCGCGTGGCGCAGTGGCGGAACCCGGCAGCGGGTGGTGTGATCCGATACTGCAAGGCGGCAAACCGCAGCCATCGGTGACCACCATGACAAACGCCCACAGCAGCTCATGCCCCAGCAACATCGTCGACGGCCGCGCACCAGCGACACCGCTGTGGCGGATGGCCGTCGGCGCGCTGTTCGTCCTCGGGCTCGCCCTGCTCGGCGGCACCCCGCCGCTTGCGGCGCAGTCCGCCGACCCATCATCGACTGCAGCGCCGGCCGGGATGGTCACGGTCCGTATCGACGGCATCGATCAGGCCATGTACCGCCCGGGCAGTGCGCTGCCGCGTACGGCCCGGGTGGGGATCGACCCGGTCATGGTGGAGTTCAGCAATCTTTGGGAGCCGCGCGCTTTCGGCCGCTTCGGCCTCAGCGCGGCGGAGGTCGAAGATATCCGCCGGCAGATCGCGACGCAGGCGCGTTCAGCATTTGCCGCAGCACTGCAGTCCGCGGGGTACGAGGTGACGGAGGAGTCCGCTGGCGGTGATCTGCGGCTCGGGCTGCGAATCTTCGATGTGTACCTGAATGCGCCGCAGCGCGAGGGCGCCGATCCCCGTCAGATCTTCGTGTACGAGGCCGGCGAGATGTCGCTGGAGCTGGAACTGCGGCAGGCCCGACTCGGCGATCCCGTGGTGCGTATGCGCGATCGGCATCGCGACCAGGGAACCGGACAGCTGGTGACCGCCAATGAAATAAGCAACCGCACCGCGGTCCGACAGGGCCTGGAGCGCTGGACCGCAGGATTCGTGCGGCTGCTCGAAGAAACCCGCTGAGTCGCCGGCGGGCGCCGCGGCCGGAGAGCTTCGGGTAGAATCGTCGCCCCGGCACGGGCACGGGCACGGGCACGGGCACGGGCACGGGCACCGGTCCCGTCCGACGTCCGGCCGCCGACATCCACGCTTCCCCACACCCTCGCCCCCTGGTGATGCCCCCGATGAGCCGATCACCCCGTCCTGCCCCCCATTACGTCCGTCGGCTGTCGGTGGCGCTGCTGGTTGTGGCCGCAGTTGCCACGGGCTGTGGCGGCGGCAACAGCGGTCCGGCATCCGGCGAACGCGGCGGCGGGCGCAACGGTGCGCCGCCACCGAAGGTGATCACCGCGAAGGTCGAGCGTCGGCCGTTCGGTCCGGTCATCGAGGCGGTGGGCACGGCTCTCGCGCGTGAATCGGTCGAGATCACCTCGAAGTCCGCCAATACGATCACGGCGATCCGCTTCGCCGAGGGCCAGCGGGTCGCCGCGGGTACTGTGCTGGTGGAGCTCGACCGCGCGCAGGCGGCCGCCGCAGTCACCGAAGCCGAGGCGACCCTCGCAGAGGCGCGCAACCAGTTCAACCGCGGGCGCGACCTGTCGGTGACCCAGGCACTGTCGAGGGCGCAGCTCGACCAGCTCGAGACCGCGGTGAAGACCGCGGAGTCACGGCTGGTTGCGGCACGCGCACGGCTTGCCGACACCGTGATCCGCGCACCTTTCGCCGGGCGGACCGGGTTCCGCCGCGTGAGCCTCGGTGGTCTGGTCAACCCGGGCACGGTGATCACTACCCTCGACGATTCCTCGGTGATCAAGCTCGAGTTCACGGTGCCGCAGGCATTCCTCGCGGATCTCGCCCCCGGCCTGGAGGTCGAGGCGCGTGCGGACGGACTCGGCGAGCGTGTGTTCTCGGGCCGCGTCACCACCATCGACTCGCGCATCGACCCGGTGACGCGGGCGCTTGCGGTACGTGCGGAACTGCCGAACGCCGACGGTGCGTTGCGGCCGGGTCTCTTCATGGGCGTACGCCTGCGCGGCAAACCGGTGGACACGCTGCTGATCCCCGAGGAAGCGCTGGTGCCCGAAGAAGGCCGCAACTTCGTGTTCGTGGTCGAGGACGGCAAGGCCGTGCAGCGCGAGGTGCGTATCGGCGGCCGCGAGCCGGGCAGCGTCGCGATCATCGACGGCCTCACCGGCAACGAGTCGGTGATCGTCGAGGGCACCCAGCGCATCCGCAACGGCGGTAGCGTCGCCGCGGAGCCGCGCGCGTGAGCTTGTCGGAGTTCTGCGTCCGCCGGCCGGTCTTCGCGACCGTGCTCAG